>DATDER010000298.1:0-53889 GCA_036523095.1 Rubrivivax sp.
GGCGTGCAGCTCATCGTCGGCCATTGCCACAGCTTCGATGCACCGTACCTGAAGGCGCGCGAGCTGATCGCGGACGGCAGCGTGGGGCCGGTGCGAATGATTCACGCCCTGAACTACACCGACTTCCTCTATCGACCGCGGCGGCCTGAGGAACTGCAGACCGAGGCCGGCGGCGGCGTGGTGTTCAGTCAGGCGGCGCACCAGGTCGACATCGTGCGCCTGCTCGCCGGCAGCCCGGTGACACGCGTGCGCGCGGCCACCGGCGCCTGGGAGCCCGAGCGGCCGACCGAAGGCGCCTACGCCCTGCTGATGTGGTTCGAAAGCGGCACCTTCGCCACCCTCACGTACAGCGGCTACGGTCACTTCGACTCCGACGAGCTGTGCGGCGGGATCGGCGAAATGGGCTCGCCCAAGAAGCCCGACGACTACGGTTTCGCTCGAAGACGCCTGGCGACCTTGAACGATCCGGCCGAGGAGGCGCGCCTCAAGGCCGCAAGCACCTACGGCGGCCCCACCTACGTGCCGGCTGCACACGCCCAGCCGCCGCATCACCAGCACTTCGGGTCGGTCATCGTGTCGTGCGAGCGCGCTGACCTGCGCCCGATGCCGGACGGCGTGTGGGTCTACGGCGACACACGGCGCAAACACCTGCCGCTGCCGGCGCCGCCGCTGCCACGTTACGAAGTGATCGACGAACTGCACGCGGCCATCGTCGGCGGCACGCCACCACTGCATGACGGCGCCTGGGCGCGTGCCACGCTCGAGGTCTGCCTCGCGCTGTTGCAATCAGCGCGCGAAGGGTGCGACGTCGAGTTTCGCGGCGCATGACGTCGCTGACGCTGCTGGCCTTCGGCGCGGCAGCCTTCGTGCTCGGCGGCTTCATCAAGGGCACGCTCGGCGTCGGCCTGCCGCTGGTCGCGGTGCCGCTGCTGTCGCTGGCCATGCCAGGCCACCAGGCGATCGGGCTGATGGTGATCCCGGTGCTGGTCTCCAACGTCTGGCAGGCCTGGGAGACGAAGGTGCCGGCGCAGGCGGTGCGGCGCTTCGTGCCGCTGATCGGGACGATGGTCGTGACCACGCTGCTGACGGTGCAGATGACACTCGCACTACCGGACAAGGCGATCGGCCAGATGATCGCGCTGGCGGTGCTGATCGCGGTGTTGCTGATGGCCTGGCAGCCGCGGCTGGACGTGACACCGCGCAGCGAAAGGCGCTGGGGCGCCGGTGTCGGGCTCGCGTCGGGGCTGCTCGGCGGGGTGTCGTCGCTGACCGGGCCGCTGATCGTGAGTTACCTGATGGCGCTGCGCCTGCCACGCGACCAGTTCGTCGGCTGCGTCAGCGTGATCTACCTGTGCGCGGCGATCCCGCTCTATGGCGCGATGGCCTGGCATGGGCGCATCGGCGGCACCGAACTCGGGCTGTCTGCGCTGGCGCTCGTGCCGATGGGCGGCGGCCTGTGGCTGGGCCGCGCCGTGCGCCACCGGCTCAGCGAAGACGGCTTCCGACGCCTGATGCTGGCCTTCCTCGGCGCCGTGGCCGTGACCCTGCTCTTCAAGTGAGACACTTCGATCGCACCGACACGACCTGGCTCCGACGATGAACTTCGAACACAACGAAACCCTCGAGCTCGCGCAGCAGCGGAACATCCGGGACGCGCTGATGGAGGACATCGGCCGCTGCGACTGGACGGCGCAGCTGGTGCCCGCGGGCCGGCGCGTACGCGCGCACGTGATCGCCAAGGAAGCGGCTGTCGTCTGCGGCCGCCCCTGGTTCGACGGCTGCATGCTTGCGCTCGATGAACGCGCCCAGGTGTCGTGGCCGGTGGCCGAGGGCCAGGCCGTGGTGGCCGGCACAGCGGTCTGCACGATCGAAGCCGACGCTCGCGCGCTGCTGAGCGCCGAGCGGCCGGCGCTGAACTTCCTGCAGATGCTCTCTGGCGTCGCCGGCGTGACACGCGGCTACGTCGACGCGATCGCGGGCGCGTCGCCGAACGCGCGCGGCTGCGCCATCCTCGATACCCGCAAGACCCTGCCCGGCCTGCGCCAGGCGCAGAAGTACGCGGTGCGCATCGGCGGCGGCCGCAACCACCGCATGGCGCTCTGGGACGGCATCCTGATCAAGGAGAACCACATCGCCGCCTGCGGTGGCATCGCGGCCGCGCTCGCGGCGGCGCGCGCGCTGAACGCCGGCGTGGGGATCCAGATCGAGGTCGAGAACCTCGAAGAGCTGCAGCAGGCACTCGACGGCGGCGCGCAGAACGTGCTCATCGACGACTTCAGCCCCGACGACATGACACGCGCCGTGGCGCTGAACGCAGGCCGCGCCGTGCTCGAGGTGTCCGGCGGCGTCGACCTGCAGACGGTGCGCGCGTTTGCGGCCACCGGTGTCGACCGCATCTCGATCGGCAAGCTGACGAAGGACGTGCGCGCTGTCGACTATTCGCTGCGCGTCCTGGGCTGAATCTGCCCGCGCCTACTTGGCGCTGACCAGTTCGGGTTCGTCCTCGGCCTCTTCGCCCAGGAAGCCCCCACTCTGGTGCGCCCACAGGCGTGCGTACAGCCCGCCGTGCGCCAGCAGTTGCTGGTGCGTGCCTTCTTCGACCACACGCCCCTTGTCCATCACGATCAGCCGGTCCATCGCGGCGATGGTGGACAGGCGGTGTGCGATCGCGACCACGGTCTTGCCTTCCATCAGGCGGTACAGGCTCTGCTGGATCGCGGCTTCGACTTCGCTGTCGAGCGCGCTCGTGGCCTCGTCGAGCAGCAGGATCGGCGCGTCCTTCAACATGACGCGCGCGATCGCGATGCGCTGGCGCTGGCCACCCGACAGCTTGACGCCACGCTCGCCGACGTGCGCGTCGTAGCCTTGCCGTCCCTTCGGGTCGACGAGGCCGCCGACGAAGTCGTGCGCCTCGGCGCGCTCGGCGGCGCGCCGCATCTCGGCGTCGCTCGCGTCGGGCCGGCCATAGACGATGTTGTCGCGCACGCTGCGGTGCAGGAGCGAGGTGTCCTGCGTGACCATGCCGATGTGTTCGCGCAGCGAGTTCTGCGTCACGTGCGCGATGTCCCGGCCGTCGATCAGGATGCGTCCTTCGGGCAGGTCGTAAAAACGCAGCAGCAGGTTCACGACCGTGCTCTTGCCGGCGCCCGAACGCCCGACGAGGCCGATCTTCTCGCCCGCGCGGATGTGCAGCGAGAGGTCGTCGATGACCTTGTTCTTGCCGCCGTAGGCAAAACTCACGCGCTCGAAACGGATTTCGCCGCGTGGCACCTCCAACGGCACCGCGTCCTTCGCATCGAGCACCGTCTGCGACCGCGCCAGCGTGCCGATGCCGTCCTGCACCGTGCCGATGTGTTCGAACAGGCTCGCCATCTCCCACATGACCCAGTGCGAGATGCCGTTCAGGCGCAGGGCCATCGCGGTCGCCGCCGCCACCGCGCCGACGCCCACATCGCCGCGCGTCCACAGCCACAGCGCAACGCCCGCGGTGCACCCGATGAGCAGCACCGAGAGCAACTGGTTCACGATCTCGAAGCCCGACACCAGCCGCATCTGCCGGTGCACCGTGACGAGGAACTCCTGCATCGCCGAGCGGGCGTAACCCGCCTCGCGCTGCGAATGCGAGAACAGCTTGACGGTGGCGATGTTGGTGTAGGCGTCGGTGATGCGGCCGGTCATCAACGAGCGTGCGTCGGCCTGCGCCTGCGCCGTCTGCGCCAGGCGCGGCACGAAGTAGCGCATCGACACCAGGTAGAGGCCGAGCCAGAGCGCGAAGGGCCCCAGCATGCGGGCGTCGAAGCTGCCCAGCACCGCGGCCATGGTGACGAAATAGATCACGACGTAGACCAGGATGTCGCACAGGATCATCCAGACGTCGCGCACCGCCAGCGCCGACTGCATGACCTTGGTCGCGATGCGGCCGGCGAACTCGTCCTGGTAAAAACTCATGCTCTGCGCGAGCATCAGGCGGTGGAAGTTCCAGCGCAGGCGCATCGGCAGGTTGCCGGCAAGCGCCTGCTGCTTGAACATCGACTGCAGCGCAGCGAGCGCGATGCTGCCCACCAGCACCGCCGCCAGCAGCAGCAGCGTGTCGCGCTCGCGTGCCCAGAGCTGCGCCGGCGCAGTCTCGGCCAGCCAGTCCAGGATGCGCGCCATCATGGCGAAGAGCAGCGCCTCGAAAGCGCCGATCGCGGCGGTGAACAGCATCATCGCGCCGATGTAGCGCCGTGTGCCGTCGGTGGCGGCCCAGATGAAGGGAAAGAACCCCTTCGGCGGTGTGGGGGGCGGCGCGTCCGGGTAAGGTTGGACGAGCCGCTCGAAAGCTGCGAACACGTCGGGCCTCGGTCGGGGTGGGCGCGCAGTTTAACGACGCATGATGATCCCGCGCACCGGCGCTCAGCGCCAGCGCTGCCACACCACAAGGTCCCCGATGCAGCTTTCCGTCCTCGATCAATCGATCTCGCTTGCCGGCTCTTCCGAAGATGCCGCGATCCGCGACACGCTGTCGCTTGCCGAACACTGCGAGGCGTACGGCTACCACCGCTTCTGGGTCAGCGAGCACCATGGCCTGCCCACCATCGTGGGCACCGCGCCCGAGGTCCTGCTCGCGGCGGTCGCGGCGCGCACGCGGCGCATCCGCATCGGCAGCGCCGGGGTGATGCTGCCGCACTACTCGGCGTTCAAGGTGGCAGAGAACTTCCGCGTCCTGGACGCGCTGGCGCCGGGGCGGATCGACCTGGGCGTCGGCCGCGCGCCGGGCAGCGACCGCCACACCGCGCAGCTCTTGAATCCGCACGGCTCGGGCATGGCGGACGAGTTTCCACAGCAGGTGGTGGACTTGCAGCGCTGGGTCGGCGGCGCCACACACCATGGCGCGGTGGCGCACCCGCGCGGCCCGGTGCCGGCGAACGCCGACGATGTGTCGCGCAAGCCCGAGGTCTGGGTGCTGGGCAGCTCGGACTACGGCGCGCAACTCGCCGCGCACCTGGGCGTGCCCTATGCCTTTGCCTACTTCTTCATGGACGGCGCCGGCGCAGAGCAGGCGCTGCACCTGTACCGCACGCTGTACCGGCCGAGCGCGCGCCACCCGCGGCCGCAGGCGACCATCTGTGTCTGGGCGCTCGCCGCCGACACCGAGGCCGAAGCGAGGCACCATGCACTCAGCCGCGAACGTTGGCGCATCGACCGCGCACGCGGTGTGCTCGGGCCGCTACGTGCGCCGGACGAGATCGTGCGCACCGGCTTCACGCCGGAAGAGCTGGCCGGCATCGAGCCGATGCGCCACAAGGCGCTGGTCGGCACGGCAGCGCAGGTCGGCCAGAAGATGCGCACGCTGGCAGCGGACCTGCAGCTTGAGGAGGTGGTCGTCAACACGTGGGCGCACGATCCCGCGGCGCGGCGCCGCTCGTATGCGCTGCTGGCGCAGGAGTTTGCCTAGCCCAGAGCCGCCGTCGCCTTTGGAGTGGGCGCTCCAGAAGAAGCCGGGCAAGCTGGACTATGTTCGCGGCCGGACGTTCAAGGAGCCCATGTGTACGACTACATCGTCATCGGCAGCGGCTCGGCGGGCTCGGTACTGGCCGGGCGCCTGAGCGAAGACCCGGGCGTCAACGTGTGCCTGCTCGAGGCCGGGCCGGCCGACAAGAGTGTGTTGATCCACGCCCCGGCCGGCATGGCGCTGATGGCGCAGACGGGTCAAGCCAACTGGGCCTTCCAGACCGTGCCGCAGGCAGGGCTCGGCGGGCGGCGCGGTTACCAGCCGCGCGGCAAGGTGCTGGGGGGGTCGAGCTCGATCAATGCGATGGTCTACGCACGCGGGCACCGCAGCGACTACGACCACTGGGCCGCCGCCGGCAACCCCGGCTGGAGCTACGACGAGGTGCTGCCCTACTTCAAGCGCGCAGAGCACAACGAACGCGGCGCGGATGCCTTCCACGGCAGCGGCGGGCCGCTGAACGTGATGGACCTCGCCGCACCCAATCGGTACACCCCCGACTTCGTCCGCGCGGCTATGCAGGCCGGGTTCAGCGAGAACCGAGACTTCAACGGCGCCGAGCAGGAAGGTGTCGGTAGCTACCAGGTCACGCACCGCCAAGGCGAGCGCTTCAGCGCCGCCAAGGCCTACCTGACACCCCACCTCGGCCGTCCCAACCTGACGGTGTTGACCAACGCCCAGGCCACCCGCATCCGCTTCGAGCGCCGGCGTGCGGTGGGCGTGGACGTGCGCGTGGACGGTGTCGACCAGTCGCTGGACGCGAGACGCGAAGTGCTGCTCGCCGCGGGCGCGCTGCAGTCACCGCAGTTGCTGATGCTGTCGGGCGTGGGACCGGTCGCGCACCTGCAGTCGCACAACATCCCGGTGCAACACGACCTGCCCGGCGTGGGCCAGCAGTTGCACGACCACATCGACGTCGTCCAGGTGGTCCAGGCACCGCAGTTGACGGACTTGATCGGCGTCAGCCCGACCGGCGTCTGGCGGGCGCTGCGCGGTGCGATCGAGTGGCGCCGGCACCGCACCGGCATGCTCACGACCAACTTCGCCGAAGCCGGCGGTTTTGTGCGCAGCGCACCCGAGGAACCGATCCCCGACCTGCAACTGCACTTTGTCATTGCCAAACTCGTCGACCACGGGCGCAAGGCAACCTTCGGCCATGGCTACTCGTGCCACGTCTGCCTGCTGAGACCCTTGAGCCGCGGCAGCCTGACGCTGGCGAGCGCCAACCCCTTCGACGCGCCCCTGATCGACCCCAACTTCCTCGCCGAACGCGACGACGTCGACCGCCTGGTGCGTGGCTTCAAGCTCATGCGGCGGGTCCTGCAGCAGCCTGCCCTGGCCGGCCACGGCGGGCGCGAACATCCGGCGTCGGCGGCGGCGCAGACCGATGCGCAGATCGAGCAGTTCGTCCGCGACCGTGCCGACACCGTGTACCACCCGGTGGGCACCTGCCGCATGGGTCGCGGTCCGATGGACGTGGTCGATGCGCAGTTGCGGGTGCACGGGCTGGACGGCCTGAGGGTGGTGGATGCGTCGATCATGCCGCGCATCGTCAGCGGCAACACCAACGCACCGACGATCATGATCGCCGAGAAGGCGGTCGACATGATTCGCGCGGTGCCCTGAAAGCGAAACCCCTCCGCGCCTTGCGACCCGGAGGGGCGGGTGGCTCTCGCCACCGTTTGGGGCTCCGGAGGTAAGAGGTCCGGGGCTCCTGACGCGCAGGGACTGCGCCGTCGGTTTGACCTGTTGAACAGGCGTCTTGACGATAGGCTTCCAGGCGCCGATGCGCAAGCCCTGCGAGCCGAAATTCGCCAGCTTTACTTGCGCGCCAGCAGGCTGCGCAGGATCGGCTCGACCCTCGCCTCGACGGCAGCGTCCATGCGGATCGTGCGGCCCCATTCACGCGCCGTTTCGCCCGGCCACTTGTTCGTGGCGTCGAGCCCCATCTTGCCGCCCAGCCCGCTGACGGGCGACGCGAAGTCGAGGTAGTCGATGGGTGTGTTTTCCACCAGCGTGGTGTCGCGCACCGGGTCCATTCGGGTCGTGATGGCCCAGACCACTTCCTTCCAGTCGCGGATGTTGACGTCGTCGTCTGTGACGACGATGAACTTGGTGTACATGAACTGGCGCAGAAAGCTCCACAGCCCGAACATCACCCGCTTGGCGTGGCCCGGGTAGGCCTTGCGGATCGAGATCACCGCCATGCGGTAGCTGCAACCTTCGGGCGGCAGGTAGAAGTCGGCGATCTCGGGAAACTGCTTCTGCAGGATCGGCACGAAAACCTCGTTCAGCGCCTCCCCGAGCACCGCGGGTTCGTCGGGCGGCTTGCCTGTGTACGTGGAGTGGTAGATCGGCGCGCTGCGCATCGTCAGGCGTGTGACCTCGAAGACCGGGAACCAGTCCTGCTCGTTGTAATAGCCGGTGTGGTCGCCGAAGGGGCCTTCGAGCGCGTGCAGGTAGCCGCCTTGCTCCTTCAGGCGCACACCGGCTTCGCTTTCGCCGCTGTGGCCCGGCGCCGCCGCCGGGATCCGGCCTTCGAGCACGATCTCGGCGCTGGCCGGCACTTGCAGCATCAGGCTGCCCTCGCCGACGCCGGTGTCGACCACCTCGGTCCGGCTGCCGCGCAGAAGACCCGCGAACTGGTACTCCGACAGTGTGTCGGGCACGGGCGTCACGGCGCCCAGGATCGTCGCCGGGTCGGCGCCCAGCGCCACCGCGAGCGGGAAAGGCCGGCCCGGATTGGCAAGCGCGAATTCTCGGAAGTCGAGCGCACCGCCGCGGTGGGTCAACCAGCGCATGATGAGTTGCCGGCGCCCGATCACCTGCTGGCGGTAGATGCCCAGGTTCTGCCGCCGGCGCGGCTGTGCCACGCCCTGCGGGCCGCGCGTGACCACCAGGCCCCAGGTGATGAGCGGGCCGGCATCCTCCGGCCAGCAGGTCTGGATCGGCAGGGTCGCCAGATCGACGTCGCTGCCTTCCAGCACGACTTGCTGGCAAGGCGCCTGGCGCACCGTGGCGGGTTTCATGTCCCAGACCGCCTTGGCCATCTGGAGCAGCTTGCCGGCGTCTTTCAGGCCGCGCAGCGGCTCAGGCTCCTTCAGCCCGGCGAGCAGGCGCCCGACGTCGCGCAGGTCGGCCGCCGACGCCGCCCCCATGCCGAGTGCGACCCGACGAGTCGTGCCAAATAGGTTGGTCAGGCAGGGAATCTTGTAACCGGCCGGGTGCTCGAAGAGCAACGCCGGGCCACCGGCGCGCAGGACGGAATCGCCGATTGCCGTCATTTCGAGCTTCGGAGACACCGTCTCAGGCACTTTACGCAGCTCGCCGAGGCTTTCCAGCTGCGCCATGAAGTCGCGAAGGTCGCGATACTTCATGCCAAATAGGCATTAGAGATCAACTCTATATGCTTGACCATGTATAGCTCGGTTCCTAGAATCCGAATCAACACCCAGATTGAGGGTTTACCCGCGCAGTCGCCCTTTGCGGCCGGCGTCCAGGTTGCCCCCAATCCTCCGCGTCCAGGGCCCACAGAGGCCTGCGCTCTAGAGAACGATTATCCCCACCGCCCGCCGGCCCCGCCGGGGTACAGCATGGTGGGTGGTGACAAAAGGACAAGCATGAAGGCTCTTGCCCAACTGCGATCCGCATTCCGCGCCACACGCCGTTCGGTGGGCGTGTTCATGCGCGACGTCGGCCATGGCCTGCTCGAGATCAGCCACAACTCGCTCGCGGCGGTCGGCCTGGCCGTCGTGGCGGTGCTGGTGCTGGCTGCAGGCAATCGCGATCTGGTGCACGAAGCCGAGGTCCAGGCGCGGGCCTGGCTGCAGTCGCGACACGTCGCTCGTGCAGAAGCCAATGGCGATGTGCTGCTGGCGATCAACGAGCCCGATGCCGTGAGCCGGGCGACCGCGGTCGACCCGGGCGACCTGCCGCGCCAGCAGGCTGCCGTGGCGCAGTGGATTTCGCGCCGCTACAAGGTGGCGCCCGAACCCATCAGCCGGATCGTGCAGGAAGCCTGGGCTATCGGCCAGCGCGCCGGGCTCGACCCGACGCTGATCCTGGCCATCATGGCGATCGAGTCGAGCTTCAATCCCTTTGCGCAAAGCACCGTCGGCGCGCAGGGTCTGATGCAGGTCATGACCCATATACATGACGACAAGTACATGCCCTTCGGCGGCAACCATGCCGCGTTCGACCCGCTCACCAACCTGCGTGTCGGCGTGCAGGTACTGAAGGAATGCATCGCACGCGCCGGCAGCCTCGAGGCCGGTCTGCGTTTTTACGTCGGCGCGGCCAACCTGCCCCACGACAGCGGTTATGCCGGCCGCGTGCTCGCCGAACAGAGTTACTTGCGCCGAGTCGCCGACGGCAAGGGCGTGCCCCTGAACGCCCCGTCGACACCGTCCGTCACGGCCGCAGCGCCTGCCACCCCCCATGTGCCCGCGGCCACGCCTGCGCTGGCCCCCGCCCACGCCCCAGTGGCGAGCCCCGCCGCAGCACCTGCTGCCGAGCCCTCACCGACCGCCGACGACACGCCCGCCGACGGCCGCGTCGCCCTGCTGCGGCCCTGAGCCTCCGCTACACTGGCGCCCTGCGCAACTGGCGATAGGGGCCCATCGGCGAGATGCCGGCCCCGAGGTGGCAGACCACCGGGGAGCGCAGGCCGGCCGTCACAGCCGGCGCCCGCCGTGCGCCTGGGCAGCCCTCGAAAGCCACCGCTTCTTGGTGACACCCGATGGCCCTTCACTCCTGAAGAGGACTGCCATGTTCGACCGCAATCAATCCACCATTGCCCGCATCGACCCCGAGACCTGGGCCGCGATCGAGGCTGAAAACCGCCGGCAGGAAGAGCACATCGAGCTCATCGCGTCGGAGAACTACACCAGTCCGGCCGTGATGGCCGCACAAGGCTCGCAGCTGACCAACAAGTACGCCGAGGGCTACCCCGGCAAGCGCTACTACGGCGGCTGCGAGTACGTCGACGTGGTGGAGCAGCTGGCGATCGACCGCGTCAAGCAGCTCTTCGGCGCCGGCTTCGCCAACGTGCAGGCGAACTCGGGTTCGCAAGCCAACCAGGCGGTCTTCTTCGGGCTGCTGCAACCCGGCGACACGATCATGGGCATGAGCCTGGCCGAAGGCGGGCACCTGACCCATGGCATGGCGCTCAACATGAGTGGAAAGTGGTTCAAGGTCGTCAGCTACGGCCTCGATGCGAACGAGGCCATCGACTACGACGCGATGGAGCGCCTGGCGCACGAACACCGCCCCAAGCTGATCATCGCGGGCGCGTCGGCGTACAGCCTGCGCATCGACTTCGAGCGCTTTGCCCGGGTGGCCAAGGCCATCGGCGCGATCTTCATGGTCGACATGGCGCACTACGCCGGCCTCATCGCCGCAGGCGTGTACCCGAACCCGATGCCGCATGCCGACGTGGTGACCTCCACCACCCACAAGAGCTTGCGCGGCCCGCGCGGCGGCATCGTGCTGATGAACGACGAGGCCATCGCCAAGAAGATCAACAGCGCGATCTTTCCCGGCATCCAGGGCGGGCCGCTGATGCACGTCATCGCCGGCAAGGCGGTGGCGTTCAAGGAGGCGCTGGCGCCGGAGTTCAAGGCCTACCAGCAGCAGGTGCTCGACAACGCACGTGTGCTGGCGGAGACGCTGATCGAGCGCGGCCTGCGCATCGTCTCCGGCCGCACCGAAAGCCATGTGATGCTGGTCGACCTGCGCCCCAAGGGTCTCACCGGCAAGGAAGCCGAGGCGGTTCTGGGCCTCACGCACATGACCTGCAACAAGAACGGCATCCCGAACGATCCGCAGAAGCCGATGGTCACGAGCGGCATCCGCCTCGGCACGCCGGCGCTGACCACACGCGGCTTCGGCGAGGCGCAGGCACGCGCCACGGCCCACCTGATCGCCGACGTGCTGGACAAGCCGCAAGACGAGTCCAACCTGAAGACCGTGCGCGCCAAGGTCGCGGCGCTGACACGCGACTTCCCGGTCTACAGGTGACGACCCCCAAGCTAGCGGCCAAGCCGCGTCGCGGCCCCCCGAGGGGGCGCTTGGCCGCCTTGGGGCGGCCCGGCGGCGGCCAAGGCCGCTAGCGCCCCATGCGCTGCCCCTACTGCAGCCACGACGAAACCCAGGTCGTCGAGACGCGGGAGTCCGACGAAGGCGAGGTCGTGCGCCGGCGCCGGCGCTGGCTGAACTGCGAGCGCCGCTTCACGACCTACGAGCGCCCCGAGGTCGCGCTGCCCACCGTCGTCAAGCGCGACGGCGGGCGGGTCGACTTCGACATCGCCAAGTTGCGCTCTTCGATGTTGCTCGCGCTGCGCAAGCGCCCGGTCAGTGTGGAACAGGTCGACGCCGCGCTGGAACGGATCCAGGAAAAGCTGCTCGCCGGCACGCTGCGCGAGGTGCCGACGACGCGCCTGGGTGAGTTGGTGATGCGCGAGCTCAAGCGCATCGACAAGGTCGCCTACGTGCGCTTCGCTTCCGTGTACCGCAGCTTCGAGGACGTCGACGAGTTCAGGCAACTGATCAAGGACATCTGATCCCCCGAAAGGGGGCCCTCCAGAAACCCGCCGCCGCTCCCACTCGCAGGGGACGCGCGCCCGCGGCCGGATTCCTACAGTGACGTCACAACGTCAGCACTGGAGTCCGACCATGAACCCAAGCCTCTTCACCCGCCGTGCCGTCCGGCGCCACGCAGCCCGTGGCGTCACGCTCATCGAGAGCATGGTCGTGACCACTGTGCTGGCCATCGCCGCCAGCACGGCGATACCCGGCATGGGTGGCTTCAAGTCGCGCCAGGCGCTCGTCAACACCGCCGCGGAGTTCGAGACCGACGTGCAGCACACCCGCAGCCTGGCGGTGGCGGGCAACGCCGCGCTGCGCATCAGCTTCGATGCGCGGGACGGCGCCAGCTGCTACATCGTCCACACCGGCGCCGCCAGCGACTGCGAGTGCGGCGCGTCCGGCGAGGCCGTGTGCCGCAACGGCGCCGAGTCGCAGCGCATGGTGCGCTTTGCCGACGGCGGCCCGGTCGCGATGCGTGCCAACGTGCGCTCGATCGTGTTCGACCCCGTCCGCGGAACCAGCACACCGACCGGCAGCGTGCGCTTCGCGCAGGACAGCGGCGCCGCCGTGCACCAGGTGATCAACGTGCTCGGGCGCGTCCGCTCCTGCTCGCCCAACCGCGAAGTCGCCGGCTACAAGGCCTGCTGACCAGGGCGCGCGGGCCACCCCTGCCGGACACCTGACGAGCGGCGTATTGCAGCCGACGAGTGGTGTTCGACGACCGGCCCAACCTCGCGTGCCGCAACAAATAATCACCGTCCCATGCGTCAATCCGAACGATGCAAGCGCCGCACCAGCGGCTTCACGCTGATCGAGCTGATGATCGTGGTGGCGGTCATCGTCGTGCTGGCCATGATCGCGTTGCCCTCGTTCATCGACTCGGTACGGAAAGGCCGCCGCTCGGACGCGTTCGCCGCGCTGACACAGGTCCAGCAGGCGCAGGAGCGCTGGCGCGCGAACAACCCGAGTTACAACGCCGACCTGACCGGAGCGGTCCCAGATGGCGGCCTCGGACTGCTGGACTCGACGGCCAGCGGCTACTACCAGGTGAGCCTCATCGATGTCAGCGCCACGGGTTACACGGTCACCGCAAGCGCCATTACCGGCACGTCGCAGGCCTCGGACAGCGCCTGCGTGAAGTTGGTGTTGACGCTTCAGGGCGGGAACTTCCGCTACAACTCGGTCGACGCGGGCAACACGGTAGACAGCTCGGGGACCTCGCGATGCTGGAATCGATGATGCGCCGGGAGCGAGCGCGTTGCGCGCGCGGCTTCACCGTGATCGAGCTGATGACGGTCGTCTTCGTCGCGGCGATCCTTCTGGCGGTCGCCGTGCCTGCGATGCGCGAGTTCGCGATCCGCCAGCGCCTGAAAGCGGTCAACGCCGAGCTGGTGACCGACCTGCAATACGCGCGATCGGAGTCGATCCCGCGCAACCGCCCTGTTCGTGTCCATCTGCGGGTCGACGATCCCGACATGACCTGCTACACGATCCATACCGCAGGCGTGGCGATCGGGCGCTGCGACTGCCGCAGGCCCATAGGCACCGCCTGCGACGACGTCGCCGAGCTCGAAGAAATCAAGACCGTCCAGGTGTTGCGCTCGAGCAATGTGACCCTCGTGCCACCCGCCTCACCGGGCAATTTCGTCGACTTCTCCGGGCCTCAGGGCCTGTCGAACCGCAACGACTTTCGCATCACGGTCGTGAGCTCGACCGGCGGAGCGCTGCGCACCGCCACCAACACCCTCGGGCGGCCGCAGGTCTGCTCGCCCAGCGGCACCATCGGCGGAGTCCCGGCATGCGCCGATTGAGATTCCATCCGCGTTGCGCCTCGCGACGCCGGCAGTCGCGGGGGTTGTCGCTGGTCGAGCTGTTGGTCGGCGTGGCGATCGGCCTGGTGGTGGTCGCCGCGGCCAGCTACGTCGCCGTCAACCAACTCGGCGACAACCGCCGGATGCTGCTGGAAACGCAGGTTCAGCAGGACCTGCGTGCAACCGCCGACCTGATCAGCCGGGACCTACGGCGCTCGGGTTATTGGGGCAGCGCCGAGTCCGGTGTCTGGTACGAAGGGGGCCCCAGCGTCGTCGCCAATCCCTACACCTCGATCACTCCGGATGCCGACGGCGCCGTTGCGGACGAAGTGACCTTCGTCTACTCGCGCCTCAACGAGGACGGCGTGGTCGATGTCGACGAAGAACGCTTCGGCTTCAAGCTCGACAACGAGTCGATCCGGATGCTGATCGGCAACGCGTGGCAGGAGCTCACCGACTCGAACGTGCTGCGGGTCACCCGTTTCGACGTCACGGTGCGCAACGAGAACGTGGTCCAGGCTTGTTTCAAGGAGTGCGCCGGGGGCGGCACGGCCTGCTGGCCGAGCCAGGCCGTGCGCAGCTTCACGGTCGAGATCGAGGCCAGCGCCAGATTCGACTCCGCGGTGCGGCGCAGCATCCGCAACAACGTGCGCCTGCGCAACGACGTCGGCACCCCCAGCGCCTGCCCGGCCTGAGCGAGCCCCATGCCACGCCTGCACCGCCCCCCCCATCGCACACAACGCGGCGTCGGTGCGCTGGTCGTCGTGATGGTGCTGTTCTTCATCATGTCGATGGTGGCCGCCTACGCCAGCCGCAACATGATCTTCGAGCAGCGCACCTCGGCCAACAACGCCCGCTCGACGCAGGCTTTCGAGGCCGCCGAAGCCGGGCTCGAGTGGGCCATCGCGATGCTAAATGGCGGGCGTGTGGACGACGTGTGCGCCGACACCAACAACATCGCGACGGACAGCTTTCGCAATCGCCATCTGGAGCCCGCACCACTGAGGCCGGAAGGTTACTTCCGCGCCAGGCAATGGGACAACGCTGGCGTCGATGAGGCATTGCAGCCCAGTTGTGTCCTGGGCAAGGATGAAGGAGGCCAGCCTCGCTGGTCCTGCTCTTGTCCGTCCGGCGCGGCCCCGGTGCTCGCGGAACCGGCCGGTGCGGGACCAAAACCGACCTTCCGCATCCGGCTCGAGACCGTGGACCAACCAGGGGTGGTGCGAGTCTGGTCACAAGGCTGCAGCAATTTCGGTAACCAATGTTTTGCTGGCGCAACCGAACGCTCGGACGCGGTGGCCGAGGTCAACGCCCTGGTGGGCCTGGCCCCGTCGTTGACCCAGACACCCGCAGCCGCAATGACAGTGCGGGGCGACCTGGATGCACCCGACATCCGTGTGTCCAATGCACAAGGTGCGGTCATCAATGCCGGAGGTACTGTCACGCCAGCGAACTTCATGGGTCCGGCGGGCAGCCCTGCGCTCGTGGTCGACGTCGATGACTCCCTGCCGGGTCCCTACTACACAGGCCCGGCGCACGCCGGTGGACTGACACGCGGGGAATGGATGTTCCTCGCCGCCTTCGGCATGCCGCCGGCGGTCTACCGCACGCAGCCGGCGGTGGTGCGAATGACCTGCGCCGACGCGTGCGCCCAGAAGCTCATCGACGCAGCGGCTCGATTCCCCGGTCGCGTCATCTGGATCGACGGCGATCTCATCATCGACGACGACGCGCCGCCGGTCACGATCGGCAGCGTCGCAGCGCCGGCCGTCGTCATCGCCAGTGGCGACATGACTTTCGGCAACGGCAGCAACGTCACGATCAACGGCGTGGTCTACAGCCGCGGCGCGCGCTGGGTCGCGACCGGAAGCACCGCGCTCGTCAACGGCGCGTTCGTCGCCGAAGGTCGGTCTGCCGTCGACCCTACCGACGACGGTCGCTTCACCGTCGCGGGCGCGCCCGCCATCGTTTTCGACGCCACCGTGTTGAACTATCTGAAGAAGGCACAGGTTCGCGATGCGCTGGACTTCGGCTCCATCGTCCGCGTTCCGGGCAGTTGGAGGGACTTCCGGTGACGAGCACCCGCGCGCGAAGGGCGAGCCGAGGCACCTCGCTCGTCGAGGCCCTGGTCGCGCTGGCCGTGATGGCCTTCGGCATGCTCGCCGTGGCCGGCATCCAGGCCACGCTGCGCGGCAACGCCGACGTCTCCAAGCAACGGTCCGAAGCGGTGCGGATCGCGCAAGAGGCGATGGAGTCGGTTCGTGCGTTTTCGGCCATCGACCCTGCAGAAGACCCGCAAAGCTACGCCGCCATCGCCAGCCGGTCGGAGCCGGTGGCCGGCTACACGACCAACACGACCTTCACCGTGTCTCAGGCGGTGGTCGCGCGAACCAACCCCGACCGCAAGGAGCTGCAAGTCCGTGTCGACTGGACCGACCGCAACGGCGAGGCCCAGCGTGTCGAGCTGAACAGCATCGTGGGCGCCAACGACCCGCGGGTGTCTCTCTTGCTGCGCGCGCGACCCAGGGGCATCCCGGTGCGCCAGCCCGGCGGCCGCCACCCGTCGATCCCGCCCCAGTCGGTCGGCATCGGCGGCGGGCTCAGCGTCTTCAAGCCGCCGGCGCCGGGCACCGACAACGGCTCCATCGCCTGGGTCATCAACAACCTGAGCGGGATGATCGTCGGCATCTGCGACAGCGTCACGACGCGGCAGGAAGACCTGACCGCGATCGACCTCGAGGCCTGCAGCGACAACACGACGGCGCAGCTGCTGAGCGGCTTTGTGCGCTTCTCCACCGGCACGGCCCAGCCCACCGCCGCGGATGCGGAGAACCCGACCAGCAACGCACTCAACCTGTCGATCTCCCTCGCCCTGACCAGCAGCGGTCACCCGACGCCGCCAACGCCGGATCACTTCTGCTTCACGTCGGCGCCGGTCGATTCCGTCGAGGCGGCGCTGGTCACCGTGGTGCGCTATTACTGCGCCGTGATCTCGAATGCGAGCCGGATCTGGTCCGGCCTGTCGACGGTCGTTCCCGCCGGTTTCATCGACACCGGCAATGTGCCGTGGGTGATTTCCGCCAATGCCGCGGACGCCGACGCCAGCCGTTACCGCGTCTGCCGCTACACCCCCGCGAACAACGACGCGCAAGTCATCCCCAACCGCCTGCACCCGCGCAGCTACACCAACGTGACCGCCAGCCAGCCGCTCACGAACCAGAATTTCCTCGTCATCCGGGGTGGCGACGACGCCGTCGCCCACCAGTGCCCGACCGACGTGGCCGCCGATCCGCTGTCGGGTGACTTCGTCAACAGCAACACGCTGGTGCACCAGCCTGCGCCGCCCTGACGCGCCGCCGTGCCGCCCACCGCGGCTGTGATCCACCACGCTGCTGTCGGCAACCCCGTCAACCGCCCGTTCGCGGGGGCGGGCACCCCCGGTTTCGGGGGGAGGGGGGGCCGGGCCGTGAAACTGTGTTCATTGACTTGTAAAGTCGATCGCGCATCGATGCCCAGCCCCCGATGCCTGCGCGTTGTTTCACGGTCATTGTTGTCATGAGTACGCCATGAGTCCGACCCGCCTCGCGATTGCAGCCCTGATCTCGTGCGCCGCCTGCGGGCCTTCGCTGGCCAAGAACTTCACGCTCGACTTCGACAACATCCCGCCCGCAGGCACGGCGGCAGAGGGGGCCAACTCGGGCCTCGGCGCCGAGATCCTCGCCTACTACGACGGCGACGCGCCGTACGACCGCGCCCGCCCCCCATTCCTCTACGACGTGGTCGTCGACGGCGGGACGCTCGCGATCAACTCGCTCCGGGACCCGGACGGCGCCGGCAACTTCCTCGACGCCCACTCCGGCCTCAGCGCGGCCGGGTCGGTCAGCGCCAGCGCCTTCGGCTTCCGGCTCGGCACTGGCGTCACGCTGGCCGGCTTCTCGGTTTTCTACAACGCCAGCCTGGGCTCGAACCCGTCGATCGACCTCTTCTCGAGTGGCTCTTTCGTCAGCGGCACACAGTTCGACCTCAGCACCTGCGAACCCAGCGAAGACGCCTTCTGCGGCTGGACCGAGTTCACCATTTCGGCCGCCGACCTGAGCGGCCAGGCGATCGACCAGGTGCGTTTCAGCGGCGCGCCCAATCGCTTCGTGATCGACGACGCGACGCTGTCCACCGTGACGTCGACCACGCCGATTCCCGAGCCTTCGACCTACGCATTGATGGCGCTCGGGCTCGCCAGCATCGCTTTCGCCAGGCGTCGCCGCGAAGTCTGAGCAGTTCTCCGTGGCGCCCTTCCCGGGCCCCATGGCGCCGCGGTTTCGAACCGACACGGCGCGCGGGACTCGAAAGCAGCCGCGTGCACACCCTAGACTGGGAGCATGGCCCCCGACGACCGCGATCTCGCCCACCTTCAGCAGGCCCTGGCGCTGGCCCAAGGCGCGATCGGCGTCACCGAGCCGAACCCGCGAGTCGGCTGTGTCCTGGCCGATGCCAGCGGGCGGATTGTCGGGCGGGGCGCGACGCAACAGGCGGGCGGCGCACACGCCGAAGTCATGGCGCTGCGCGAGGCCGCGGCGTCCGGCGCTTCGCTGACCGGTGGCACCGCGTGGGTCACGTTGGAACCTTGCGCCCATCACGGCCGCACGCCGCCTTGCTGCGACGCGCTGATCGCGGCCGGGTTGGCACGTGTGGTCATCGGCACCGGGGACCCTTTCCCACAGGTGGCCGGCGCCGGCATCGCCCGCATGCGCGCTGCCGGCATCGTGGTCGATGGGGCCGGCGGCGCGATCGCACAGGCCTGCCGCGAGATCAACATCGGCTTCTTCTCGCGTGTGCAACGTGCACGTCCCTGGGTGCGGATGAAGATCGCGGCGTCACTGGACGGGCGCACCGCGTTGCACAACGGGCGCAGCCAGTGGATCACCGGCGCTGACGCACGCACCGACGGCCACGCCTGGCGCCGGCGTGCGTCGGCCGTGCTCACCGGCGTCGGCACGGTGCTGGACGACGATCCACGCCTGGACGTCCGGCTCGTGCCCACCGAGCGCCAACCGCTGCGTGTCGTGGTGGACTCGCGACTCGAGACGCCGCCGCACGCGCGGCTGCTCTCCCCGCCCGGCGCAGCCTTGATCTACGGCGCGGCGGACGACGCCGTGCGCCGCGCCGCGCTCGCCGCCGCCGGCGCCGAGATCGCCCTCCAACCTGGCTTGGGCGCCAAGGTCGATCTCGCCGCGATGATGGCCGACTTGGCATGGCGCGGCGTCAACGAGTTGCACGTCGAAGCCGGGCACCGGCTCAACGCCTCGCTGCTGCGTGAAGGACTGGTCGACGAGCTGCTGGTCTACCTGGCGCCGATGCTGCTCGGCGACGCCCGCGGCATCGCCGACCTGGCGCGTCTGGAAGCGCTCGAAGACGCCCCGCGCTGGCGTTTCACCGACGTGCAGCTGATCGGCGGCGACGCTCGCCTGATGGCCCGCCACGCCGCTGCCCAGGCCTTCGCGTCCGCCTAGCCGGAGCGGGGCCCAAAAAGGGCCGCCGCCTACAATCGAAACATGTCGATTTCACCCATCCCCGAGCTCGTGGCCGAGTTGGCCGCCGGTCGCATGGTCGTGCTCGTCGACGAGGAAGACCGCGAAAACGAAGGCGATCTGGTGATCGCGGCCGAACACGTCACGCCCGCCGCGATCAACTTCATGGCGCGCCATGCGCGCGGGCTGATCTGCCTGACGCTGACCCGCGAGCGCTGCGAGCGCCTGCAGCTGCCGCCGATGGCGAGCCGCAACGGCACCAAACACGGCACCGCTTTCACGGTCTCGATCGAGGCCGCCACCGGCGTCACCACCGGCATCTCGGCCGCCGACCGCGCGCGCACGGTGCAGGCCGCGGTGGCGCGCGACGCCAGGGCGTCCGACCTGGTCCAGCCGGGGCACATCTTCCCGCTGCTGGCACAGGACGGCGGCGTGCTGATGCGCGCCGGGCACACCGAGGCCGGTTGCGACCTCGCCGGCATGGCCGGCCTGGAACCCGCCGCCGTGATCTGCGAGGTCATGAAGGACGATGGCACGATGGCGCGCCTGCCCGACCTGCAGGTGTTTGCGCAGGAACACCAGCTGAAGATCGGCACCATCGCCGACCTGATCGGCTTTCGCAGCCAGCACGAATCACTCATCCAGCGCGTGGGCAGCCGCAAGCTCCTGACCGCCCAGGGCGAGTTCGACTGCCATGCCTTCCGCGACCGCAGCGGCGGGCTGCACCTGGCGCTGACACGCGGACGCTGGACACCCGACGACGAGGTGCTCGTCCGTGTGCACGAACCCTTCACCGCACTCGACCTGCTCGACGCAGGCGAGAGCCACCACTCCTGGCCCTTGCCGCACGCGCTCGCGGCGTTGCGCGAGGCCCAAGCCGGCGCGGCCGTGCTGCTGAACTGCGGCCAGGGCGTGGAGGCGCTGTTGCCCCAACTGATGCCGCCTGCGGGCAGCACCGACACCCACCGTGCCCAGATGGACCTTCGCACCTACGGCGTGGGGGCGCAGATCCTGCGCGAACTGGGCATCGGCCGCATGAAACTGCTCGGCAGCCCGCGCCGCATGCCCAGCATGACGGGCTACGGGCTCGAGGTCACCGGCTTCCTGCCGGTGCGGGCGCGAAAGGACTGACGCGGTGCAAGGTGCAGACAAGGGCGACAAGCGCGAGTTGGCGGGTGAACTGGCAGGCGAAGGCCTGGCGATCGGCATCGTGCGCGCCCGCTTCAACGACGCCATCACGGCCAAGCTCGCGCAGACCTGCCTCGCCGAACTGGCGACACTGGGCGTGCGAGGGCGCGACATCAAACACGTCAGCGTGCCCGGCGCGCTCGAGATCCCGGTCGCGCTGAAGGCGCTCGCCGACGGCGGCGACTTCGACGCGCTCATCGCCATCGGCTGCATCGTGCGCGGCGAGACCTACCACTTCGAACTCGTTGCCAATGAAAGCGGCGCCGGCGTCACACGTGTCGCGCTCGATCATCAGCTGCCGATCGCGAACGCGATCCTCACGGTCGAAAACGAAGCCCAGGCCTGGGCCCGCGCCGAGGACAAGGGCCGCGACGCCGCGCGCGTGGCGGTCGAGATGGCCAACCTGCTGGAAGACTTGGCGTGAACAACGACCTGCAACCGAACCCGCCCCCGGCACGGCGCCAGCCGCCCAAGTCGGCGCGCCGCCGATCGCGCGAGTTCGCGCTCCAAGGTCTCTACGAGTGGCTGCTGTCGGCCGACGACGCCGGCGCCATCGACGCTCACATGCGCGAGCAGGACGGTTTCGACAAGTGCGACAGTGCCCACTTCGACGCACTGCTGCACGGCTGCATCCGTGACGCCGCGGCGCTCGATGCGGTGCTGGCGCGCCACGTCGACCGCAAGACGAGTGCGCTGTCGCCGGTCGAACACGGCGTGCTGCTCATCGGCACCTGGGAGCTGACGAACTGCATCGAGATCCCGTACCGCGTGGCGATCAACGAAGCGGTCGAACTGGCCAAGAGCTTCGGCGGCACCGACGGCCACAAGTACGTCAACGGAGTCCTCGACAAGGCCGCAGCCGACCTGCGGCCGACCGAGGTCGCCGCAGCGCGCGAAAAGCGCCGCCAGTCGGCGGCGTAGCCGCTTTCGGCCACCAGAACCTCAAGCCGCGCCGGGTGTCGCCGGGGCGGTCTGCGCGGGACGTCTCTTGCCGTAGGTCAGCCGCGCCCACAATGTCTCCATCGGACCACGTTCGTGGGTCTTCAGCCACCAGTGGCTCCACGGCACCTGCACCGCGAAGAAGATGAAGAGCGACAAGACCAGCCCCCAGGCCGGACCCACCTTCGCCCACAAGCCGAAACCCCAGCCGTAGAACAGGGTGGTGCACATCGCCGTCTGCATCAGGTAGTTGGTGAGCGGCATGCGGCCGGCGAGTTCGAAAGGCCTGAACAGCGGCTTGAAGCGGCCGTTCTGGAACAGCTGCACGATCAGCAGCACGTAGAAGACCATCAACGTGGGCCGGGAGAGTTGATAACAAAGGCTGGCGAAGGTCTTGATCAGCGACGGGCCCGGCGCGCGGTTCATCTCCCAGATCACGGTGGCCGTGGCCGACAGTGCCAGCCCCAGCACCAGCATGACCCAGGTCAGGCGCTTGATCTGCGGCATCAGCTCGGGGATGCGTTGCGCCCAACGGCGGCGGCCGGCGAGCACGCCGATCAGCATCGTGAGCGTCAGCATCACGTACCAGCCGAAGGTGCCCCACAGTGAGTACAGGTCGCCATAGAAGTACGCCATCGTGCGCAGGTTCTCGTGCGCGGTGTCGAAGAAGCTGCCTGCGCCATAGGCCGCGTCGTTGGTGGCTGCAAAGCCCTTGCCGATCGCCACGCGGCTGGCGGTGAACTCCTTGGTCACGAAGGCCACGCGCAAGAGGTTGGCCAGCAGCGGGTAGACGATGCAGCCGCCCATGATCCAGAGCAGCCCGCGGTCGCTGACACGGCGCAGTCCCATCAGCAGCACGATGCCCAGCAGCGCATAGACGTGCAGCACATCACCGAACCAGAACACGCAGGCGTGCAGCACGCCGATCACGAATAGCACCAGCAGGCGTCTCAGGTACAGGCCGTCGGCATGCAGCGGGTCGCTTTGCTGCATACGCGTGTACTGGATCGTGAAGCCGAGGCCGAACAGGACCGAGAACAGGCTGTTGAACTTGCCCGAGAAAAGCGCGTCGCGCACGTTCTCGGCCATCTGGTCGATCGCACCGGGCCAGTAGTGCGAGCCATCGGCCTCATGCCAGCCGCTGTAGCTGAAGCCGGGCATGTTCATGATCAGGATGCCCATCAGCGCGAAGCCGCGCAGCACATCGACGACGGGCAGCCGCTCGCTGGCGGGCAGGGGCGCGGTGGGGTTGGTCATGGTGGGGTCCCCGTCGGGGTGTCTCTGCGCTGCAGGGCGGGCGTGCATGATGCGCCTCGGCGAAGGTGCTGTACACACCACGCCAGGATCAAATGGCCTCCGCCTTCGGTCAGGACACCTTCGAAGAAGCCGCATGAAGTTAGCCACTCGCCTGGACTCGATCGAGCCTTTCTACGTCATGGAAATGGCCAAGGCCGCGCGCGAAGTCGCGGCCAGCCCCGCCTGCGACCCGGCCACGGGCGGCGAGCCGATGATCTACCTCAACATCGGCGAACCCGACTTCACGGCCCCGCCGCTCGTCGTCGCCGCGGCCGAAGCCTGCCTGCACGCCGGGCGCACGCAGTACACACCCTCGGCCGGCATTCCGGCGCTGCGCCAGGCACTGAGCCGCTGGTACCGCGACCGCTGGCAGCTCGATGTGGCGCCGGATCGCATCTTCATCACCGCCGGTGCATCGGCCGCGCTGCAGCTGGTCAGCCTCGCGCTCTTCGAGACCGGAGACGAGGTGCTGATGCCCGACCCCTGTTACCCCTGCAACCGGCACTTCGTCTCGGCCACCGGCGCCCGTGCACGCCTGCTGCCGGCCGGGCCGGAGCATCGCTTTCAGCTCGATGCGGGGTCGGTGCGGGCGGCGTGGACGCCGGCCACGCGCGGTGTCTTGCTCGCGTCGCCGTCCAATCCCACCGGCACCTCGATCGAGCCGCAGGAGATGGGGGCGATCGTGCAGGCCGTGCGCGAACGGGGCGGCACCACGATCGTCGACGAGATCTACCTCGGTCTGAGCTACGAAGCCCGCTACGGCCACAGCGCACTGGCGCACGGCGGCGACGTGGTCTCGGTCAACAGCTTCTCCAAGTACTTCGGCATGACCGGCTGGCGCCTGGGCTGGCTCGTGCTGCCGCCAGAACTGGTCGCGCCGGTCGAGAAGCTGGCGCAGAACTTCTACATCTGCGCTTCGAGCCTGGCCCAGCAGGCCGCGGTGGCCTGCTTCGAACCCACCTCGCTGGCCGAGTACGAGCGCCGACGCGGCGAATTCAAGCGCCGCCGCGACACCGTGGTGCCCGGGCTGGAAAAGCTCGGCCTGCAGGTGCCGGTGCCACCCGACGGCGCGTTCTACGCCTGGGCCGACTGCAGCGCCGTCAGCACCAGCAGCTGGGACCTCTGCACCGCACTGTTGCACAGTGCGCACGTGGCGCTGACCCCGGGGCGCGACTTCGGCCCGCACGCCGCGGACCGCTACCTGCGCCTGTCCTTCGCCAGCTCGATGCACGAGATCGAAACCGCGCTCGTGCGCCTCGGGCGTGCAATTCATCGCAAGCGCGCGGTTCCAATCGTGACAAGCGGTTAACCAGCGGGTAGAAGACACGCTTTTCGGCGCCTGCCCCCGAAACGGGGCCCCTAAGCTGTTCGGCTGTGGGACCCTGCGCCTCTCCATCGGGCACCGGTCACGGCGAGTTCGCCGCGACGGTGCAGACCATGCCCCCGGCCGACATGCCGGGGATGGCTGCGCTCGACAGCCTGCCGAGCGCAGACTCCGACATCGGCCTCGACATCGCCGCCGATTCGGCGAACGTCGCCGAGCAGCCGACGCTGTCGCACATCGGCCGCTACGCACTCAAGACCCTGCTCGGCGAAGGCGGCCTCGGCCGTGTCTACGAAGCGTGGGATCCGCTGTTGTCGCGCACCGTCGCGGTCAAGACACTCCAGTTCAATCTCGACATGCCGTCACGCGTGGCGCTCGACCGCCTGCTGCTGAACGAGGCCCGCGCCGCCGGCAGCCTGACCCACGCCCACATCGTCACCGTGCACGACGCCGGCCTGTCGGCGCACGGCGTCTACATCGCGATGGAGCGCCTGCGCGGGCGCGACCTGCGCCAGGCCATCGCCGAAGGCTGGCGCCCGGCGCCCCACGTGGCAGCGCAGATCGTGCGCCGTGTCGCCGACGCGCTGGCCTATGCCCACGCGCGCGGTGTCGTGCATTGCGACATCAAGCCGGGCAACATCTTCCTGACGCGCAAGGACAAGCCGAAGGTGCTCGACTTCGGCATCGCACGCGCGGCACACTCGTCGGCACTGCCGGACGGCGAAGCGCTGGTCGCCGGCTCGCCCCACTACCTGGCCCCTGAACAACTCCAAGGCGGCGCGGTCGACGCGCGTGTCGACATCTACGCCCTCGGCGTCGTGCTCTACGAGATGTTGACCGGGCGCAAGGCCTTCACCGGCGAGTCGCTCGAACAGATCCACGCCGAGGTGCTGAACGGCAGCCCGCCGCCGGTGCACACGCTGCGCCCCGAGGTACCGCAGACGCTGTCGGACATCGTCGCACGTGCGATGGAGCGCGACCCGCAGCAGCGCCATGCCTCGGCAGCCGAACTGTCGCAGGCGCTGCGCCAGTTCGCACGCGGCGCGCCGGCACCGGAGAACACGGCCGAATCGCCGCCAACCCCCCAACGACAGCAGCGCTGGGTTGCCCTTGCCACGCTGGCCGCTGCCGGTGCCCTGGCGCTGGGGTGGACCGCGTGGTCCGGAATGCCTGGGGCTGCGCCCGCAGCAGCCTCGGTCGTGGCCACTGCGCGAACAGCGGCACCGCAGCCGGCCCGGCCCGCCACGGCGGTAGCGGCCGCTGCAGCCGCGCCCGGCCCGGCCGCAGCGTCCGCTTCCACGACCGCACCGCCGACCGCATCGGTGCCCGCCGCCGAGGCCGTCGCATCCAAGCCCGTGAAAACGGCACGCGCCCCGGCTGCACGCCCCAAGACCACGGTCGCTGCGCTGCCACCGGCACCCAAGGCGACGCCGGCCACGGGCGTGGTCCAGATCGCCGTGAGCCCCTGGGGCCAGGTCGAGGTCGACGGCAACGCCGCCGGCACGACGCCGCCGCTGACCCGGCTCACGCTGCCCGAGGGCAGCCACACGATCACCGTGCGCAACGCCGACTTCACGCCCTACACGGCGACGGTGCAGGTCAAGGGCGACAAGCCGGTGGTGGTGCGTTACCGCTTCGGTTCATGAAACGCCGCATTGCCACCCTCGTCGTTTGCACCGTGGCCGTGGCGCTGGCGGGCTGCGCCGGCCCTCAGGGCCCGACACCCGTACCCCCGCCCCCCATCGGGCTGGCCGAGTTGATGGAGCGTCCTGCCGAGCGGGCCCTGGTCGAAGGCATGCGCGCCTACGACGACGGCCAGTACAGCCAGGCCGAGGTGGCGCTCAGGCGCGCCGTGGCCGCGGGCCTGGCGAGCGCGCGCGACAGGGCCACGGCGCAGAAGCTGTTGGCTTTCATCACCTGCACGAGCGAACGTGTACCGGAGTGCGAAGCCTCGTTCCGCGCCGCGCGCGTGGCCGATCCGGCCTTCGCGCTCAGCCGCTCTGAAGCCGGTCATCCGCTGTGGGGTCCGGTGTACACCCGCGTCCTGCGTTAGCACCCGACGGCGCGCGAAGGCGGGATGCACGCACCCGCATAATCGGGCCTGCCGATGCAGACCGCCACCGCTGTTCCCGATCTCCGAACCAACGCGTCCTTTCGCCACGCACTGCGTGTGTACTGGGAGGA
The DNA here is from genome assembly GCA_036523095.1 of Rubrivivax sp. Lineage (GTDB taxonomy): Bacteria > Pseudomonadota > Gammaproteobacteria > Burkholderiales > Burkholderiaceae_C > Rubrivivax. The sequence goes on from DATDER010000298.1 coordinate 26,344, forward strand.
CACCGACGCCGGTGGCGTCGTTTTCTACGCCAACTACCTGAAGTTCTTCGAGCGTGCGCGCACCGAATGGCTGCGCGTCTTCGGCGTCGAGCAGCAGTCGCTGCGCGAGCGCAGTGGCGCCCTCTTCGTCGTCAGCCAGACCGCCGTGCGCTACCTGCGCCCGGCGCGCCTGGACGATCTGCTCGAAGTGAGCGTCTTGTTACGCCACGCTGGTCGGGCGTCGATGACGATCCAGCAACAAGCCTGGCGCGGGGCTGAACTCCTGGCCGAAGGCGAGATCCGAATCGGCTGCGTCGATGCCGACACCTTCCGCCCGCGCCGCTTCCCGGCGCCGCTGCAACAACTGCTCCAATGAACCAGGACCTGTCGATCATTTCCCTCGTGTTGCACGCGAGTTTCGTGGTGCAGCTCGTGATGGCGGTGCTGCTGATCGTCTCGCTCGCGAGTTGGACCGTGATCTTCGGCAAGATCTTCGGCCTCAAGCGCGTGCGCGGCAGCAACGAGGACTTCGAGCGCGAGTTCTGGTCCGGGCGCAGCCTGAGCGACCTCAACCAGGCTGCCGGCAGCAAGGGCGACAGCGCGCCGATGGAACGCATCTTCGCCAGCGGCATGCGCGAGTTCCTCAAGCTGCGCGAGCGCAAGCTCGATGCCGGGGCGCAACTCGACGGCGCGCGCCGCGCGATGCGTGCGAGCTACCAGCGCGAAATGGACGTGATCGAGAGCCACCTGAGCTTCCTCGCCAGCGTCGGCTCGGTGAGCCCCTACGTCGGCCTCTTCGGCACCGTGTGGGGCATCATGCATGCCTTCGTCGGCCTGTCGAATCTGCAGCAGGTCACGCTCCAGAGCGTGGCCCCCGGCATCGCCGAGGCGCTGGTGGCAACCGCGATCGGCCTCTTCGCCGCGATCCCCGCGGTAATCGCCTACAACCGCTTCGCGCGCGACATCGACCGCATCGCGATCCAGCTCGAGACCTTCACCGAAGAGTTCACCAACATCCTGCAGCGCAACGCGGCGGCGCCCGCCACGTCTGCCGCTGCAACCGGCGCGACGCCCTGAGATGCCCGGCGTCGTTTCCCGCGGCGGCACACGTGGCCGGCGCTCGATGAACGAGATCAACATGGTCCCCTTCATCGACGTGATGCTCGTGCTGCTGATCATCTTCATGGTGACCGCGCCGCTCATCACCACCGGCGTGGTCGACCTGCCCTCCGTCGGCAAGTCGCAACAACGGCCGACTAGCGTGATCGAGGTCATCGTAGGCTCGGACGAGAAGTTGCGCGTGCGCGTCGACCAGCAGGAGCCTGCCACGGTGACGCTGGCGCAACTCGCCGGGCGGGTCCGCGACAAGCAGGCGGGCAATGCCGACGTGCCGGTCGTCATCAGCGCCGACCGCAACGTCAAGTACGAAGGCGTCGTGCGGGTGATGGACACGCTGCAGAAGGCGGGCGTGAAACGGGTCGGCCTGTCGGTGAAACAAGGCAGCTGAAGCTTGAGCACGGCCAGCGCGCCACCGCCCACCAGCCTGCTGCCACGCGCACCGGGCGGCAACACCGAGGGCGCGGCACTGGCGCTGCTGGTGCACGCCGGGCTGATCGCCGCACTGGCCTACGGTGTGGCTTGGCGTTTGCCGGCGCCCGACGTGGTGTCGGCCGAACTCTGGGCCGCGCTGCCGCAGACCGCCGCGCCGCGTGCGGCCGAGCCCACGCCGGCCCCTGCACCGGCCCCGCCACCGCCGCCGCCGATCACGAAAGCGCCCGCACCTGTACCCGCGCCGGCGCCGGCGCCGCCGCCGAAGGCCACGTTGCCCGACCCACAGATCGCGATCGAGAAGGCCCGCAAGGAAGAGGCGGCCAAACTCGAGCAGGCCGAACGCGAGAAGGCCTTGCAGGCCAAGGCGGCGCGCGAACGAGCCGAGAGGGCCGAGCGTGAGAAGGCCGAAAAAGCCGCAAAGGACAAGGCCGAGCGTGAGGCCGCAGCGGCCGAAGACAAGCGCCTGGCGCAGCAGCGCGAAGAGAACCTGAAGCGCATGCTGGGGCAGATCGCAAGCTCCCCCGGCGGTCGCGGCAGCGCCGTGGCCGACGCCGCGCCTTCGGCGAGTTACGCCGGGCGCATCGTGCGCGCGATCAAGCCCAACATCGTTTTGACCGACACCATCAGCGGCAATCCGGCGGCCGAGGTCGAGGTCCGCGCGGCGCCGAACGGCGGCGTGATCGGCCGCCGTCTGCTCAAGAGCAGCGGCAGCCCGGAGTGGGACGAGGCCGTGCTGCGCGCGATCGACCGTACCGAGACGCTGCCACGCGACACCGACGGCCGCGTGCCTGCCACGCTAGTGATCAGCTTCCGCCCACGCGACTGAGTTCGCGGCGCCGACCCGGCGTGCAGGACGTTGAAGCCGGGCACCGATGCCCGCATCATGTGCGCAGATGCTTGCTTCGAAGCCAATGCCACGGTGACGGCCCCTACCGGGGCGGGCCGGGCCGCGGCGGCGAGAGCTCACGCCGCAGATGGTCGAGCAAGCCGTCGCAGGCGTCTTCGACCAGATCGAGCACACGCTCGAAGTCGGCCGGCCCGCCGGTGTACGGGTCCGGCACGTTCACGCTGCGGTGGTGACGGCAGAAGTCGGTCAGGTGGCGCAGCTTGTGGCGCTGTTCGGGGGTGCAGCGCTGCAAGGTCGCGGCCAGGTTGTCGTCGTCCATCACGAGCAGCAGGTCGGCTCGTTCGAAATCGACATCCGCCAAGGGTCGCGCGCGCAGGTCGCCGAGTTGGTAGCCGCGCGCGAGTGCATGCGACTGGCTGCGCCGGTCGGGCGCAGCACCGGTGTGGTAGTCGTGGGTCGCCGCCGAGTCGACCGTCACTGCGGTCGCAAGGCCCGCATCCAGCAGCTTGCGCCGCAACACGCCGTGCGCGGTCGGGCTGCGGCAGATGTTGCCCATGCAGACGAACACGACGTGGAACCGTGTCTTCATGCGCCGGATTGTGTGCCCCGTGAGCGCCCGGTGCCGACCGAAAAGCGCTTGACGAAGGCGCGGTCGATGCGGTCCTTCCACCACCACAGCCAGCGTCCTTCAGCCGACCAGCCGCCCCACGACACGATCGCACGCCGCCCGCCGCAAGACAGCAGGTTCAGCGTGCGCGCCGGCGGTGAGTAGGGCAGCAGCTCGCCGCGGCCGACGAAGCGGCGCAGGTTCGCTGCCAGCGGCGGGCCGGCGCGCACCGCGTGCACACCGCTCTTGGGGTGCGGCGCATCGGTGCGTGTGGCCACGTCGCCGGCCGCGAAGACATTCGGGTGCGACACGCTTTGCAGCGTGGGACCGGTGGCGACGAAGCCGCGCTCGTCGAGGGCCAGGCCACTGCCGGCGAGCCATGCCGGCGCCGAGGTGCCGATCGCCAGCACGGGGGCGTCGCAGGCGACCCGCGCGCCGTTGGCCAATACCACGTGCCTCTCCTCCACCGCCACGCAGCTCTCCTGCAGCACCGTGACACCCAGCCGCTTCAGCGCATGCAGCCCGTGCTGCACGAACCGCGGTGGGCTGCCTGTCAGCGGCAGCCCGCCGCCGGTGACGAGCGCCACGCGCGAGCCACCGCCCAAGCGGCGCAGGCGCCATGCGAGCGCCAATGCCAGCTCGACACCGCCGAGGCCGCTGCCGACCACGACGACATCGAGCGCACGCTGCGCTGCCAGCGTGAGCAGGCCCTCGAAGAGCTGCACGAAGTGTTCGATCGGTCGCACGAAAAGCCCGTGCTCACGGGCACCGGGGATCGCGTCGCGGTCCATCACCGGGCCGGTGTCGATCGACAGCACGTCGTACTCGGCGACACGCCCGTCGGCCAGCGCCACGGTACGCGCATCGACGTTGAGCGCGACCGCCGAGCTCTCCACCAGGCTGACGTGCGCGGCCGCCGCCAGCGGCGCGAGCGGGATCGAACAGGCGCCGGGGGTGTAGTGGCCGGCCACCAGGCCGGGCACCATGCCCGAGTAGGTCTGGCGCGCAAAGGGCGACACCAGCAAGGCCTGCGCGCCGGCGAGTGGCTGGCGCCTGAAAGCCTCGAGCACGTGCACGTGGGCGTGTCCGCCGCCGAGCAGCAGCAGCCGCTTGGCGCCGAAATCGACACGGGGCGCGACCGAAGGCCGTGGCGCAGCGCTGCTCTCGCTCATCGAAGGCTCAACCGCGCCGCCACGTGTGCAGCCGTTCGACCCACTTCAGCAGCGCGAGCGGCTGGTGCGCGCGTTTCCACTCGCCGGCGGCGTACTTGTTGGCCTCGGACAGCGTCGGGTAGGTGTGGATCGTGCCCAGAATCTTGTTCAGCCCGAGGCCGTGTTTCATCGCCAGCACGTACTCGGCGAGCAGGTCGCCCGCGTGTACACCGACGATGGTCACGCCCAGGAACTTGTCCTGGCCCGGCACCGTGAGCACCTTGACCCAACCGTGCGCGGCGCTGTCGGCGATGGCACGGTCGAGGTCGTCGATGCCGTAGCGGGTGACCTCGAACGCGATCCCCTGCTCTTTGGCCTCCTGCTCGTTCAGGCCCACACGCGCGACTTCGGGGTCGATGAACGTGGCCCAGGGGATGACGCTGTAGTCGGCCTTGAACTTCTTGAACGTGCCGAAGAGGCCGTTGACCGCGGCGTACCAGGCCTGGTGCGACGCCGTGTGCGTGAACTGGTAAGGCCCGGCCACATCGCCCGCGGCGAGGATGTTCGGGAATTTCGTCTCCAGGTACTCGTTGAGCTGCACCGTACGCTTCACCGGGATGCCCAGTTCCTCGAGCCCGAAGCCTTCCAGCCGTGCGACACGCCCGACGGCGCACAGCAGCACGTCGAAGCCGATGCGTTTCTCCGCACCCGCGGCTTCGACGACGATGAACTTGCCCTCCTCCGCCTTCTCGCAGCGCACGGCCTTGTGGCCGCTGAGCACCGCCACACCGTCGGCTTCGAGCGCCTTGCGCGCAAAGGCCGAGACTTCTTCGTCCTCGCGCAGCAGGATGCGCGGCGCCATCTCGATCTGTGTCACCTGCGAGCCCAGGCGAGCGAAGGCCTGCGCCAGCTCGCAGCCGATCGGCCCGCCGCCGAGCACGACGAGGCGCGCAGGCAACTCACGCAGCCCCCACAAGGTGTCACTCGTGAGGTAGCCCACGTCGTCCAGCCCCGGCAGCGGCGGCACGAAGGGCCGCGCGCCGGTGGCGATGACGATGCTGCGTGTCGTCAGCGTATGCTCGCGGCCGTCGGCTCCTGCGATCCTGACGCGCCAGGGGTCGACGATCGTCGCCGTGCCGCAGGCGACGTCGACACCGAGGCCGGTGTAACGCTCGATCGAGTCGTGCGGCGCGATGTCCTTGATGACACGCGCCACACGCTCCATCACCTGCGCGAAGTCGAGCTTGAACTCTGCCGACGCGATGCCGTAGTCGGTGCTGTGCCGCATCTGGCGTGCGAGTGTCGCCGTCTTGATGAGCGCCTTGCTCGGCACGCAGCCATAGTTGAGGCAGTCGCCGCCCATCTTGTGGCGCTCGACCAGCGTGACCTTGGCCTTGACGACGGCAGCGATGTAGCTCGCCACCAGCCCGGCCGCGCCGGCGCCGATGACGACCATGTTGCGGTCGAAGGACTTCGGCTTCTTGTCGGCCCACTGGGCGTAGACCTTGCGCGCCGGGATCGTGTCGATGACCTTCTTCGCCACGAGCGGGAACACACCGAGCAGCACAAACGATCCGATCAGGCCCGGCGACAGGATGCCCTTGAGCGAATCGATCTGCGCCAGTTGCGTGCCGGCGTTCACGTACACCAGCGTGCCGGCGAGCATGCCGAGCTGACTCACCCAGTAGAAGGTGGTCGCCTTCATCTTCGTCAAGCCCATCAAGAGGTTGATGACGAAGAAGGGGAACACCGGCACCAGGCGCAGCGTGAAGAGGTAGAAGGCCCCTTCGCGCTCGATGCCGCGGTCGATGTCGGCCAGGCGGGCGCCGAACCTGGCCTTCACGCTGTCGCGCAGCAGGTAGCGCGACACCAGCATCGCGAGCGTGGCGCCGATGCTCGCGGCGAAGGACACGAGCACGGTGCCGTGGAGCAGGCCGAAGAGGGCGCCCGCCAGCAGCGTGAGGATCGCGGCACCGGGCAGCGACAACGCGGCCACCGCCACGTAGACGGCGAAGAACACACCGACGACGAAGGCCGGGCGCGCCTGGTGAAGCGCCGTCAGCTCGCCCTGCGCGCCCTTGATGTAGTCGAGGCTGAAGAAGCGGCCGAGATCGAGCGCAAGGAACGCCACCACCACCGCCGCGAACACCACGACCAGCACCAGTTTCTGTTTGTTCACGGGGCCACTTCCTGCCTGCCTGTCGGTTTGCGCGCGCGGACCTTACACCCGCAACGCGCGCCATCCGCCCACCACGCGCGTGGCGATCGTCAACGCACACAACGCAGCAAAGCCATAGGCCCACCACACGAAGTGTTGCGGCCACAGGCACATGAGGGCAAAGCACAGCAGTGTCTCGGTGCCCTCGGTGAGCCCGTCCAGGTAGTAGAAGCCCTTGGATGGGTACACGCTGCGGGCCATGCCGCGCCGCTCGGCAAAGACGGCAAAGGCGAGAAAACTCGAGCCGGTGCCGATGAACGCCGCCAGCAACACCGCCGCCGGCAACGCGTTCGCGGTCGGGTCGGCGAGGGCAAAGGCGAGCGGGATGCTGGCGTAGAAAAGGAAGTCGAGCGTGATGTCGAGGAAGGCACCGCGGTCGGTGGCGGTGGTCTGGCGCGCCACCGCGCCATCGAGGCCGTCGAGCAGGCGGCTCGCGAGCAGCAGGGCCAGGCCGGGCAGCGGGTGGCCGAGCGCGATGGCGGCTGCCGCGGCCAGTCCGACCGCAAAACCCGCGAGCGTCACCGTGTCAGCGCCGAAGCCCGCGCGCACCAGACCGTTTGCGAGCCGGTCGAGCAGGGGATTGAGGAGAGCGAGCGCAGCGCGGTCAAGCATCGCCGTGTCCGGGGTTCATCGCCGCCAGCGGCGGCAGTTCGATGACCTGCACGCCAGGAGGCACGTCCTGCGCATCGTGTGTCACGAGCACGGCGCAGACCTGCTGCGCGCGCAACTCCGACCAGACAAACGCCCGCATGTGTGCGCGCAGCGCGGCGTCGAGTTTCGAGAACGGCTCGTCGAGCAGCAGCGCCTGCGGCTCGGCGAGCAGGGCCCGCAACAAGGACACGCGCGCGCGCTGCCCGCCCGACAGGCTGGCCGGGCGCCGCATGGCGTAGCCGGCCAGCCCGGCACGTTGCAGCGCGGCGTCGGCACGTGCCACACGGTCGGCGCGATCACCCGATGGCAGGGCGAAGAGCAGGTTGTCTCGCACGCTCAAATGCGGGAACAGCAGGTCGTCCTGGAACAGCAGGCCGACGCGGCGCGCCTCGGTGGGCAGCGCCGTGATGTCGCGGCGGTTCAAATGCACGCTGCCGGTGGCGGACAGCGGCGGCTCCAGCAACCCGGCCAGAAAGGCGAGCAGCGAGCTCTTGCCCGAGCCGCTCTGCCCCATCAACACCAGCACCCCGCCGGGCTGCACGCGGGCGTTCAGCGGCGGCACCAGCGGCCGGCCGTGGAGTCGTATCGACACCGCTTGCAACTCGAGACTCATGACCGCATCGTAGGCCGGCGCTGCACCAGCGCCGCGAGCGCGAAGGCGAGTGCGGGCAGCAGCGCCTGCAGCAGCGCGAAGGCCGCGGCGAGCGTGCGCTGCCCGCCCGAGGCCAGGGCCACCGCTTCGGTCGTCAAGGTGGCGTGGCGGCCGGCGCCGATGAACTGCGTCGCCAGGTACTGCGCCACGCTGACGGCAAAGCCGATCGCCAGCGCCGACGCCAGCGGCGGCGCGAGCAAGGGCCCCTTCACACGCCACCAGAACACGAGCCGGCGCCGGCCGAGCGTGAGCGCGGCCCATTCATAGCGGCGGTCGAAGCTGCGCCACGCCGGCGCGAGTGCGGTGAAGCTGTACGGCACGACCATCAGCGTGTGCACCCACCACAAGCCCACCGCCGTGCCGTCGAGTTGCAGCGCCAGCGCGCCGCGGTAGAGGCCTACCATCAGCAGCAGCTGCGGCAACACCAGGGGCGCCAGCACGAGCGGGGTGATGCGGCGGTCCCAGCGCGGCGGTGCGGCTTCGAGCCAGGCCAGCGTGAGCAGCACACCACTCAAGCTGGCGGCGGCGGCGAGCGCCGCGGTGAAAGCGACCGTCGATGCGCTGCGCGCCACCTGATCCCACGCCGTGCCCGACACGAGCTGCGGCCACAATGCGGGGAAGGTCCACACCCCCGCCACCGAAAGCAACATCAGCGCGAGCACGGCGCAGGCATAGACGACCATCAGCGCGCCGAAAGTGGCTTGTGCCGCCAGCGGGCGCCGCGCCACGCCGGCGTGGGCACGCACGCCGCTGGCCGCACGCCGCCGCGCCCATCGCTGCCAGGCCGCGACGACGACGATCCCCGCAGCCGCCAGCAGCGCGAGCACCAACGTCAGCCACAACGCCGCTGCCGCGCCCTGCGCATTGCGCGCGGTGTTGCCATCGCTCAAACCCTGCCACGCCAGCACCGCCAGCGTGGGCGGCGAACCCGGCCCGACGATCAAGGCCAGGTCGACGACCGTGAGCCCGTAAGCTAGCACCGCGAGCACCGGCCACGCGAGCCGCGGCGCCCATTGGAGCCAACCCACGCGCCACCACCAAGCGCGCGGGGGGTAGCCCAGCGTGCGCGCGACCGCGATCTGGCCGCGCAACGTCGCGGCCACCTCCGGCCGCGACAGCAGTGCGAGCGCGCTCCAGAGCAGGAAGGGCAGTTCCTTGAGCAGCAGCACTGCCACCAGCGCGAGGCCTTGCGGGTCGTTCACGGTCACCCACGGCGGCGGCGCCGTCCAGCCGGCGAGCGGCGCGATCAAACGCGCCAGCGCACCGGCCGGCGCGATGAGCCAGGCCAGGCCGATCGCAAAAGCCGCGTGCGGCAACGCGAGCATCGGGCCGAGCGCGGCCGTGAGCCAAGCCCACGCGGGCGTGGCGTGCAAATGGGTCACGAGCCACAACGTGAGCGCGATCGCACCGAGCGTGCTGGCGAGCGCGGTGAAGACGCTCGCGCCCAGCGCACGCGGCAGTTGCGGGTCGGCGAACAAGGCGCGCCAGGCCTCGGCGTCGAGCGCTTCGTTCAGCGCCAGCGGCAGCGCCGCAATCAGCGGCAGTGCGAACGCCAGCGCAACTGTGCCGACCGCCAGCGCGCGGCCGGCACGCACGGCACCGGCCTGCTGCACGGTCACCACCGGCCGTTTCAACTCATGCGCCGTAGCGGCGCAGCCACTCGCGCTCCAGCGGCTCGGTCCAGCTGGCATGCGGCTCGGGCCAGGTAGGCGCCTCTGCAGCCACCTGCCCCGGCGCCTGCCCGGCGGCGAAGAGCGCGCGCTGTTCGGGCGGCAGCCTGTCGATCGCGAGCACCGTCGGGTCGCCCCACTGGCGGATGTCGGCCTTGCGCGCCTGCGCCACGGGCGAGAGCAGGAAGTTGGCCACCACCTGCGCGCCCTCCTTGGCGCGTGCATTGAAGGGCACGGCCAGGAAGTGCGTGTTGCCGATGCTGCCGCCGCGGGGCTGCCAGCTCCTCACCGTGGCGGGCAGGCGCTTGGCGACGATTTCGTTCGCGGCTTCGTTGGGGTTGAAGGTGAGCGAGATCGCCAGTTCGCCGTCGGAAAGCATCTGGCGCATCACCACGTTGTTGGCCGGGAACTGCTTGCCCGCGCGCCAGAGAAGAGGATGCAGCGCATCGAGCCACGGCCACAGCGGCGCTGCCGTGCGGCCGAAGGCCTTGGTGTTGGCGGGCCGGTACAAAGGCGTGCGGTCGCTGCTGAGTTCGCTCAGCGCCTGCTTCAGGAAGGTCGTGCCGTGGAACTGCGGCGGCTTCGGATACGTGAAGCGGCCCGGGTTCTTCTTCGCCCAATCGAGCAGCTCGGCCGCACTCTGCGGCGGCTTCGGCACCCGCGTGCTGTCGGCGTAGAAGGTCAACTGCGCCATGCCCCAGGGTGCTTCCATGCCGTCGACCGGCTCCGAGAAGTCGGTGCGTGTGGTCGGCTTGCCGACGGTATCGACGAAGGCGTAGTTCGGCAGGCGTTCGGCGAAGGGTCCGAAGAGCAAGGCCTCGCGTTTCATCGCGAGAAAGTTCTCGCCGTTGATCCACACCAGGTCGGTCGAGCCTTCGTTGCGGCCTGCCGACTTCTCCGCACGCACCCGCTTGACGACCTCGGCGGTGTCGGAGATCTTCACGTGCTCGAGCGTCACACCGTGCAGCCGCGCCACCTCGTCCCCCGCCCATTGCAGATAGGCGTTGATGCGCTCGCTGCCGGCCCAGGCGTTGAAGTACACGGTCTGGCCGCGTGCGGCCTGTTCGGTGCGGGACCAGTTGGACTGGGCCCGGGCGCCGCTCACGAAAGGCGCCAGCGCGGTTGTCAGAACGACGGTACGTCGATGCAGTCTCATCGTGCAGCCGTGGAGGGCCGGAGCCGGTACGCCGACCATAGCCGAGAGAAGAACAAGGCATCGAGCGACCACTTGCCGGGCCCCCACAGGATCAGCCCGACAAGCAGGCTGCCCCAGAACTGGTGCTGCTGCAGCGCCGCCGGCTGGATGTCGGCGAGGCTGATCACCGCCACCGCGTTGACGACGAACAGGCCCAGCGCAGCGAAGCGGCCGAACAAGCCCAGTGCCAGCAACAGCGGCAGCACGAGTTCGCCGCCGGTGCCCATCACCGCCGCGAGTCCGGTCGGCAGCAGCGGCACCTTGTACTCGTCGGCAAACAAGGCGAGCGTGGTGTCCCAGTCGCGCAGCTTGGTGAGGCCGGAGAGAAAGAAGACCTGCGCGACGTAGAGCCTGGCCCACAGCAGTGCCAGCGGTTGCAGCGTTTCGAGGGCACGCACGGCACGCTGCGCGAGCGGCATCCAGCGGTGGGTAACGGTGTTCATGGGGTGGGACCGGTTTGAGGTTGGGAATCGACTTCGACCGCCGCGAGCCCGCCCTGCTGCAAGGCAGCGACCAGCCAGCGTTCGAAGTCGAAGCCGTTGCCTGCAGCGGCGAGGGCGTGGGCCAGCGAACGACCGTCGAGCAGCACCCGCACGAAAATGCTCTGGGCCCCGGGCAGCGCCGTCACCGCGGCCTTGTAGCCGGCACGGCAGACCAGCGCGTGCTCGCCCGCGCCACGGGCGAAAGCCGCACGCACCGCGTCGAAGCGGTCGCCGGCATCGCTGCGGTGCGCCTGCCAGATCGTGGCCACCGGGTGCGCCGAAGACACCAGCGCGGTACCCGGCACCAGCTGCAGCCGCAGCTGTGCCGGGTCGGCATCGGCCAGGCGCTCCAGGCCACTGACGGGTCCGGGAAAGTCGGCGGCGTGATCGGCGCAGTGCACGGCCCAGTCGAGCCGCGCCACATCGGCAAGATAAGGTTCCGACGCCAGTGAGGCCGCCGCGCCGATGAAGGCCGGCAGCCCCGCGCCCCACTGCGCCATGTCGCCCCGCAGCGGCGCGTCGACATGCCAGAAAGCCCGCGCCAGCGCGCCGAAGGCTGCTTCGCCGACGAGTTGCTGCACGGTCGGGAAAGCGGCCGTCAGTGCCCGCTCGGCGAGCGCGCCAGCATTGGCACGGTAAGCCTGCAAGCCGCGTGTGGCGCGTGGAGCGGTGTCACGCAGCCAGCCGCTGACGACACCCGGCCGAGCGTCACCCCACAAGGCACGCAGCAGCATCTGCTGGCGCAGCGTCTCCGTCTGCAACGCAGCGGCGCTCATGCCGTCAGTGTCTCGTTGCATTCGTTCATCACCTGCTCGGCCAAAGCCGCTTCGTCGAGCAGCACTTCGATTGCGGGCAAGCCGGTGTCCCACTCGATCAATGTCGGGCGCACACCGAGGCGCTGCACGGCGTGGCGGTAGACCTGCCACACGGGGGCGTGCACGCGGCTGCCGTGGTCGTCGATGACGATGTCGCCGGCATCGTGGTAGCCGGCCAGGTGGATCTCGCCGACGCTGTCAGGTGCGATCGCATCGACCCAGCGCGAGGCCGCCACGGCAGCACCCGCGTCGTCGTGCCCGTCGTTGAGCGCATTGACGACGAGGTTGTTCACGTCGAGCAGCAGGCCGCAACCGCTGCGCTGTGTCAGCCGGTTGAAGAACTCGGGCTCGGCCAGCGGCCCATCGGCCCACTGCAGGTAGGCCGACAGGTTCTCGACCAGGATCGGGCGCTTCAGCCGCTCCTGCACCCGCTGCACGTTGGCGACCAGGATGTCGAGCGCGGCATCGGTGAAGGCCAGCGGCAGCAGGTCGTTCGCGTGCACCGGCTGTTCGCCTGCACGGCTCGACGCGCGTGCAAACGACGCGTGGTCGCTCACACGCACCGGCTCGATGCGCTCGGCCAAGCGGGCCAGGCGGTCGAGATGCCAGTCGTCGATGCCCGCTGCCGAGCCGAGCGACAAACCCACGCCGTGCAGACTCACCGCGTAGTGTTTGCGCACCGCGTGCAGCACCGCCAGCGCCGCGCCGCCGTCGGCGTAGAAATTCTCGGAGTGGACTTCGACGAAGCCGAGCCGCGGCCGACCCTCCAGCACAGCGCCGTAGTGCGGCTGGCGCAGGCCGATGCCGGCTTGGCGCAGCGCGGACATGTGCATGGCGAGGTACGGCCGGCCCCGGGTGCGCGCTGGCTCGCTTACTTCTTGACCTTCATCTTGGCTTCGTCGGCAGTCATGCCTTTCATGTCCTTGCAGGTGCCGGCCGCCACGTATTTCCATTCGTCGGCGGCCATGTCGACCTTGCCCTGGCCGGCGCAGGTGTGGGTGCCCGACAGGTTGGCGCAGTCGTTCTGGCCCGCCTTGGCGATGCCGTAGCACTTTTCCTTGCCCTTGTCCTGGGCGGCGACCTGGCCGACGAGGCCCAGGGCCAGCGCCGATGCGAGGGCGGATGAAACGATGAGGCGGGTGTTCATGGGCGGGACTCCGTGGTGGATGAGGGGTGGGTGTCAGCAGTGCGGACAGGGCTTGAGTCGGCGCGGGCGGCAGGACCTTACAGCAGCTCCGATGCGTAGGCCCTGACCTGCGCCAACAACCCGGCCGCCGCGTCGGCTTGACTCACCGGCAGGCCCGGCGCCAGGCGGGCGACACGTTCGACCAGCTCGATCGTGTCGCGCACCGAGGCCCAGCGCCGCACATCGGGTTCGCGCTCGTGAATGGCGGCGAACCGCGCCGCGATGTCGCTGTACGGTGCGTGCAGGTGGTGCAGCGCGAGCGATCGGTACAGCTCCCACTCGGGCTGCCCGACGGCGCTCCAGAAGTCGGGTTGCTGCAGGTCGGCGTCGGCGAGCGTGGCATGGGCGTCGAGCAGTGCAGCTTCGAGCGCCGGCTCGCGCGGGTCACGGCCGGCCAGCAGGTGGCCGAGCAGCAGCCCGCACGCTCTCTGCATGCGCGGGTAGCTGTGCGACGAGCCCGGTTCGGCCGGCGCGAGTTCCACCGCCTGCAGGTAGCCGGCGCTCATGTCGCCGATGTGGCCCGCGAGCGCCGCTCGCCTGGCCTCGCCGCGGCGCGCCGCGAGCAGTGCCAGCCGCTTGTGCGCCGAGCCGCGCAGGCTCAGGCGTTCCACCGTCGGCTGCAGCTCGATCAACCACTGCAACTCCTTCATCGATGCCTTCACCGCCGCCGGGCCCGCACCCCCGCGCCCATGGCCCTCGTCGCGCACCGCCTGGCGCACACGCAGGTTGGCGAGCTGCTCACGCGCGTACATCGTCGCGCCGCCGTCGCTGGCCTTGACCGCGCGCTCGAGCCAGGCCACCGCCAGGCGCAGGTCGCCGACCTCGGCCCAGGCCAGGCCGAAGGCCTGCGCCACGGCACCTTGGTGGCCCCAGACTTCGGCACAGCGCTGCTCGTAGACCTGCATCCGCGCAGCCAGCAGGGCGCGGCCATCGGGGTCGAGCAAGCGATCCTTGGCCTCCCACTGCACTTCGGTCAACGCGGCGTGGAGGTCGGCCCGCGTCGGGGTGGCGGGCGCCGGGGGCGCGCCGGCGTCGGGACGCGGTGGCTCGGTCTCGCCCGGCAGGCCGCGCAGCCGCCAGCTGGGGTCGCCATAACACTGGTAGGCGGCCCAGGTGTTGCCGCCCGGGTCGAGCGCGTAGGCGGCCCGGCGTGCACGCAGCACCGCGTCGCTGAAATCGCGGCCCCGCAACACGGCGGTGTAGAAGGCGCTGGCAAAGGCCGTCGCCGCCGCATCCTCGACCGCCCAGCCGGCGGCGACGACGCAGCGAACGCCGATGCGCATCAGCTGCTCGGCGATGCTGGCGGCGAACCGGCTGCGCTCGCGCAGGCCGCCCATCGCGGCCGCGCCGTCGCCGACCTTGCCCAGGTGGCAGCAGTTGACGAACACCAGCTCGGGAACGGTGCCGAGTGCTTCGATCTCCTTCGCGCCGAGGAAGGTGCCGCCGTCGAGCACCACGCCGCCGTAGCCGCGGCCATCGGCGTCGGCCTGGTAGTCGCCATGCCCCGCCACGTGCACGATGCGCCAGTTGCGCCGGTTCAGAGCCTGCAGCACCTTGCGTGCATCGGCATGCATCACCGCGTCGACCTCCCACTCCGGCTCGAACAGGCCCGCCACCGCGCGCGCCTCCTTCTCGGCACCGGGCAGGCGGGCGTACTTCGCGGGGTCGGCGAGCGGCTCGCCGATCACGAGCACACCCCGTTCGTTGCGGTTGTCGACCGGGTTGTCGCGCAACGCGGCCAGGCGCAGCGTGCGCACGACCCTGATGCGCAGGGCGAGGGGCTCGATGCCGATGGCGCTGTCATGCAGCATCTCCCAGGGGATGCGTGCCGACTCGGGGTCCAGGCTCACGAAGAGCGAGTCGGCCCCCGCGATCATCGGCCTGATCTCGACCGGCACCAGCATCTGCAGCAAGGTGCGCGCGAGGTCGGCGTCGTAGCGCAACTCCGACTCCGCGGCATGGACGAGCCGGTCGACGAGCCGGCGCTGGGTCGACATCGCGCGCACTTCGCTGCGCGCGCGGCCGGTGTGGAGCACGAACTGGAACTCGTCCTTGGCGGTGCCCGCGCTGGTCACGTGGATCAGGTCGTAGGTCGTTCCGCGGTAACCGCGCTCGACCGGTCGCGTGCGGCCGCCGTCGACCGCGAGCACCGTCGGCGCGAGCCGGATCGGAGCCTGGCGCTGCGTCTGGACATCGGCGAGCGCGGTGTGGGCGATCGATGCCCGGTCGCCGTACAGCTCCACCAGCGTGAGATGCGAGACCACCGGCAGCTTCTCTCCGACGAGGCGCTCGTTGGCTTCGCACACGCCGCGCACGATCGCCCCCGCCGCCTGCGGCACGTCGATGCGCCAGCCGCCCGACGCCAGCAGCACCGACGCCAGGCGCAGGGTGGGCGGCACCGCGCCCCCCGCCTGCGCGCAGTGCTGGCTGTAGGCCAGCACGGCCTTGCACACGGTCTCGACCAGTCCCTGCGGCGTGAGCGATTCTTCTTCGCCGAGGCCGGCAACGATCACCGCCTCGGGCCGGGGCCGTGCGGTCGAGAACGGGTTGTCGCCCGTGCCGCGTTGGTTGACGAAGACCTGCTGTTCGCGCAGCTGCGCCGGGTACAGGCCGAGGTTGAGCGAGCGCCGCATCGCGCCACCGATCCATTTGTCGAGGAACTTCTCGGTCCCGGTGAGCACCGGTGCGATGTAGTGGCCCACGAGCAGCGGCTCCTGCACGTGCTTCAGATTGCCGTGCACGACCTCCACCTCGAGCGGCAGCCCGTCGCCGTCGTCGGCCGCCGCGCTTCGTAACGGCGGCTGCAGGCCGCTGCCCAGGGCTGCGGCCTGGACCTCGCCCAGCGTCGGCGGGTAAGGCGAACGCACGGGCACCCACGGCCGCAACGAGGTGTCAGCTGCTGGCGCGGCGCCGGCGCGCGTGGCGCCTTCTGCGAGCATCGGCAGCGCGCCGGTCTGGCCGTCGTCGAGCAGCTCGCGGTAGGCGCGGAAGGCCTTGCGCTCGCGCAGCAGGTCACCGTGTTCGGCTTCGGCGCGCCAGCACGCCACGCCGGGCAGGCGCAGCGACGCCCACGGCACCGTGCCGTCGCCTGCGCTGCTGGCGACGTAGTCGATGCCGAGCACGCCCTTCTTCACGTCGACGATAGTCTGGTCGGCGTGGCCCGCGACGAGCACCAGCCCCTTGCCGTGGCGCTGGTAGTGCGGCAGGCGCGCGTCGAGCGCCTCGCGCAGCGTGCGCAGCGAATCCAGCGCCGACTGTTGCGGCACGCCCCAGGGGCGCCGGGTGTCGACCACCGTGCCGTCGTGCCAGCCCACCGGCGCCGCCGGCTGCGCCAGGTGCCAGTCGGCCAGTTGCTGCCAGCTGGCACGCTGGGTCAGGTCCAACCCTTCGCTGCTTTGCAGCGCCTGCAACTGCAGCAGGCCGGGGAAGTTGCCGAGCACTCGCTTGAGTTCGTTCCACGAGGTGCAGGTGTCGATCGCTTCGACCGTGTTGACGAGCGGATGCATCGCCGACAGCGCCAGCATCGGGGCAAAGGCGCCACGGTTGGGCGTGCCGGCGAGCACGATGCGCGCGCCGTCCTGCGCCATCAGGCGGTTCCAGACCCCGGGCTCGACAAGCTCGACCGTGCGGATGACCAGGCCGCCCATCGAATGTGCGAGCAACCGCACCGGCAGGTTCTTGCCCGCACGCGCCGCAAGTGCGGCATCGATCGCCGCAGCCAGCACGCGGGCGCTGTCTTCGATCGGCAGGCGCCAGTCGTAGGCGAAGGGGATGACGTCGTAGGCGTCCGACAGGTCTTCCATCAGGTCGCCGAAGAAGTTGTCCATCGGCTCTTCGGCCTTGACCTTGGCATCGGGGTACTTGAGCTTCTCGAGCCCACCGAAGAACAGCGCCTTGGGCGAGGCCCAGACCCGTTTGCCGTCCACCATCAGGTGGCTGCCCATGATGCCGGGCAGCACGAACACCGCCGGACGCTGCCCCGTGTTGGCCACCATCGGGCGCACGGCACGGACACCTTCGCTCGAACGGCCGTCCCACGACAGAGGGCCCACCGGCCGGTACTGCGCCGGCGCGGCGAGCGTGAGGCCGTCGACGATCGCCTGCGCGCTGCTGGCGTTGCCGAAGTAGGCGAAGTGGCTCACCTGCGCGCCACGTTCGTAGACGAAGGTCGGGCGCTCGCTGCGCGGCGTGCCGCCGTACATCGAGTTGGTGTTGACGACGAGGTCGTGCTCGGTCAGATAGAACGCGTCGGTGAGTAGCACCTTCAGCCACGACAGCACCGAGTCGCCCTGCACGTCGCCTGCGACGACACGCAACTCGCTCGCGAGGCGCAGGTCGGGCCGGGTCAGCACCTGGCTCACCGCTGTGCCGGGAATCATCGATTCGAGACCGGGGAACACGGCCGGGTCGCTGCGCTCGCGTGCCACTTCGGCAGCAAAGTCGAGCAGTTCGGGCAGCACCGGGATACCCGCCAGGCTCATGCCCCACTGCAGCGCGCTCAGGTAGGCATCGACACGGCCCGACGCGAGCAAGGTGCCGCGGGCCGGGCTCGCCACCCGCACCATGCGTTCGAAGCGCGGTGTCCTGGTCGCGAATGCGGTGTTGAGCGCCACGAGGTCGGCGCGATGGCTGGCATAACCCGGGCCTTTGAGCAGGGCCATGTCGGTGGCGTCAAAAGCCGCGCCACCGCCTTCGCGGCTCGCACGCACCAGCGCTTCGCCGACCAGACCGCCGCGCGAGTGCGTCACGAGGTGGACCCGCGCGTTGGCGGGCAGCACGTCCATCAGCAACCGTGCGTTGGCAAAGGGCGTGTTCGTGACGCTATGGTGGTCGAGCCCCCAGACACCGCCGCGGTAGAAGTCGAACAGGCGCTCGACCAGCGCCGGGTGCTGCTTCCACAGCTTGCCGAAGGTGCCCGCGAGGCTCGAGAACGTGCCGTGGATGAAAACGAGCATCGGCTCGCTGCTGGGCGGGATGGCCGCCAGCGGCGCATGTAGGGCAAAGCTCGGCAGCCCGTCGACGGCCGCTGCGCCCGAACGCGGCCGCGGCATCGCATGCACGCCTGGCGAGGTCGCGGACTCGAGCTTGCGGGCCGCGAGTTGCGCCGTCAGGCCGGCCGCCTTCTCACGCAGAGGACCGCTGATGAGCTCGACAGCCTGCAGCACGACACGGCCGATCAGTCCGCGTGTCGCCGGGGCCGTGTCGCCTGCGGGGCCGGTGAAGGACAGCATTGCGCCGACCTCGACCGCACCGTCGGTCGCTGCTCCCGCCCGGCCGCTGCGCGGGCCGTCGGCCTGCTGTGCCTGAAGCAGGCGCTGCGCGTTGGCCGGGTGCAGGTACAGCGTCGGCCCGTTGGCGATGGTGAGTGCGACGATGTGCTCACCATCGACTGCGCGCAGCGTGTGCTGAACGGCAGCGTCGCGCGTCGCACTGACCGCCACACGGGTGCCGCGTGCCGTGCTCTCGGCCGTACCGGGAACGCGGAAGAGATAGGCGTGTTGTTGTTCAGCCATCGCTGTTGTCTCCTGGGACGAACCGGCGCGACCTTAGCCCAGGCCCACCACCGCCGCCATCCCGAAGTGGGACCGCGCCACACGCGCGGCGCGAACGAGGAAGCCCCAGGCCATGAAGCTGCGCATCGCCACCTTCAACCTCGAGAATCTGCTCGCCCGCCCGGCCGCGATGGCCGACGGCATGGGCGCCAACGGGCAGCAGGCGATCGACGACCGCATCGTCGCCCGGCCCGTGTACAGCGCGGCCGACAAGGCGCGGCTGTGTGGGGGCACTTCGATGCGTGAACGGCCGTCGAGGGAGTTGTGCTGCCACCTTGCCCGCGAGGCACCGCTTGCCTATCCTGCGCCTCACGGGCGTCCATCGGTCATCGCCCGGTCACCCCTGCGTCGTGCCCCGCGGGGCAAACCACACACCCTACCTTGGAGCATCCATGAAGATCACCGTGTCCTGCGTCGTCGCGGCGCCGATTGCAGACGTCTGGCGCCGGTACAACTCGCCGGAGGACATCAAGGTCTGGAACACGGCCTCGCCGGACTGGCACACCACCGCTTCGGCAGTCGACCTGCGGGTGGGTGGCAGATTCAGCTCGCGCATGGAAGCCAAGGATGGATCCTTCGGGTTCGACTTCGAAGGTGAATACACCAAGGTCGAGGCGCCAAGACTCATCGAGTACACGTTCGGTGGTCGTGTTGGCCTGGTCGAGTTCCTGGAAGGATCCGCCGGCGTCAATGTGAAGGTGACATTCGACGCAGAGGAAACCCACTCGGAAGAGCAGCAGCGAGCGGGTTGGCAAGCCATCCTGGACAGCTTCGCCCGGCACGTAGAGGCATCCCAGCGCACGAATCAGACGGCCGGCAGCACATCACCATGAAACTCCGAATCGCGTCCTGCAATTGCGGCCAGCTCTCCACCCGAGTCACGGGCGAACCGATCCGGGTGTCGGTCTGCCATTGCTTCGCATGTCAGCGTCGAACCGGGAGTGTCTTTGGCGCGCAGGCCAGGTTCCTGCGAGAGGCCGTCGAGATCAACGGCGCAGGCACGGAGTATGTCCGCATCGGAGACGAGGGCGGCAGGAGCAAGTTCACCTTCTGCCCCGTTTGCGGCGCCACGGTCTTCTACGTCATGGAAGGCAGGGAAGACAGCATCGCCATCCCCGTCGGAGCCTTCGCGGATTCGAGCTTCCCTGCACCAACGTTCTCGGTCTACGAGGATCGGAAGCATTCGTGGGTGACCATGCCCAGGGACATCGAGCACATGGCCTGACGCCGCCACCGCCCTCGATCACGTCAACGAGTCGTCGCGTGCGAAGCGTCCCATGAAGATCCCCGAGTTCGCGGCCACCGAAGGTGAAGGCGATGGTTCATTGCGCTACTGGCGCCGCGCGCACGAGGCGTACTTCGCCCGCGAGTGCGAACGCATCGGCCGCGTGCCCGAGTCGCACATGCCCGTCGTCTGCGAACGGTTCGACGTCGTCTACCGCGAGCCGCACCGCGCGTGAGCCTGCGCGCAGACGCCATGCGACACAGCGAGCGCCACCGAACCCACCGCACTGGCTGGCTGCGTGCTGCCGTCCTGGGCGCGAACGACGGCATCGTTTCCACGGCCAGCCTGATCCTGGGTGTCGCTGCGGCGGGCGCAGGCACCCAGGACATCCTGGTTGCAGGCGTCGCCGGCCTCGTCGCCGGTGCCATGTCGATGGCCGCGGGCGAGTACGTCTCTGTCAGTTCGCAGGCGGATACCGAGCGTGCCGATCTGGCGCGGGAGCGAAAGGAACTGGCCGCGAACCCCGTACAGGAACACGCGGAACTCACCGCCATCTACGCCCGGCGCGGGCTCGACGAATCACTGGCGTCGCGGGTGGCCACCCAGTTGATGCAGCACGACGCCATCGGCGCCCATGCGCGCGATGAGCTCGGGATATCGGACACGCTGGCCGCCAAACCCGTGCAAGCCGCGTTGGCCTCGGCTGCCACGTTTGCGCTCGGCGCAGCGCTTCCCCTTCTGATGGTGCTCCTGCTTCCGGCTTCGGTGCGCATGTCGGGTCTCGCCGGCAGCTCGCTCTTCTTTCTTGCGCTGCTGGGCCTCCTGGCGGCACGCGCGGGCGGTTCATCCGTGATGGCGTCTGTCGCGCGTGTCACCTTCTGGGGCGCCTTGGCCATGGCATTGACCGCTGGCGTGGGAGCCCTCTTCGGCGTCGCCGCTTGAGATCTGCGGCGCCTGGCCACTCGTCAGCCGCGCCGGGCCGCTTCGATCGCCGCGATGTCGATCTTTGTCATCTCCATCATCGCCTCGAAGGCACGCTTGGCCGCCGCGCGATCGGGATCGGTGATCGCGGCCGTGAGGGCACGCGGCGTGATCTGCCACGACAGGCCCCACTTGTCCTTGCACCAGCCGCAGGCGCTCTCCTGGCCGCCGTGGCCCACCACCGCGTTCCACAGGCGGTCGGTCTCGGCCTGGTCGTCGGTCGCCACCTGGAACGAAAAGGCCTCGCTGTGCTTGAACGCCGGGCCGCCATTGAGACCGAGACACGGGATGCCGAGCACGCTGAACTCCACCGTCAGCACGTCGCCCTGCTTGCCCGAGGGATAGTCGCCGGGCGCGCGGTGAACCGCCCTCACCGCGCTGTCGGGAAAGGTCGCTGCGTAGAACTGCGCCGCCTCCAGGGCGGTGCCGTCGTACCAGAGACAGATCGTGTTCTTGGGGGTCATGGGCGGGCCTCCGTGCATCGTCTCGATGATCATGTAGATCGTATCCGCCCAGGCGTTCTCGGCCACCGGCATGGGGTCAGCGGGTTCATTTTCTGCGATGGGGACCGCCACCCCCTGGATCGGGGGGTAGGCACTGTGCCGTGCCGCATGGGCGGGAAACCCCCCAGAGGCTTGCCCTACGATGGGAGGTGCAATCGCGGACGCAGCAAACTACTCAAGCAAGGAAATCCATGCGCAGCATTTCGGTTAACGGATGGCAGGCACTGACCTCCATCGCAGCGATCCTTGGCCTGGCCGCCAGCAGCGCGGCCGCGGCCGGTGCCAACGGGCAAGGCAAGGTCAAGGCGACGAACAACGCCTACATCGTGCAACTGGCCGACATGCCGGTGACGGCGTACCAGGGCGGCATCGGGGGCCTGCAGGCCACGAAACCGAAGAAGGGCCAGAAGATCGACCCCAATGCGCCTGCGGTGGTCAGCTACATGGCCTACCTGGCGTCGCAGCAGAACGCAGCCATGGCCAGCGTGGGTGCGAGCAAGAAGCTCTACAACTACGGCTACGTCTTCAACGGCTTTGCCGCCGAAATGACCGCTGCCCAGGCGGAGAAGCTGGCGCAGATGCGCGGCGTCCTGGCGGTGACGAAGGACGAGATCCGCAAGATGGACACGGCGAGCACACCCGCCTTCCTGGGGCTCACCGGCAGCGCCGGCTTCTGGGCCACCAAGGCCAAGGGCGAAGGCGTCGTCATCGGCATCGTCGACAGCGGCATCTGGCCAGAGCACCCGAGCTTCATGGACCGCACCGGCAGCAACGGCAACGCCAGCAAGGACGGCAAGCTGGCATACCAGCAGCTCCCGGGCTGGAACGGCAAGTGTGTCCCGGGCGATGCCTTCGCCGCCAGCAATTGCAACCAGAAGCTGATCGGCGCGCAGTTCTTCAACGCGGGCTTCGGCGGCAACGCAGGCATCAAAGCGGCGTTCCCGTACGAGTTCAACTCGCCGCGCGACGCCGATGGCCACGGCTCGCACACTGCGTCCACGTCCGGCGGCAACGCCAACGTGGCGGCCACCGGCCCGGCGGCCGTGTTCGGCAGCATCAACGGCATCGCGCCGCGCGCCCGCATCTCGGCCTACAAGGTCTGCTGGGGCAACAACGGCGAAGGTGGTTGTGCCGGCGTCGACAGCGTTGCGGCGATCGACCAGGCGGTGGCCGACGGCGTCGACGTCATCAACTTCTCGATCAGCGGCACCAGCACCAACTTCCGCGATCCGGTCGAGATCGCCTTCCTGTTCGCCGCCGACGCTGGTGTGTTCGTCGCCGCTTCGGCGGGCAATTCCGGGCCCGCCACCAGCACCGTCGCCCACCCGAGTCCGTGGATCACCACCGTGGCCGCGGGCACGCACAACCGCGACGGGCAAGGGTCGGTGACGCTGGGCAACGGCGTCACCTACTTCGGCGCGTCAGTGGCAGCGGCAGTGGCCTCCAAGCCGCTGATCGACTCCATCGCCGCCGGCCTACCCGGGGTCGATCCGGTCGCGCTGGCGCTGTGCTACACCGCCGCCGACAACGGCGGCACACCGGTGCTCGACCCGGCCAAGGTGGCGGGCAAGATCGTCGTCTGTGACCGCGGCGTCACTGCGCGTACCAACAAGAGCGCCGCGGTACTGACGGCCGGCGGTGTCGGCATGATCCTCGTCAACACCAGCGCGAACTCGATAAACGCCGACCTGCACTCGGTGCCTACGGTGCATCTGCAGAACACCGACCGGGCCGCGGTCAAGGCCTACGCGGCCAACGCCGGCGCCACGGCGGCGATCAACGCAGCGACGATCGTCTACAACGCAGCAGCACCGTTCACGGCATCGTTCTCGTCGCGCGGCCCGCTGCTCGGCGGCAACGGCGACCTGCTCAAGCCCGACCTCATCGCGCCGGGACAAGACATCGTCGCCGCTGTGTCGCCGATCGGCTATAACGGCCGTCTGTTCGATACGCTCAGCGGCACCTCGATGTCGAGCCCGCACGTGGCCGGCCTGGCTGCGTTGTTCAAGGAACTCAAGCCCGGCTGGTCGCCGATGGCGATCAAATCGGCGCTGATGACCACGGGCACCGACGTGCTCGACGGTGGCACGCCACCGGCCTCGGAGAACAACCCGGTGCTGATCTTCCGTCAGGGCGCGGGCCACGTGCAGCCGAACTCGGCAGCCAACCCGGGCCTGGTGTTCGACTCGAGCTTCGGCGACTGGCTCGGCTTCCTCTGCGCCGTGCAGCCGGGTGGTGGCTGCACCGGCGTGCCGCCGACGGACCCGAGCAACCTGAACACGCCGTCGATAGCGATCGGCGACCTCGCCGGTGTGCAGACCGTGACCCGGCGCGTGACGAACGTGGGTGGCAACCCGGCCACCTACACGGCGTCGGTCACAGGACTGGCGGGTTTCACGGCGGTGGTCACGCCGGCTTCGCTGAACCTGGCCGCGGGCGAGACCAAGTCGTTCACGGTTGCGTTCACGCGCACCGCGGCGACCTTGAACTCCTACGCCGGTGGCCAGCTGCGGCTCACCGACGGCACGCACACCGTCCGCGTGCCGGTGGTGGCGCGTCCGGTGGCCCTGGCGGCACCGACGCAGGTCAGCGGGTCCTACAACGTCACCTTCGGCTACAACGGCGCGTTCAGCGCCACCCCGCGCGGCCTGATCCCCGCCGCGGTGACCCCGGGCACGGTGACACAGGATCCCGACCAGACCTTCGACCCGTCCGACCCGACCGGCACCACGATGGTCACCGTCAATGTGCCTGCCGGCTCGACGCACGCCCGCTTCTCGTTGTTCGACGCTGACGTCGCAGCGGGCAGCGATATCGACCTGTACGTGTACGGCCCGACGGGTGCCTTCGTGGCCGGCAGCGGCAGTGGCGGATCGGACGAAGAGGTGAACGTCGTCAATCCGGCCCCGGGTACCTACTACGTGTTCATGCATGGTTGGGGCCTGCCGACCGGCACCTCGCCGTTCAAGCTGCACGCGTGGGCGCTGGGTTCGACGGCCGCCGGCAACATGACGGTCGGCGCGCCCGCCGCCGCCAGCATCGGCCAGACCGGTCCGATCACCATCAGCACCAGTGGTCTGGCGCCGGCGACGAAGTACCTGGGGTCGGTGGCCTACAGCGGCGCTTCGGGGATGCCCAACCCGACCATCGTGCGCATCGACACGCCTTGAAGTCAGGCGGGGGCCATCGGCCCTTGCCGCACAACGCCCCGCGGAGCGATCCCCGGGGCGTTTTTCATGGTCTTGGTGCGCGGCCTGCGTGGTCTCACGGCGCGAGACCGGGACGGACCTTAGATTCGACTCGCCCCCGGCAGCGGATCCACCGCCCGCCCCGCCGGGCACAGCACCAGACCACCGCGTACGCTGGCGTGGTAGTCCATCTCGCCCCCGGGTCCACGCAGGCGCACGCGGTAGCCTGGCACCAGCGCCTGCGTGTAGGCCATGCCCGGCTGTGGACAGCCCAGGCTGCCGTCGGACCAGGTCACGCTGTCGGCGCTGATCAGCACCAGCGATTCGGCAGCCGCCCCGCTGCGGCGCGCCGCGTCTTCGCGCGCGGCACGGACGACCTCGGCCAATCCGGATCCCGCGGCAGCGGGGGACCCGGGTGGCGGTGCACCCGCCCCGTTGTCCACCGCACAGGCACTTGCCATGATGCTCATCAGACCGCCCATGATCACCGTTTTCATCGCCATGACACATCATGCACCGGTTGCTCGAGGAACCCTTGGCCGGTGACGCCGGCAAGACGCCGACTCAGGCCACGCTCCCGCCGCCCAGCCGCAAGTCGCCGCTGCCGAAGCCGAGCACGGTCTCGATCACGAGGCGCGTGCCCGCGACCATCGTCGCCAGCGGCAGGTCGGGCACGCCGGGCCGGCCGAGCGTCTGCTCGGGCAGCAGCGGCACATGCATGAAGCCACTGCGCACGCCACTGCCGGCCAGGCGCTGTTGCAGGCCGTAGAAGACGTGGTTGCAGACGAAGGTCCCGGCGCTTTGCGACACGCCGGCGGGGATCCCGGCGGCGTGGAGCGCGGCGACGACGGCCTTGACCGGCAGCGTGCTGAAGTAAGCCGCCGGGCCGCCCGGCACGACGGGTTCGTCGATCGGCTGCCGACCCGCGTTGTCCGGGATGCGCGCATCGTCGACATTGATCGCCACGCGTTCGAGCGACAGTTCGGCGCGGCCGGCCGCCAGCCCGAGTGCCAGCACGAGCACGGGCCGGGTCGAACGCAAGGCGGCGTCCAACGCGTCGAGCGCGCGGCCGAAGACGCAGGGCAGTTGCACGGCGCGGACCTGCGTCTGGTCGATGGTGTGGCCGTGCAATGCTTGGGCGACGAGCCACGACGGGTTAACGGCCTCGCGGCCGAAGGGCTCGAAGCCGGTGAGCAGGACGGTGGGGAGCGGCATGCACCAGATTGTCGGTGGCGCTTCGACCTGTCTTGGATCGACCGCGCTTCTTGAGGCCCGATCAATCTGGCTATCTCGCTATCTCTCAGCTCCAATCGCGACGTGTACCCAAGGCCGAGGCCTCCGGCTGCGGTGCCTACTTCCGCAAAACCGACGCAGGCGCTGACGTGCTCGATGCGATACGCCGCCTGGCGGCGTGAAGCCTTCAGCCCGCGGGGCCGTAGCCGCCACCACCGGGCGTTTCGATCACGAACACATCGCCCGGCTCCATCGCCGCCGAGCCGATGTGGCCCAGCGTCTCGACGCGCCCATCGCCGCGCTCGACGCGGTTGATTCCCAAGGCACCGGGCTGCCCACCTGCCCTGCCGAACGCCGGCACGATGCGGCCGTTGCTCAGGATCGACGCCGTCATGCGCTCCAGGAAACGCACCCGCCGCACGCCACCGTCACCGCCGCGCCATTGCCCTGCACCGCCCGAACCGGCGCGGATCTCGTAGCTGTCCAGCCGCACCGGGAAGCGGAACTCGAGCACCTCGGGGTCGGTCAGGCGCGAGTTGGTCATGTGCGTCTGCACGACGCTGGTGCCGTTGAAGCCCGGCCCGGCACCAGAGCCACCGGAGATCGTTTCGTAGTACTGGTGGCGCTCGTTGCCGAAGGTGAAGTTGTTCATCGTGCACTGGCCGGCGGCCATCACACCGAGTGCCCCGTAGAGCGCGTTGGTGACGCAGGTGGAGGTTTCGACGTTGCCGGCGACCACCGCCGCGGGCGGATTCGGGTTCAACATGCAGCCCGCGGGCACCACGACATGCAGCGGTTTCAGGCAGCCGGCATTGAGCGGGATGTCGTCGTCGACGAGCGTGCGGAAGACGTAGAGCACGGCGGCCATCGTCACCGCCTTGGGTGCGTTGAAGTTGTTGGGCAGCTGCGCGCTGGTGCCGCCGAAGTCGATCGTAGCTTCGCGCTGGGCGGCGTGCACGGTGACCTTCACCGTGATCCGCGCGCCGTTGTCTAGCGGGAGCGTGAACTCGCCATCTTTCAACGCCGTGATGACACGCCGCACCGACTCTTCGGCGTTGTCCTGCACGTGCTGCATGTAGGCGGCGACGGTGGCACGGCCGAACTGCGCCACCATCGCACGCAGTTCCTGCACGCCCTTTTCGTTGGCCGCGATCTGCGCGCGCAGGTCGGCGATGGTCTGCTGCGGGTTGCGTGCGGGGTAGGTGCCGCTGCGCAACTGCGCGACCAGCTCGGCCTCGCGCAGCGTGCCGTCGCGCACGAGCAGGAAGTTGTCGAACAGAACCCCTTCTTCGTCGATCGTCTTGCTGAAGGGCGGCATAGAGCCCGGCGTGCTGCCGCCGATGTCGGCGTGGTGGCCACGCGATGCGACGTAGAAAGACGGCCGTTCGTCTCCGCGGTCCAGGTACACCGGCGTCACCACCGTCACGTCGGGCAGGTGCGTGCCGCCGTGGTACGGGTCGTTCAACACGTAGACGTCGCCTTCGCGCATCTGCGGATTGCGGTCGATGACCGTCTTGATGCTCTCGCTCATCGAGCCCAGGTGCACCGGCATGTGCGGCGCATTGGCGATCAGCTCACCCGCGGCGTTGAAGAGCGCGCAGGAGAAGTCGAGGCGCTCCTTGATGTTCACCGAGTAGGCGGTGTTCTGCAGCCGCAACCCCATCTGCTCGGCGATGTTCATGAACAGGTTGTTGAAGACTTCGAGCATCACCGGGTCGACCATGGTGCCGATGGCGCGGCGCTGTTCGCGCGGGGCCACGCGTTGCAGCAGCAAGTGGTCCAGCGCGCTGACCTGCGCGCGCCAGCCGGGTTCGACGACTGTCGTGGCGTTGCGCTCGGCGATGATCGCCGGGCCGTCGA
>DATDER010000299.1:0-2863 GCA_036523095.1 Rubrivivax sp.
ACACCAGCGCCGACATCGATCACGCTGCCGGCGGCTTCCATGCCCGGCGTGCCGCCTGCGGCGAGCATCGGCGGGATCCAGCCCCGGCGCAGGTAGGTGTCGATGAAATTGACGCCGATCGCACGTTGGCGTATGCGCACCTCGCCTTCGTTTGGCGCCGGTGCCTCGCTGTTCTCGGCCGTCAGCACAGCGGCGTCGCCGTAGCGCGGCACGACAACGCGGCGTGATGGCAGCGGCAAAGCGGTAGGCATCAGTGCCGCGCCGCGCCAAACGTCGGCGCCACTGCGCAGGTGCCGACGCAGGTTCTCGAAACCCGCCTCGTAGACACCCCGCGCGACCACGTCGTGCAGTTCACGCTCCATGCCGGGCGGTGTGCCGAAGCTCGACTCCCAGTGCCAGAAGGTGCGGTTGCCGTCGGTGACCGGCTTCAGCGTCACGGTGGCCACATAGCGTTTCAGCGGCACCGTCGCTTCGACGATGCAGTAGGTGCTCTTGTATTCGCGGTCCGAGAGCGTCAGCAACTGCTCGCGGATGCGGTTGCCGTCCTTCAGCGTGAAGCTGCGCACGCAGCCGACCTGGTCGCCACGCTCGCCGCCTTCGATTCGGCTCTGCTCGACCACGTCGTGCCACTGGTCGTGGCTGTTGAAGTCGCGCAGCACGGCCCAGACCCGCTCGATCGGCGCGTCGATGATGGTCGAGCGGACGACTTTCTGAAGCATCAGGGCTTCCGCCGGGCCGCCCCAAGGATGCCCTGCGCCCCCTCGGGGGGCAGCGAGCGCATGCGAGCGTGGGGGCCCATCAGCGGCGCCCGAAGTGCCGCTTCAGCGCGTCGAAGCCACCCTGGAAGACCGCGCCGCCGATCAGATCGGTCAGCTCGCGTTCGCGTCCTTCGTCGCAATCGAACTCGGCGCTCCATTCGGCAAAGCAGCGTGCGCCGTCAGTCACCGGCGTGAGCTTGAGCGTGGCAACGTAGTTCGCC
Organism: Rubrivivax sp.; assembly: GCA_036523095.1. Taxonomy (GTDB): domain Bacteria; phylum Pseudomonadota; class Gammaproteobacteria; order Burkholderiales; family Burkholderiaceae_C; genus Rubrivivax. The sequence goes on from DATDER010000299.1 coordinate 980, forward strand.
ACACCCATGCCGCTTTCAAGAATCTCGTAGGTGCAGCTGTAGTCGTAGTCGCTCAAGGCTAGCAGCTTCTCGCGAATCATGCCGCCTTCGCGGGTATGGAAGTGGCGGATGCAGCCGATGCGGTCGCTCGGTTCGTTGTTCTCGATCCGGCTGTCGGCGATCGCCGGGTGCCACTGCGGCAGCCCGTTGAAATCACGCACACGACTCCACACCGTGTCGGCGCCGGCGTCGATGACGCTCGAGGCGTAGACCTTGATCATGGGCCTATTCCTTCGGCGGCGTTGCGGGCGGCAGCGCGGCGGTGGCACCGCTGGCCCCGCCGACCAGGCGCTGGATGTCGCCGCCTTCGATGCCGATCTCGCGCAGCAACTGGTCCACCAGCGGCGCCTGGGCGCGGAAGCGCAGGGCCGAGTTCACGACGCCGTCGGCGAAGTTGCCGCCGCCATGCGATGCGTCGCCGTTGCCGCCCCCAGAGCCGCCGAGCCCGTCGACATGCAGGATCTTGATGCCCTCGATGCGTTCCATCGGTTTCACCGATTCGCGGATGATGCCTTCGGCCTTCTCGACCAGGCGCATGCGCAGGGCCGACATGCGCGCCTCGGGGGAGAGCATGTTGTGCGCGTTGTTCATCATCTGCAGTGCCTCGGCTTCGATCTCGGCCCGCACGCGCAGCGCCATCGACCTGATCTTGTCGGCATCGGCGTCGGCCTCGGCCTGCGCACGCACGGCCGCGCCGCGGTCGGCGCTGGCTTCCTTCTCGGCCTGCGCCGCGCTCGTCAGGCGCAGCGCCTCGCGTTCGGCGGTCTGGCGTGCGCCGATGAGGTCGATCGCCTTCTTGCGCTCGGCGGATTCGACTTCGCGCGCGGTGAAGACACGTTCTTCGGCCGTCACGGCCTCGGCGCGCGCCATGTCGGCTGCTGCTTGCGCCACGCTCTGCGCCTCGCTCTCGCGTGCGACCGCGATCGCACGTTGCTGCTCGGCCAGCTCGAGTGTCATGCGGCGTTCGATCTCGGCGCCCTGGATCGCACGTTCCTTGCCGATGCGCTCCTCCTCGATGCTCTGCTCGGCGCGGATGCGAGCGGCGTCGATCGTCTGCTTGGCCGCGATCTGCGCCCCTTCGGCGGCCTGTTCGCGCTGCGCGCGTTCGGTCGTGACCTCGGCGCGCTGGCGTGCCCGCGCCATTTCGACTTCGCGCTGCTGGTTCAGGCGCGCGTATTCGCTTTCGCGGTCGATGTCGAGCGAGAGCTTTTCGGCCTCGAGGTTCTTGTTGCGGATCGCGATCAGCGTGTCCTGCTCGACGTCGTTGCGCTCTTTCTTGCGTTGCTCGATTTGTTCGGTCAGCCGTGTCAGGCCCTCGGCGTCGAAGGCGTTGCTCGGATTGAAGTAGTCCATCCCGGTCTGGTCGAGCTGTGTCAGCGAAGCGGCTTCGAGCTCGAGGCCGTTCTTCGTCAGGTCGCCGGCGACCGCCTCGCGCACGCGCTTGACGTAGACACCGCGTTTTTCGTGCAGCTCTTCCATCGTCATCTCGGCCGCCGCGGTGCGCAATGCGTCGACGAACTTGCCTTCGACCAGTTCCTTCAACTGCTCGGGCTCCATCGTGCGCAGGCCCAGCGTCTGCGCCGCCGCGGCCACGGACTCGGGCTGCGCGGCCACGCGCACGTAGAACTCGGCGATCACGTCCACCCGCATCCGGTCCTTGGTGATGAGCGCCTTGTCCCGCGTCCGGTGCACCTCGAGGCGCAGCGTGTTCATGCTCACGTCGGTGACGTCGTGGACGATCGGCAGCACGAAGGCGCCGCCGCCCATCACCACCTTCTCGCCGCCGAGGCCGGTGCACACGAACGAGACGTCCTTCGACGAGCTCCTTGAGCTGCTCGGGCTCCA
>DATDER010000300.1:0-3388 GCA_036523095.1 Rubrivivax sp.
GGGCCGAGAGCCTGGGCGTCAACATCCAGGCCTACACGCTGCTGAGCTTTGCCATCGGCGCGGTCTACGCCGGCATCGCCGGGGCCCTGTTCGCGAGCCTGGTCGAGTTCATCGAGCCGGCACCCTTTACGGTGGGCGCATCGATCATGATGTACCTGATGGTGGTGGTGGGTGGCGCGGGCTACTTCTTCGGCCCGCTGCTCGGCTCCGCCGTCGGCGTGCTGCTGCCCGAGTGGCTGCGATTCGCGCAGGGTTGGTACCTGTTCGTCTTCGGTACCGCGGTCGTGATGTTGATGTTGTGGCTGCCCGACGGATTGCTGAGCATCCCCGACCGCCTGCGCGCCAAGCGCCTGGCCAGGGAAGCTTCCGCTGCACGGGCCGCCGCCGCATCGCAGATCGGAGCCCAGCCATGAGCGCCCCGCTGCTCAAGGTCACCGGCCTGAAGAAGGCGTACGGCGCGATCCAGGCCGTCGGTGGTGTGTCGTTTGAGGTGCTGCCGGGCGAGATCTTCGGTGTCATCGGGCCCAACGGCTCGGGCAAGACGACGATGTTCAACAGCGTGCTGGGCCAGATCACGCCCGACGAAGGCAGGATCGAACTGAACGGCCAGGACATCACCTCCTTGAGCCCGCAGCAGTTGAACCAGCGCGGCGTCGGCCGCACCTTCCAGACGCTGCAGGTCTTCGGCAAGATGACGGTGCGGGACAACCTGCTTGTGGCAGCGCAGGAACACCACGGCAGCATGTGGAGCCGCATGTTCGCGCCCAGCGACTCGGGCATGGGTGCCAAGGCCGACGCGCTGATCGACCAGTTCCGCATCCGCCACGTCGCCGACAAGAAGGCCGGTGACCTGAGCTACGGCCAGCAGAAGCTGGTTGACATCGCAATGGCCTTCATGAGCGAGCCCGACCTGGTGCTGCTCGACGAACCCTGTGCAGGCGTCAACCCGAGTCTCGTCGGTGGCATCAGCACGTTGTTGAAGGACCTGAATAAGACCCGCGCCGCGGGGCAGAAGGTCGCCAGCTTCGTCGTCATCGAGCACAACATGGACTTCGTGATGGGCTTGTGCCACCGCGTCATGGTGATGGTCGAAGGCACGGTGATGGCGATCGGCACGCCGGCCGAGATCCGCGCCAACAAACAGGTGCTCGACGCCTACCTGGGGAGCTGACGATGAACCACGAACCTTCTTCGACGCAGCGGGCCGAGCGCCGGGCCGCCCCCAAGCCGGCCCGTATCCCCTCGGGGGATCGGCCGATGTACTCCTCGGACGAGGGGCAGTCATGACCGACATCGCGATCGAATTCGACGACGTGGTCGCCGGCTACGGCGAATTCATGATCCTCAACAACCTGAGCCTGAAGGCGAAGCGCGGCAAGATCACGCTGCTGCTGGGGCCCAATGGCGCCGGCAAGAGCACGGTGCTGAAGACCTTGTTCGGCTTGCTCAAGGTGCGCCAGGGTAAGGTGCTGCTCGAAGGCCAGGACATCACCGGCACCGGCTCGAAGGAACTGCTGACGAAACACGGCATCGCTTTCGTGCCGCAGGGGCGCAACCTGTTCGGCCAGCTCTCGGTGATCGAGAACCTCGAACTCGGCGGCATCACGCTCGGGATGAAGACCACGCACGAGCGCATCCCCGAGATCCTGAAGCTCTTCCCGCGGGTGATGGAGCGGCTCCACAGCGCGGCGTCTTCGCTCTCGGGCGGCGAGCAGAAACAGCTCGAGGTGGGCCGTGCCTTGTTGCTTCGGCCCAAGGTGCTGCTGATCGACGAACCGTCGATCGGCCTGTCGCCGCTGGTGGTGCAGGACGTCTTCAAGCTGCTCCGAAAACTGGCCGACGGCGGCACCACAGTGCTGATGGTCGAGCAGAACGTGAAGAGCGCGCTGAAGATGGCCGACGAGGCGATCGCGCTCGAATCGGGGCGCCTGGTGCTGCACCGCAAGGCCGACGAGCTGCTGGCCGATCCCGACATCGAACGTCTGTTCCTGGGCGGCGCGCACGCCGCGGCGCCCAAGGCTGCCTGATGTCGCTGCGGCTGGCGATGGCCGGCGCGGGTGTGATCGGGCGCGCACACGCCGAGCGCATCGCAGCGACGCCAGGCTGCGAACTCGTTGCGCTCGCCGATCCGGCGCCGGGCGCTGCCAGGCTGGCGCTGGACCTGGGCGTGCCGCTGCTGGCCACGCTGGGCGAGATGCTCGCGTTGCACCGGCCCGACGGCGTGATCCTGGCCACGCCGAACGCGCTGCACGTGCCGGGCGCGCTGGAGTGCATCGCCGCTGGTGTGCCGGTGCTGGTGGAAAAGCCGGTGGCCGATTCGGTGGCCGAAGCACGGCGGCTGGTCGCCGCGGTCGAGGCCTCCGGCGTGCCGGTGCTGGTAGGGCACCACCGTCGCCACAGCGCGGTGCTCGAGGCGTCACTGGCGCAGATCCGAAGTGGCGCCCTCGGCCGGCTGGTGGCGGTCGTTGCCAGCGCCACCTTCCACAAGCCCGACGCGTACTTTTCGGACGCACCCTGGCGCCGGCAGCCGGGCGGCGGGCCGATCCTGATCAACCTGGTGCACGAGATCGACAACCTGCGTGTGCTGGTCGGCGAGATCGTCGAGGTGCAGGCGCTGGTGTCGAACGCGGCGCGTGGTTTCGAGGTCGAGGACACGGTCGCGATCAACCTGCGTTTTGCCAACGGTGCGCTAGGCACTTTCATGCTGTCCGACGCGGCGGCCAGCCCGCGCAGCTGGGAGCAGACCGCGGGCGAGAACAAGGCCTACGACCACCACGCCGACCAGGACTGTTATGTCATTGCCGGCACCCGCGGCTCGCTCCAGGTGCCCACGATGCGCCGGTACCTCTACGACGGCGCCGCGTCGTGGTTCCAGCCCCTGCATCGCCGCGACCACACGCTGCCCGACGTCGACCCGCTGGCGCGCCAGCTGCAACACTTCCTGGCCGTGCTGCGGCGCGAAGTGGCGCCGCGGGTGACGGTGCGCGACGCCACGCGCACGCTGGAAGTCACGCTCGCCCTGGCCGAAGCCGCACGCAGCGGTCGACGTGTGGCATTGTCCTGACCGACGCCCGATGATCCTTATGTGTCCGAGGAACCCGCCATGACCCTCCCCGCCGACCGCGAACACTTCAGCGACGCTGCCAACCCGCTCGGGCTCGAAGGCATCGAGTTCATCGAATACGCCACGACCAAGCCGCAGGCGTTGGGTCAGGTGCTCGAAGTCATGGGCTTCCGGCCGGTGGCTCGCCACCGCTCGCGCGAAGTGCTGCTCTACCGCCAGGGGAGCATGAACATCGTCATCAACGCCCACGTCAGCCACCACCCGCGCGCGCTGCAGCCGACCGAACGGCCGGCGATCACCGCGATCGCGCTGCGTGTGCGCGAC
>DATDER010000301.1:0-2724 GCA_036523095.1 Rubrivivax sp.
ACACTCGGCCGCCTCGGCCTGCAGCACCACCGGCACCCGCTGGGCTTTCCAGCCGAGCTCCAGCGTGGGTTCCATCAGCCCGCCCGCTGAGCCAGGCCCAGCACCGGTGCGAAGAGCCACTCCACCAGGCGCCGGCGTTCCAGCAGCACGTCGGCGTCCAGACGCAGGCCGGGCATCAGCGCTTGTGTCCAGCCGTGTGCCGCCGGGTCGGCGTCGAGCGCGACGGTGATGCGGAAAAGCGCCTCGCCCGGCTGCCCGGCGGGGCCGGACATCGGCCCCGCCGCGGTCAGGTTCGACAACTCGTTCGGGCCCAGCGGCGTGCGCGACACCTGAAGCACACGCCCTTGCAACATGCCGAACTTCTGGTACGGGAAGGCCTGCAAGCGCAGTCGCACCGCTTGCTCGGGCTGGATGAAACCCATCGCACCCGACGGTGCGAACAGGTGCGCCTGCAACTGTGCCCCCGCCGGCACCAGGCTGGCCAGCGCGCCGGCCGGTGTCACCGACTGACCGGTCTCGACCGCGAGCGCGCTCACGGTGCCGTCGTGCGGCGCACGCACCTCGACCCGGCGTGCGCCTTGGTACTCGGCCGACTCGCGTGCCAAGGTCGCCTGGTCGCGTTCGATCTCGCCCTGCAGCCCACGCCCGCGCAGCGGCAGGCTGCGCAGTTCGCTCTCGACAGCGGCGCGTTCGCGCAACAGGCCCGAGCGTTGGCGTTGCAGCCCTTGGGCCTGCGTCTGCAGCGCCAGCAGTTCCTCCGACTTGGCCTGCAGCTGCGCCGGCGAGACGAAGTTCTCGGCGCGCAGCGATTCGACGCGCGCCAGCGCTTGTTGGGCGAGCGCCACGCGCTGGCGGTGCAGCGCCGATTCGGCGTCGAGCTGGCCCAGTTCACGCTGCATGTCGGCGAGGCGGCGCGCGAGCGCTTCCTGCCCCGCGGCGGTGAGGGCCGCCTGTTGGCGCGCCGTGTCCTGCAGGCTGCGCCGGCGTTCGTCCAGGCTGGCCTGGATCTGCGCCTGCGAGGCACTGTCGAGGGTATTGCGTTCGAGCGCGATCACGAACAGCACCTCGCCGGCTCGCACCGCCTGGCCTTCGGAGACCCGGCGTTCGATGACCGTGCCGCTCACCGGCGGCACGAGCCGGATCAGCCCGCGGTCGGGCACGATCACGCCCGCCACCTGGGACTTGCGTGTGTATTCGCCGAAGTAGAGCCAGGCGCCGATGGCCAGCGCCGACGCGACCACGCCAGCGGTGAGCAGCGACAAGGACAACGGGCGCACCAGACGCACACCGCCCAGCCATTGCTGGCGCTGTTGTTCGACGGCCTCGGGCCGGAACAGCGATGTCACGAACGATGGTGACGCCACGAGCAGCTCGGGCCGGGCGTGCTGCCGACCCGGGCCCGGCTTACCACTTACCGCGCGGGGCCTGAAGTTCGGCGACCGCCTTGACACCGCCGACGACTTGCCGCAGTTGGGTCAGATCCAGCGGCACCGGTCCCCGACGTGCCGGCTGCGGGTTGAGCGAGGCTTGCGGGGTGGAAGGTTTCGTGTTCATGAGGGTCTCCAACGACGTTTCAGGTGCAAGCCGGATGCACCCATCTCTGCCAATTCCAGCAGCAGCGAAACGGCGGCGGTACTGTCAGCTCTTACAGGGTGGGGGTCAACCCTGCGGCGCGGAGCTCAGTGGATCAGACCCAGTCGCAGCGCCTTCAGCACGGCCTGGTGCTTGTTGACGGCGCCCAGCTTGTGCATCGCGTTGTTGATGTGCAGCACCGCGGTGCGCTCGCTGATGCCGAGGATGACGCCGACTTCCCAGGCGGTCTTGCCTTCCATCGTCCAGCGCAGGCCTTCCAACTCGCGTGGCGTCAGCGCCGGGCGCTCGGGCTGCAGCTCTTGCGGGACCAGGATCCGCATCGCGGCGTCCTGCGCATGAACGGCGAAGAGCTGGAGGTCCGCGACCGTGCGCTGCAATTCGGCCGCGTCGGCCGGCAGCGGCTTGTCGCGGTCGACCCCGAGCAGGAAGTGGCGCCCCTCGGGCAGGTGCAACGCCATCGCGATGCCGGTCACGTAGCCGAAGGCAGCCTGATGCTCCCAGAGTTCGGCGGCGCCCCGATTGACGTAAGTGCGCTGGTCCCAGACGATGGGCATGCTCTGCGCCCGGCAGTGCTGCATCACCGGGTCGCGCCGGGCCCCTGCGGGGTCGTTGAAGCTGTCGATGTAGTTCAGCGGCGTGTTGTCGACGGTGACGAAGTCGCTGTCGCCTGCACCGCGATCCACGACCGTCATCGCCGAGAACGTTGCGAAGCCGAGGCTTTGCGTGAAGCGCGCCACCTCCGCGCGAAATTCCTCGCGGGTCTGCGCCTCCAGCACCGTCTTGTAGCCACCGTCAAACATCGAGTTCAGCCACCGTGGACCGTTGTGTGGCGCGTGCACTCGTGCACCCGCCCCTGACAGGGTTTACAGCTTTCAAGTCCCGGCGCGGTGCCGAAACTCGGGCACATGTTCTTCAATTCAACTTGCGATTGCGACACAGCCATGCACACCACCCCGACATCCCCCTGGAGTTTGCGCGCCTGGCCGGCGGTATTGTGGCAGGCCCGGCGCCAGACCGACCTGGCGTTCGAGCACTTGGGCACGCTCGTCACCTCGCCCGCCGACCGCACGGGCCAGACGATGTGGGGCGCGCGCGACGGCGAGGCCGGCGTGGCGTGGGACTGGGTCGAGT
>DATDER010000302.1:0-2522 GCA_036523095.1 Rubrivivax sp.
CAGCAGCAGCGGCGCCGGTTCGCAGCCCAGCTTGTAGAAGATGTAGCCGACGACCGCGAACAGCGCGCCCATGTAGACGTCGAACGAGTTGTTGTTCAGCGTGTACAGGCCGATGCAGCAGAACGACAGGATCGCCGGATACAGCAGTCGATAAGGCACCGTCAGCAGCTTGATCCAGATGCCGATCAGCGGCAGGTTCAGGATCACCAGCATCGCATTGCCGACCCACATGCTGGCGATCAGGCCCCAGAACAACTCCGGGTTGCTGGTCATCACCTGCGGGCCGGGCTGGATGCCCTTGATCGTCATCGCGCCGACCATCAGGGCCATCACCGCATTCGGCGGAATGCCGAGCGTGAGCATCGGAATGAACGAGGTCTGTGCGCCGGCGTTATTGGCCGCCTCGGGGCCGGCCACGCCGCGGATGTTGCCCTGGCCGAACGGCACCTGGCCGGGGCGGCCGCGCGACTTCTTCTCGACCGTGTAGGCCGCGAAGGCCGCCAGCAGCGCACCGCCGCCAGGCAGCACGCCGAGGATCGAACCCAGCGCGGTGCCGCGCAACACCGCCGGCCAGGCATCCTGGAAATCCTGCTTGGTCGGCCACAGGCCGGTCACATTCTTCGTGAAAACCTCGCGGTGCTCGGCCGGGCGGCCGAGGTTGGCGATGATCTCGCCGAAGCCGAAGATGCCCATCGCGATGGTGACGAAACCGATACCATCGGTCAGCTCGGGGATGTCGAAGCTGTAGCGTGGCACGCCCGAGATCACGTCGGTGTTGATCTGGCCCAGCAGCAGACCGAGCAGGATCATCGCGATGGCCTTGATCAGCGAGCCCGAGGCCAGCACCACGGCACCGATCAGGCCCAGCACCATCAGCGAGAAATACTCGGCCGGGCCGAACTTGAAGGCCAGCTCGGTCAGCGGCGGTGCGAAAGCCGCGATGACGATCGTACCGACGCAACCGGCAAAGAACGAGCCCAGGCCGGCGGCGGCCAGCGCGGCCCCGGCGCGTCCCTTGCGCGCCATCTGGTAGCCGTCAATCGCGGTAACCACCGAACTCGACTCGCCTGGCACGTTGATCAGGATCGCGGTTGTCGAGCCGCCGTACTGCGCACCGTAGTAGATGCCAGCCAGCATGATCAGCGCCGGTGTGGCGTCCAGCGCGTAGATGCTGGGCAGCAGCATCGCGATCGTCGCCACCGGGCCGAGGCCCGGCAGCACGCCGATCAAGGTGCCGAGAAGCGCACCGCCAAATGCGTAGGCCAGGTTGACCCAGGTGAATGCGACGCCGAAGCCGAGCGCAAGGTTGTTGATCAGGTCCATGGTGGTTGTCCTTCGGCGTTCAGGTGCCAGCGCCGAAGATCGTCGGCCACATGGGAATGATCAGGCTCAGGCCCTTGATGAAGATCAGCCACGACATCAGGATCAGCACGATCGCATTGCCGACCGTGGCCTTCCAGCTGAATTCGTCGCTGGCCCAACTCGAGATCAGGACCATCACTGGCAGGGTGATCACCAGGCCCAAGCGCGGCAGCGCAACGCCGAACAGGGCGACCGCGAACAGGATGACGATCAGCGGCTTCCAGGCGATGTCGCCGACCAGCGCACCCCCCTCGGCTTCGATGGTCAGGGCCTTGAACAGCTCCAGCGCACCCAGCAGCGCCAGCAACACGCCCAGCCCGAACGGGAAGTAGCCCGGCCCGGGACGCGCCGAGCTGCCGAAGCTGTAGGTCGTGGCGCCCCAGGCAAAGGCCACGCCGATAAGCAGAAACATCATGCCGGCCCAGAAATCGCGTTCGCTCTTGATCTTCATGTCCGCACTCCCACGGCGTTCGGCCGGCTCAGCGCATTCTAGGCAGCCGCGCAAGCGGGCCCGGCTGTGGTTTCCACGTAAGGCCGATCATGCTCGCGCCGCGGCGATCCAGGCGGGTGTCGTGCGAAGCACCTCTTCGAGCGTCGTTGCACCCTCGGCGACCTTCATCGCCCCGGCCGCGCGCAGCGGATGCATACCATCGGCAACGGCCTGGCGTCGCAACGCGTCCTCATCCATCGTCGGGTGCACGCAGGCGCGCGCCGCTTCGCCGAGGCTCATCAGCTCGTACAGGCCGGCACGGCCGCGGTATCCGGTCATGCGGCACTCGAGGCATCCGGCCGGCTTGAAGATGCGCGCCGCGCCCTTCAGCTTCCACGGCGTCAGGGCCTGGGTCAGCGCTGCGGCGGCCGCCTCGCTCGGGTCGGGTTGCTTGCACGCGGGACACAGGGTCCGCGCCAGGCGCTGCGCCAGCACGCCGATGACCGTCGCCGAAATCAGGTACGGCGGCACCCCCAGGTCGGCCAGGCGCGTGATCGCCGCGGCTGCATCGTTGGTATGCAAGGTGCTGAAGACCAGGTGGCCGGTGAGTGCGGCCTGGATCGCCATCTCGGCCGTGGCCAGGTCGCGGATCTCGCCGACCATGATGATGTCCGGGTCCTGCCGCATCAACGCGCGCAGGCCCTCGGCGAAACCGAGGTCGAGCGCGGCC
>DATDER010000303.1:0-5344 GCA_036523095.1 Rubrivivax sp.
GACAAGGTGTGCAGGTCCACCCCGTCGAGCAGCACACGCCCCGCGCTCGGCGCCTCCAGCGCCATCACCAGCCGCGCGAGCGTGCTCTTGCCCGAGCCCGATTCGCCGACGACACCCAGGCTGCGGCCGCGCTGCAGAGTGAAGCTCACATCCGACAGCGCCTGCACCACCGGCGCTGCGGCCAGCAGGTGCTCACGCGGCAGGCGGTACTGCTTGCAGAGCTTGTCGACGACGAGCAGCGCTGCGGTCATGCGATGACCTCGGCTTTCAGGCACCGCGCAAAGTGCGCCGGCGCGACTGCCACGTTCGGCGGCGCGGCGGCGCGGCAGGCGTCGATGACGAGCGCGCAGCGCGGGGCGAAGGGGCAGCCGGCGGGCATGTCGGCCAGCTCCGGCACGCGCCCCGGAATCGTGGCCAGGCGGGTGCCCCGCTTCAGGCCGAGGCGCGGCCGCGCCGCGAACAGGCCGCGGGTGTAGGGGTGCGCCAGGTGCTCGAACACCGCCGCCGTGGGCCCGCTTTCGACCACCGTGCCGGCGTACATCACCAGCATGCGCTGCACCGTCTGCGCCATGACACCGAGGTCGTGACTGATGAGCAGCAGGCCCATGCCGTCTTCGGCGACAAGCTCGCCGATCAGGTCGAGCACCTCGCGTTGGATCGTCACGTCGAGCGCCGTCGTCGGCTCGTCGGCGATGAGCAGGTCGGGGCCGCAGGCGAGCGCGATCGCGATCACGACACGCTGGCGCTGCCCGCCCGAGAGCTGGTGCGGGTAGGCGTCGAGGCGTCTGGCCGCCTCGGGCAGGTGCACCCGCTCCAGCAGGCGCAGGGCCTGCGCGCGGGCGTCGCGCGCCGAGAGTCGGCGGTGCAGGCGCAGCGGCTCGGCGATCTGGTGGCCGACGGTGTGCAGCGGGTTGAGCGCGGTCATCGGCTCCTGGAACACCATGCCGAGGCGCTTGCCGCGAAGGGTGCACATCGCAGCGTCGTCGAGCGATGTCAGTTCCCGGCCGTCGAGCCGGATCGAACCGCGCAGCGCCGCACCGTCGGGCAGAAGCCCCATCAGCGCCAGCGCCGTGATCGACTTGCCGCAGCCCGACTCGCCGATCAGGCCCACCGTCTCGCCCTTGCCGATCGAGAACGAAATCCCGCGCAGCGCGTCGACCGGGCCACGCGCGGTTTGCAGCGTCACGTGCAGGTTCTGGACATCAAGGAGGGTGGTCAAAAGGCAGCGTCGTTGGCGTGGGCTGGGGCCGAACGGTGTGCCTCGGATTCGCCCGCAGGGCCATTGTGCCGTGTGACCGCAGCGTTCTGCACGACGCCTTGCGGCCACGTCCTGCACCCCCCGGTTCGCGGGGTCGCGGCCCGTCCGCCACCCCCGGTTCGCGGGGTCGGCCCTTTGCGGCCATTGCTTTTCAACCTACCGTGCGCCCTCCAATGAAAAAAACTCGGAGGCTTTCCTTATGCGCAGTCTGATTGTCCTGGCGGCGTTGTTCGCGTCAATGGGCGCGGCGTCGGCCGCGACGTGGATCATTGGCGACGATGACGGCTTCGGCACGGGGATCCCGAACGGCGCCAATCACACCATGGCGCCTCCGATCTACGACGGGCGCAGTGCCGCCGAGATGGCCGCGACCAACGGCGCCCAGTTCACTGACACGTACAGCACCTCCCAGCCCGGCTACAGCCCGCAGACCGGCATGGTGTCGACGTTCACCTTCTCCGGCCTGGGCAGTGGCTGGGCCGAAGGGAACGTCATCTTCGACTTGGCGGACTTCGAGGCCTCCGCCTTCGGCCCGGTCCTCGTCACCTTCAACGGCATGGTCCAGAACTGGGCCTTCAACGACGGATTCCTGACGACGAAGGTCCGTGCGTTCGAACTCGAGCAGGCCGTGCTCGACCAGATCAACCTCACCGGTTCGCTCGTGGTGGTGATCGATCGCAACCTGTCCGGTGACTTCTACGGCATCGACTACGCGGGCCTGACGGACGACAACGACATCATCGTCATTCCCCCCACGCCTGCGATTCCCGAGCCCAGCACCTACGCCATGCTCGCGCTCGGCCTGGCGGCCATCATCGGCGTCACGCGCCGGCGCCGCAGCCGCTGATCGGATCGAGCTTGGGTCGAGCCGGGAGGTCGATGTAGGCCCCGGCCAGGCGGGGGGCCTGCGTCAGGCCCAGGCGCTGCATCAGTTGCTCGGCGATGAGATCGCCCGCGGCGTCGCTCTGCCCCTCGCGCAGTACGACTTCCAGTTCCATGAAGTCGCCCAGCGCCTCGACCCGGTCGATGTGGATCCGCGTCTGGCCCGCCAGCAGCAGCCAGCGCCGCTTGCGCACGCGCCCGCGCACGCCGCATGCACGCGCCAGCGCTTCGCGCAGTGCGGCCGGGTCGGGTACCGGGACGCGCACATAATCGCTCGCCTTGGCCTCGCCGGTGTCGGGCCGATCGTAGTGGATCAATTCCGCCGTGCCGTCGGCAAACTGGCGCAGCTTGAGGCGGCCCTGCGGCACGTCGAAGAAGGTGTCGTCCTGGTCGATCGTGACCGCGTCGCCGTCCGCCAGCGCACGCGCGCGCGGCAACAACGCCTCGACGCTGTCGATGCGCGCCTTTATCTCGATGTTGCGCGGCATCAGTGCACGCCGGCGCGCACGGACTGCGCGCCGTCACGAAGGCCCAGGCGCAGCCGCAGCCCGAGCGGGAACATCGTGAAAGCCATGCGTTCTGCCGGTGGCGTGCCCTGATCGGTGCCGACCTCCAGCAACTCGAAATTGCGCGCCACCAGCGCCAGCACGAGGTTCATCTCCAGCATTGCGAGCGTGCGGCCGGGGCACAGCCGCGGGCCGGCGCCGAACGGCATCGACACCCGCTTCGGTGACGCTGCGGCGAGTGTGGCGTCGCCGCCGAGCCAGCGTTCGGGCACGAAGCCGCCGGCCTGCTCGATCCGCGCCGCGTCCACCGCCCCCGGCCGCATGGCGCAGAAGAGCGTCGTGCCGGCGGGGACCTGGACATCGAGCACCCGGGTCTCCCGCAACGCGTCCAGGAACAACAGCGGCGCCACCGGGTGCAGTCGCATCGCCTCGTTGACGCAGGCCTCGGCGTAGGGCAGCGTACGAACCTGCTCCACGCTCGCGGGCAACGTGGCGGCGCCGAGCACAGTGTCGGCTTCGGCGACCACTCGATCCCAGGCCGCGGGATGCCGGCCCAGCAGGTACAGCGCCCAGGCGAGCGAGTTGGCGGTGGTGTCTTCGCCCGCAACCAGGATGGTCAGCACGTTGCCGAGGATCTCTTCTTCGCTCAGCGCGCTGCCGTCGGCGTCGCGCGCCACGAGCATCGCTTCGAGCAGGTCGGTCGGCGCCAACACGCGGTCGGGTTGGTCGCGCAATCGCTGGTGCGCTTGAGCCAGCAGTTCGTGGCCCGCGGCCCGGATGGCCTGCACGTCCCGATCGAAGGCGCGGTCGACCGGCAGTTTGACGTAGCGCCAGTACGCCAGCGGCAGGTTCATGCGCCGGTGGATCATCGGGAAGACCTTTTCCAGGTGTTCGTGCAGTTCGCTTCGTTCCTGCTCGACGGTGTTCATGTCGACGCCAAAGGCGAGCCCGGCGGTGACGTCGACCGAGAAACGCATCAGTTCGGCCTGCAGGTCCATTCGGGCACCGGCCTGCGCGGCGCCGACCCAGCGGCGCAACAGGCGCTCGGCCACGCGCAGCAGCGACGGCATGAAGCGGCGCAGGTGCGCGGGGTCGAAGGCCGACATCACGAGCCGCCGCTGGCGCCGCCAATCGTCGCCCTCGGCGCTGAACACACCATGCCCGCCCATCTCGCGCAGGATCGGTTCGAAGCTGCTCAACCGGCGCCAGGTGTCCGGCCTTGCGCGCAACGCCACCGCAATGGCGTCCGGGTCGGACAGCACGAGCACGTCGCGCCGCCCGATGCGGATGCGGTAGAGCGGGCCGAAGTCGCGCGCCCAGGCTTCCATCTGCAAGTGCAGGCGCGGCATGTCGAACTGCAGCAGGTGGCCCACCAGCGGCCAGCCCCTCGGGCCGGCCAGGCTGCCGATGGCGCGCGACGCGGTGGAACTCGTGGCAGCGCCGGCCATGCTGCGCTACCGGTCTTGCACCCGTCAGCCGGCGGCTGCGATCTGGCGCAGCGCCTGTTCGAAAGTCTCGGGCGGCTGCCCGCCCTGGATCAGGTGGCGGTCGTTCACGATCACAGACGGCACCGAATGGATGCCCAGCCGCTGCCAGTGCTGCTCGTTCGCGCGCACCTCGGTCACGAACTCGTCGCCCGCGAGGATCTGGCGCGCCCGCTCCTGATCCAGGCCCACTGCGGCCGCCAGCTCGAGCAGCACGTCGTGCGCGCCCGGATTGCGGCCCTCGCCGTGATAGGCACGCAGCAGCGCGTGTTTGAGCTGGCGCTGCGCGTCGGGCGGGCCTTCGAGGCCGGCCCAGTGGAGCAGGCGGTGCGAGTCGAAGGTGTTCCAGACGCGCAATCGTTCACCGAAGTCGAAGCCCACCGCCGCGCCGCGCTCGCGGATCGTCGCCCGGTTGCGCGCCAGCTGCTCGGCCGACATGCCGTACTTGGCACGCAGGTACTCGGCCGCGTCGGCGCCCTCGGCCGTTATCGTCGGGTTGAGCTCGAAAGGCTGAAAGTTCAGCTCGACCGGCAGCTCGGGACCGATGCGTTCCAGCGCCCGCTCGAGCGAGTTCAGGCCGACGGCACACCAGGGGCAGGCGACGTCGGAGACGAAGTCGATCTTCATCGTGTGTCCGCTTTCAGCGCCCCATGCGGCGCTCGTAGCTCTGCAGCCAGCGCTGCTGCAGCGTCGGATTCGTTTCCTTCGAATCGGGCGCGTCGAAGCTGACCTGCAGGCTGCCGTCGGCACGCGGCTGCAGCGCGATCGCGACCTGGGCGCCGGCCTTGTTGCCGGTGATGCGGCCGCTCGCGCGATCGGCCGAGGTCACCTGCACGCCGGCGTCGGTCGCCGCGCCGAGCGCGGCGTCCCACGAACGGTCGAAATTCGCAGGGGCCGGCGGGTAGCCGTAGGGGTAGGCGACGCAGGCGCTGATCGACACCGCGGCAATCAGGACGGCGAACAAACGAAGACGACGGTTCATGGCAGGCTCTCCGGTATCGGGTTTGGCGCAGGATGGTAAGCCGTCAACGACGGCGCGCTAGCTTCGGGTCCATCAGGTCGCGCAGGCCGTCGCCCATCAGGTTCAGGCCGAGCACACTCAGCACGATCGCCACGCCGGGGTACACCGCGAGCATCGGCGCCTGGAACATCTGCGACTGCGCTTCGTTGAGCATGCGGCCCCAGCTCGGCTGCGGCGGCTGGGTGCCGAGGCC
>DATDER010000304.1:0-5960 GCA_036523095.1 Rubrivivax sp.
GACGGCGCAGCGGTGCGCAGCTGCGTGCTGCCGGTCGCCGCGGTGCAGCCGACGCAGAAGATCACCACGATCGAAGGCCTGGGCACGCCCGAGCGGCTGCATGCGCTGCAGCGCGCCTGGATCGAGCACCAGGTGCCGCAGTGCGGCTATTGCCAGAGCGGCATGCTGATGGCAGCAGCGGCGCTGCTGAGGGCCACGCCCCAGCCCACCGACGCCGACATCGACGCCACGATGACCAACATCTGCCGCTGCGGCACCTACAACCGGGTGCGCGCCGGCATCAAGCAGGCCGCGGGCATCACGCGCACGGCCGAAGTCCAGGTCATCCACCTGACGCGGGGGGAGGCATGAGCGCGGCCGCCAACCTCAACCGGCGCGAGTTCATCGGCTCCAGCGCCGCGGCTGGCGCGTTCGTCTTCGGCTTCCCGACCCGCGCTTCGGCGCAGGGCGGTGCGGCGCCCGAGGTCAACGCCTGGGTCGTGGTCAAGCCCGACGAGACGGTGGTGATCCGCATCGCGCGCTCCGAGATGGGCCAGGGCACGCTGACCGGCCTGTCGCAGCTGGTCGCCGAGGAGCTGGGCTGCGACTGGACCCGCGTCACCACCGAGTACCCGACACCGGGCCAGAACCTCGCGCGCCAGCGGGTCTGGGGCAACTTCTCCACCGGCGGCAGCCGCGGCATCCGCGAGTCGCACGAGTACGTGCGCAAGGGTGGTGCCGCCGCCCGCATGATGCTGGTCCAGGCAGCCGCCGACGGTTGGGGCGTGCCGGCGGCCGAATGCCGTGCCGACAAGGGCGTGATCACCCACCCGGGTTCCGGTCGGCGCACGAGCTACGGCCAGGTGGCGGCCGCGGCGGCCAAGCTCGCGCCGCCCGCCACCGTGAACCTGAAGGACCCCAAGGACTGGACCCTGAGCGGCCAGCGCCTGGCGCGTCTGGACACGGCCGAGAAGACCACCGGCAAGCAGGTCTACGGTGCCGACCTGAAGCTGCCCGGGATGCTGAACGCGGCGATCGCCGCCTGCCCGGTCTTCGGCGGCACGCTCAAGGGATTCGACGCGGCCAAGGTCAACGGCCTGCCGGGGGTGAAGAAAGTGGTGGCGGTCGGTGACAACGCGGTCGCCGTGGTCGCCGACACCTGGTGGCATGCCAAGAAGGCGCTCGACGCGTTGCCGGTCGAGTGGGCGCTCGGCCCCAACGCCGCGGTGCAGCAAGCGGCCGTCAATGCGACGCTGAAGGAAGGCCTCAACGCAGAGCAGGCCGCGGTCGGCAACAGCCAGGGCGACGTGAAAGCGGCGCTGGCCGGCGCCGCGCGGCGGGTCGAGGCCGTCTACGCCTACCCGCACCAGAACCACGCGACGATGGAGCCGATGAACGCGACCGCGCGCTGGACGCCGGAGCGCTGCGAGGTCTGGACACCGACCCAGAACGGCGAAGCCGCGCATGCCGCGACGGCCGCAGCGGCCGGGCTGCCGCCGGCGCAGTGCGAGGTCTACAAGATCCACCTCGGTGGCGGCTTCGGCCGCCGCGGCGCAGTGCACGACTGGGTGCGCCAGGCGGTGCTGATCGCCAAGGAGTTGCCCGGCACGCCGGTCAAGCTGCTGTGGTCGCGTGAGGAGGACATGACCCACGGCCTCTACCACCCGATCACCCAGTGCAAGCTCACCGCGGGGCTCGACGACAAGGGCCTGATCACCGCGCTGCACATGCGCATCTCGGGCCAGAGCATCCTGGCTGGCATCTTTCCGCAGAACGTGCGCGACGGCAAGGATCCGGTGGTCTTCCAGGGCCTGAACAACGGCGGCGGCGAGGCGATGTTCGGCTACGGGGTGCCGAACCTGCTGATCGACCACGCGATGCGCAACCCGCACGTGCCGCCGGGATTCTGGCGCGGCGTGAACCTGAACCAGAACACGATCTACCTCGAGTGTTTCCTCGACGAAGTGGCGCATGCCACCGGGCAGGATCCGCTGGCGCTGCGGCGCTCGCTGATGAAGGGCCACCCGAAGCATCTCGCCGTGCTCGAAGCCGCAGCGCAGCGCGCCGGCTGGGGCACCCCGGCGCCCGACGTGGGCGGGCAGAAGGTCTTCCGCGGCCTGGCGCAGACGCACGGCTTCGGCAGCTACGTCGCGGCCTGTGCCGAGGTCTCGGTGAGCGCCGACGGCGCGTTGAAGGTGCACCGCATCGTCGCCGCGACCGACCCCGGGTATGCGGTGAACCCGCAGCAGATCGAGGCGCAGGTCGAAGGCAGTTTCGTCTATGGCCTCTCGGCTGCGCTCTACGGCGAGTGCACCGTGAAGGACGGCGCCATCGTGCAGAAGAACTTCGACACCTACCCGACGCTGCGCATGGCCGAGATGCCCAAGGTCGAAACCATCGTCATGCCCTCGGGCGGGTTCTGGGGTGGCGTGGGCGAGCCCACCATCGCGGTGGCCGCACCGGCGGTGCTGAACGCCATCTTCGCCGCCACCGGCAAGCGCATCCGCGAGCTGCCCTTGTCGCACCACAGCCTGAAGCGTGCCTGAGCTGGCGACCGTGCTGCTGGCCGCGGTGCTGGTGGGCGACCCCCTGCGCGGTGAGCAGGTCGCGCACAGCCGCAGCACGGGCCTGTGTGTGCTGTGCCACGCGATGCCGGGCGTTCCTGCCGCGCAGGCGGGCACGATCGGACCCGATCTGGCGCGGGTGGGCGCTCGCTACACACGCGCCGAACTGCGTGAGCGGTTGGTGGCACCGGAACGCTTCAACCCGCAGACGGTGATGCCGTCGGCGACGCGCACCGAGGGCCTGCAGCGCGTCGCCGCGGCCCGCGAGGGCCAGGGGGTGCTGACGGCGCAGCAGCTCGAGGACGTGCTCGCGTGGCTCGAGACCCTGCGCTGATGCACCGCCGCAGCGCCGTGGCTGGGCTGCTCGTCAGCGTGCTGCCGGCGCTGGGCGCCGCCGAGCCCGATCTCGAGGCCGCCGTGCGCGCCTGGGCCGGCAGCGCCGTGCCGCGCGACGGGCGCGTGAAACTGCTGATCGCCGAGCTGGTGGAGAACGGCAACGCGGTGCCGGTGACGGTGCGTGTCGACAGCGCGATGACGCCGGCCGAGCACGTGACCGAGATCGCGCTCTTCAACCAGCGCAACCCGCAGCGTGACGTCGCAAGGTTCCAGCTCGGCCCGCAGAACGGGCGCGCCGAGGTGTCCACACGCATCCGGCTCGCCACCACGCAGCAGATCGTCGCGCTGGCGCGCCTGAACGACGGCAGTGTCTGGCAACAGCGGGTGGACGTGCTGGTGACGCTCGCGGCGTGCGTCGAGGGTTGATGCATGGGGCGGCCCGGATGAGCACACGCGCGCTGATTCACCTGCCCGCCGCCGTCGCACGCGGCAGCGTGTTCGAGATCCGCACCACGCTCGCGCATGCGATGGAGACCGGCCACCGGCGCGACGCTGGCGGCGTGCTGCTGCCACGCGACATCGCGACACGTTTCGAGTGCCGGCTCGATGGGACGCTTGTCTTCGGCGCCGACCTGTACCCGGCGATCGCCGCCAACCCCTACATCGCTTTCACGCTGCGCGCCGAGCGCCCGGGTGAACTGAGCTTCGTCTGGGAAGGCGACCGGGGCCTGCGCCACCAGGAGACACGCCGGATCGTGCTGACATGAAGCTCGGATGGCTGCTGCTGTGGGCCGGCGCAGCGCTGGCCCAGGACACACGGGTCCCCGGCAGCCATTACATGAGCGCGCCGCTGCAGGCGCTGCAACACGATCCGACCCAGCACCCCGGCCATCTCTTCGTCGCCGAAGGCGAGGCGCTGTTTTCCCGGCCGGCCGCCAACGGAAGCCGCTGCACCGACTGCCACGCAGCGCCGCCGCCCGTGGCCGCACGTTACCCGGTGCACGACGCCGGCACCGGGCGCCCCTTGACGCTGGCGGCGCGCATCGACCGCTGCCGCCAGACGCACCAGGGCGAAGCAGCGCAGGGCCCGGACGGCCCCGCGATCCTGGCGCTCAACGCACTGCTGGGCGAACGCAGCCGCGGCCAGCCGGTGAGCCCGGACCCCCGTCTGAAGCTCTGGGCCGTGCGCGGCGCGGTGCTCTGGCGCCAGCGCTTCGGCCAGCTCAACCTGGCCTGCGCCCAGTGCCACGACGAACGCGCCGGGCAGCGCCTGGGCGGCGCCGCGATCCCGCAAGCGCACCCGACCGGCTACCCGGTCTACCGGCTCGAGTGGCAGGGGCCGGGTTCGCTGCAGCGCCGCCTGCGCGGCTGCCTCAGCGGCGTGCGCGCCGAGCCCTTCGCACCCGATGCCGACGAATGGCTGGCGCTGGAAACCTGGCTCATGCAGCGCGCGGTGGGCATGGCCTGGGAAGGCATGGCGCTGCGACCCTAAGCCCGGGGCGGGCGCGGGTTCGCGCGGGTGATCCGCCGCTGCCCACATGTGTTCCACTTGGGCCAGCCGCGTCAAGTCACGCCCATCGGCCCCACACGAACTGGAGACACCATGATCCGCCGCACCCTCCTCGCCGCTGCAGCCGCAGCCCTTTGCGTCGCCGCCTTGCCGGCGCTGGCGCAGGACAACTGGCCCAGCAAGCCGGTCAAGATCATCTGCCCCTTCCCCGCCGGCGGCACCAGCGATGTCATGGCACGCATGGTGTCGCAGGCGCTGTCGAAAGAATTCGGCCAGCAGTTCATCGTCGAGAACATCGGCGGGGCCGGCGGCACGATCGGTACGCTGCGTGCGGTGCAGGCCGCGCCCGATGGCTACACGATCGTGCAGACGGGTGTCGGCCAGAGCGCCGTCGCGCACGGCCTGGACCCCAAGCTGGGCTACGACTCGTTGCGCGACTTCATCCACGTGAGCCAGGTCCACTCGGGCCCGAACCTGCTCGTGGTGCATCCCGAGCAGCCCTTCAAGACCTTCCAGGAACTGGTCGCCTACATCCGCAAGAACCCGGGCAAGCTGAACTACGGCTACACCCACGCCGCGTCGGGCCACATGGCGATGGAGCTGCTGAAGCAGGTGGGCGGTGTCAACGGCCAGCCGCTCTACATCGTGGGCATCCCCTACCGCGGCGGTGGCCCGATGATGCAGGACCTGCTGGGCGGCCAGATCCCGATGATGTTCATCAACCAGGACGTGGCGCTGCCGCACATCAAGGCGGGCAAGCTGCGTGCGCTGGCGGTGACGAGCCTGCAGCGCAACGCGCTCTTCCCCGACGTGCCGACCATCGCCGAGACCGGCGTCAAGGGTTACGAGGCGCTGAGCTGGTCGGGCATCTCCGCCATCAAGGGCACGCCGCAGCCTATCGTCGACAAGCTCGAAGCGGCGATGAAGAAGATCATGACCTCACCCGAGATCAAGCAGCGCATGGAGTCGGTCGGCTTCGTCATCCCGACGCAGGGCGGCGCGCCGTACACCGCTTTCGTCAAGAGCGAGATCGAACTCTGGACGCGTGTCATCAAGACCGCAGGCATCACGGCGCAGTGACCTGCCGCGCCGTCGACCCCGACCCCGCCCGTTACGGGTGCCCGCCTGGGCGACCGTGCCAGGCCTTCAGCGCCAGCAGCAGCGCCGCACCGACCGAGGCCATCCACAACGGCCTGCTCTGCACCAGTTCGGGCAGTTGCGCCAGCCACTCCGGGCACTTCTGGTCGAGATAACGCGCCAGTTCGAGCACCTGTTCGGCGCCGATGCCCTGCGCGCTTTCAGGCGTGACTTCGGCGCCTTGCCAGCGTGTGGGGGGCAACAGCTTGCCGAAGGCGCCGGCGGCGATCGTCACCAGCGCCAGTGGCCCGACCGGCTTGAGCATCGCCTGCAGCAGGCCCACCCGCACCGTGGCCGGCGCGGCGGCATAGAAGTCGGCGACCAGCGGCGCGATGTCGGGGCCGCCCGTGGCGGCCGGCGCCTCTGCGCTGGTTGTTTTCATGTCACACCCCCGGGCCAGAACGATGTCGCGTTGAAC
This sequence comes from Rubrivivax sp., assembly GCA_036523095.1. GTDB lineage: Bacteria > Pseudomonadota > Gammaproteobacteria > Burkholderiales > Burkholderiaceae_C > Rubrivivax. Next base: position 5,945 of record DATDER010000304.1, read on the forward strand.
CAGCGTTCATCGTGCC
>DATDER010000305.1:0-5309 GCA_036523095.1 Rubrivivax sp.
CAGCGCGGCCGCGCGCAGCGACTGCTCGACCCGCTCGCGCAGTTCGCTCGCCTTGCTGATGCCGCGCAGCCGCAGGCCGAAGGCGACGTTCTCGAAGATCGATTTGGGGAACGGGTTCGGCTTCTGGAACACCATGCCGATCTTGGCGCGGATGAGCGAGATGTCGAGCTTGGAGGTCAGGATGTCCTCGCCGTCGAGCAGCACCGCGCCTTCGGCACGCTGCTCGGGGTAGAGCTCGAACATGCGGTTGAAGACCCGCAGCAGGGTACTCTTGCCACATCCTGACGGGCCGATGAAGGCGGTGACCTTGCGCTCGGGAATCTCGAGGTTGATCTTCTTCAGCGCCTGGAAGCCACCGTAGTAGAAGTTGAGGTCACGCACCGAGAGCTTGGGTTTCTCGCCGGCCGCGACTTGCACACGGGTGTCCATGAACTTGTTGTCCTCAGTGTTTGTTGCGGAAGAGCACACGCGCCAGGATGTTCAGCGCCAGCACGCCCATCGTGATCAGGAACACGCCCGCCCACGCCAGCTTCTGCCAGTTCTCGTAAGGGCTCATCGCGAACTTGAAGATCGTGACCGGCAGGCTCGCCATCGGCTCGCGCAGGTCCGATGTCCAGAACTGGTTCGACAGCGCGGTGAACAGCAGCGGCGCCGTTTCGCCCGCGATGCGCGCCAGCGCCAGCAGGACACCGGTGATGACGCCTGCGCGCGCGGCCTTCAGCGTGATCGACAGGATCACTTTCCACTTCGGCGTGCCGAGTGCGTAGGCCGCTTCGCGCAGCGCGTTCGGGATCAGGCTGAGCATGTTCTCGGTCGTGCGGATCACGACCGGGATCACGATCAGTGCCAGCGCCAGCACACCGGCCCAGCCCGAATAGCTCTTGAAACGCGCCACGACCACGGTGTAGACGAAAAGCCCGATCACGATCGACGGCGCCGAGAGCAGGATGTCGTTGATGAACTGCGTGATCCGCCCGAGCCAGGTCTTCTGACCGTACTCGGCGAGGTAGATGCCGGCCATGATGCCGATCGGCGTTCCCACCAGAGTGGCCAGCGTCACCATCGTGACCGAGCCGAAGATCGCGTTCGCGAGCCCGCCGACTTCGGCCATTGGCGGCGGTGTCATCTCGGTGAACACCGTCAGCGCGAGCCCGCCGACGCCCAGGCGCACCGTCTCGATCAGGATCCAGAGCAACCAGAAGACGCCAAACGCCATCGCGCCGAGGGACAGCATCAGCGCGACCGCGTTGACCATCTTGCGCCGGCGGTGCAGCGCCAGGCGCGGCCCGTCGATGGAGATACGGCTCATGTCCGGCCCCCTTCACCCTTCTTCAGCTGCAAGAGCAACAGCTTCGACAGCGAGAGCACGACGAAGGTGATGAAGAACAGCACCAGCCCGAGGTAGATCAGCGAAGCCGAGTGCAGCCCTTCTCCGGCTTCGGCAAACTCGTTCGCCAGCGCCGAGGTGATGCTGTTCGCCGCTTCGAAGAGCGACAACGAGTTCAGCTGATTGAAGTTGCCGATGACGAAGGTCACCGCCATCGTCTCGCCCAGGGCGCGGCCCAGGCCCAGCATGATGCCGCCGACGACACCCGACTTGGTGTACGGCAGCACCACCTTGGAAACGACCTCCCAGGTCGTCGAGCCCAGCGCGTAGGCCGACTCCTTCAGCATCGGCGGCGTGACCTCGAAGACATCACGCATGACCGAGGCGATGAAGGGGATCACCATGATCGCCAGGATGATGCCGGCCGAGAGCAGGCCGATGCCCACGGGTGCCCCGGAAACGAGCGAGCCGAGGATCGGCACGCCTTCGAACACCTGCTGCAGCGGCTGCTGCACATAGGTCGACAGGATCGGACTGAACACGAGCAAACCCCACATACCGTAAACGATCGAAGGCACCGCGGCGAGCAGCTCGATCGCCACGCCGAGCGGCCGCTTCAACCAGCCGGGTGACAACTCGGTGAGGAAGAGCGCGATGCCGAAGCTCACCGGCACCGCGATCAGGAGCGCGATGAACGAGGTCATCAGGGTGCCGTAGATCATCACGAGGCCACCGTACTCGTCGTTCACCGGGTCCCACTCGGTGCGCCAGAGAAAGCTCAGGCCGTACTTTTCGATCGCCGGGCTTGCGCCGATGAACAACGAGACGATGATGCCTGCCAGCAGCAGCAGCGTCAGCCAGGCAGCGCCATGAACGAGCAGTGAGAACAGCGCGTCGGCCCAGGGCTTGCGCTGCGCCATCGGAGGGGGCCCGCCCGCAGGCGCCGAGTCTTTGCTCATCGGTTGTTGCGTCCCGAGCGGTGACGCGGGCAGTGTAGCGGCCATGGCGCGCGCTTCTTCTGGTGCGATCTACTTGTAGGCGATGGATTTGCCGGCGCCGTCCTTCAGGTTGTCGGCCCACTGCTTGCGCACCAGGTCCTTCACGGCGATCGGCAGCGGCACGTAGTCCAGGTCGTCGGCCATCTTGTCGCCGTTGGCGAAGGCCCAGTCGAAGAACTTCAGGCTGTTGGTTGCACTCTCGGCCTTGTCCTGCGCCTTGTGCATCAGGATAAAGGTGGCCCCCGTGATCGGCCAGCTGTCCTTGCCCGGCTGCTCCGTCAGGATCTGATAGAAGGTCTTGGCCCATTCGGCGCCGGCCGCAGCGGCCTTGAAGGTGCTGTCGTCGGGCGCGACGTAGACCCCGTCCTTGTTGCGCATCAGCATGTGCGACATCTTGTTCTGCTTGGCATACGCGTACTCCACATAGCCCAGGGAGTTGGGCAGACGCTGCACGAAGGCCGAGACGCCCTCGTTGCCCTTGCCGCCGGCACCGGTCGGCCAGTTGACAGCCGTGCCTTCGCCGACCTTAGTCTTCCAGTCCGCGTTCACCTTGGACAGGTAGTTCGTGAAGATGAAGGTCGTTCCCGAGCCGTCGGCACGGCGCACGACGGAGATGGCGGCATCTGGCAACGGGACACCGGGATTCAGCCCAGTGATCGCGGCGTCGTTCCACTTCGTGATCTTGCCGAGATAGATGTCGCCCAGCACCTGCCCGGTCATCTTGATCTGGCCCGGCGTGATGCCCTTGATGTTGACCACCGGCACGACGCCGCCGATGACGGTCGGGAACTGGATCATCCCGTCCTTGGTCAGATCGGCGTCGCTCAACGGCATGTCGGAAGCGCCGAAGTCGACCGTCTTTGCGCGAATCTGGCGGATGCCCGCTCCCGAGCCGACTGACTGGTAGTTGATGCGCGCCCCAACCGCCTTGTTGTAGGCGTCGGCCCACTTGGCGTAGATCGGCGCGGGGAAAGTGGCGCCGGCACCGGTCACGTCCTGGGCGTGAGCGGCGCTGGTGGCCATCGCAACGGCGAGGAGCGCGCTGGACAAGAGCTTGACGTTCATGAAGATGCCTTTCGCTTGAAAGAGTCCGATGCCATGACTTTAGAAAGGCCGTGTGACAACATGGTGACAGCACCTGCGGATGGAACAGGCACAAGAAAACCGTCACCGTGCTGTCACATCGCATCACTAGCCTCTCGTCGGAGCACAACCCGTGCCCCAACTCGAAGGAGCTGACCCTTGATCGACAAAAGAGCCTGGCTGGGCCTGACCGCCGCAGCGGTGTTGGCTGCTTGCGCCACCTCGCCTGCACCCAAGACCATCGCCGACACCGCAGCGGCCACGCCGCAGCTGACGACCCTGAGCAAGTTGATTGCCGATGCCGGCATGGCCGACACGCTGCGCTCGTCCGGCCCCTACACCGTGTTTGCACCCAGCGACGAGGCTTTCAAGGCCGTCCCTGCCAAGACCCTGGCCGAGCTGTCGACGAACAAGGAGATGCTGCGCTCGGTGCTCAGCTACCACGTCGTGGCCGGATCCGTGGCGGCCGGTGAGGTCAAGGACGGACCCGCCAAGACACTCCAGGGCGCCAACCTGGCCTTGTCACGCGCGGGCAACTTCGTGACGGTCGAAGAGGCGGTCGTGACCCAACCCGACCTGCGCGCCAGCAACGGCGTCGTTCACATCATCGACCGCGTGCTGCTGCCGCCGAAGAAGTGAAGCCCTGACTCAGGCGAGCGCGGCGCTCGCGAGCCGTTCGGCTGTGTTGCGGGCCAGCGCGGCGTCGCGGGCTTCCACCATCACGCGCAACACGGGTTCGGTACCCGAGGCACGGATCAGCAAGCGGCCGTGGCCGGCCAGTTCGGCCGCGACGGCTTCGCGCGCCGCCGCGAACGTCGGACTGCGCTGCCAGTCGGCACCTTCGGGCAGCCGCACGTTGATCAGCGTCTGCGGAAACAGCGTCACCTCCTGCAGCAAATCGGCGAGCGTCTGCCCGCTGCGACGCACGGCCTGCAGGACCTGCAGGGCGCTGACCATGCCGTCACCGGTGGTGTGCTTGTCGAGCGCGAGCAGGTGCCCGGAGCCTTCGCCCCCCAGTTGCCAGCGCCGCGCGTTCAGCTCCTCGAGCACATAGCGGTCGCCGACCTTGGCGCGCACCAGCGCCACGCCGCGCCGCTGCAGCGCGAGTTCGACCGCCATGTTGGTCATCAGCGTGCCGACCACGCCGGGCACCGCCTCACCGAGCGCAAGCCGGTCCATCGCCATCACGTAGAGCAACTCGTCGCCGTTGTAGAGGCGGCCACTCGCGTCGGCGAACTGGAGCCGGTCGGCGTCACCATCCAGTGCGATGCCGTAGTCGGCGCCTTGCGCCTGGACCGCCGCCACCAGCGCGGCGGGTGCAGTGGCGCCGACGCCGTGATTGATGTTCATACCGTCCGGGCTGCAGCCGATCTTGGTCACCGTGGCGCCGAGTTCGTGGAACACATCGGGTGCCACGTGGTAGGCCGCGCCGTGCGCCGCATCGACGACCAGCTTCATGCCCTTGAGCGAGAATTCGTGCGGGAAGGTGCCCTTGCAGAACTCGATGTAACGTCCGCTCGCGTCGTCGAGCCGACGCGCCTTGCCCAGGCCGGCCGAGTCGGCCCACTGCGGCGTTTCGGCCAACGCCGCTTCGACTGCCCGCTCCCAGTCGTCGGGCAGCTTCTCGCCGCGCGCCGAGAAGAACTTGACCCCGTTGTCGCCGAAGGCGTTGTGCGAGGCGCTGATCACGACCCCGAGGTCGAGGCGCAGCGCGCGCGTCAGGTACGCCACGCCGGGCGTGGGCAGCGGCCCGCTCAACAGCACGTCCACGCCGGCCGACGCAAAGCCGGCTTCGAGGGCCGACTCGATCATGTAGCCCGAGATGCGAGTGTCCTTGCCGATCAACACCGTGGCGCGGTCGATCTGACGCCGCAGCACGCGGCCCACCGCGTGCCCGAGGC
>DATDER010000306.1:0-7270 GCA_036523095.1 Rubrivivax sp.
AGCGCCAGGCCGTAGATCACCGACTTGAGCCCCGGCGCGTCGGCGATCGCCATCGGCAGCCAGTCTTTCGAGGCCGAGATCAGCTGCGGCATCGTGATGAGGAAGATCGCGCCCAGGAACGCGCCGTGGATCGAGCCGAGACCGCCGATCACCACCATCAGCAGCAGGTCGATCGACTGCAGCAGGTTGAACTGGTCGGGCGACAGGAAGCGCAGGTTGTGCGCGTACAGCGCGCCGCCCACACCGGCGAGCGCGGCCGAGATCGCAAACGACAGCGTCTTGTAATAGGCGAGGTGGATGCCCATGCTCTGGGCCGAGATCTCGGAGTCGCGGATGGCGACAAAGGCACGCCCGGTCGGCGCGCGCAGCAGGTTCAGGATCAGCAGCGTGCAGGCGACCGTGATGACGAGGCACAGGCCGTAGAACTCGGTCGGCGTGTCGACCGCCCAGCCGAATATCTCGGGCGACTTGACCGACAGGCCCGCATTGCCGCCGGTGACACTCTCCCAGCGCGCGAAGACCTCCTCGATGATGAAGCCGAAGGACAGCGTCGCCATGCCGAGGTAGATGCCCTTGACACGCAGCGCCGGCAGCCCCACCACCACACCCGCAGCGGCCGACAGCCCGGCGGCGCAGGCGAGCGCGATCGGGAACGGCAGCCCGGCGTTCGTCAGCACCGCCTGCGTGTACGCGCCCACGCCCAGGAACGCCGCGTGGCCGAGCGAGAAGAGGCCGGTGAAGCCGGCCAGCAGCATCAGCCCGAGGCCGACGATGCCGTAGATGAGCACGAAGGTCAGTTGCGCGAGCCAGTATTCCGGGAAGACCCAAGGCGCGGCCGCCAGCGCCACCAACAGCGTGCCGTACCAGAAGACGTGCCCGCCGTGTTTGGCGAGGCGGATGTCCTGCGCGTAGTCGGTGCGGAAGAGGAACCTCATACCTTCTTGCGCACCTTCTCGCCGAAGAGGCCGTTCGGCTTGAGCATCAGCATGATCAGCACGACGATGTAGGCGGCCACGTCCTTGAAGCCGTCGGGCAGGTAGAAGCCCGCGAGCGACTCGACGATCCCGATGATGAGCCCGCCGACGATGGCGCCGGGCAGGCTCGAAAAGCCGCCGACCACCGCGGCCGGGAAGGCCTTCAACCCGATCAGCCCCATGTTCGCGTGCACGAAGGTGATCGGCGCCAGCAGGATGCCGGCGATGGCCGCGACCCCCGCTGCGAGCCCCCAGACGAGCCCGTTCAGGCGCTGCACCGGGATGCCCATGTAATACGCCGCCAGCTGGTTCTGCGACGAGGCCTGCATCGCGATGCCGAGCTTGCTGTAGCGGAAGAGCACGAACAGGCCGGTGCACAGCAGCGCCGTGATCGCGATCACGACCATCTGCTCGACGTTCAGCACCAGTCCGCCGGCGTTCCAGATCTGGTCCTTGTAGGGCACCGGCAGCAGATGGGTCTCGGTGCCGATGCCCGGGATCATGGTCACCGCGCCGCGCAGGATGTAGCCGATGCCGATCGTCAGCATCACGATCGAGAACGCCGGCTGGCCGAGGATCGGGCGGATCACGACCCGCTCGGCAGCGAGTCCCAATACCGCCATCGCGGCGATCGTCGCCAGCACCGAGAGCCAGAACGGGAAGCCGAGGAAGGTCATGCAGGCCAGGCCGCCGAAGGCGCCGAGCATCATCAGGTCGCCCTGGGCGAAGCTGACCGTCTCGGTCGCCTTGTAGATGAGGACGAAGCCGAGCGCGAGGAGGCCGTAGATGCAGCCCTGCGCGATGCCGGCGATCACCAACTGCAGGAACTGCAAGCGTTCTCCTTGGTCTGGCCTGCCCTCGGAACAGCGGGCGCCAGATTCAAGCACGGCGCAGCGCCGACTTCGATCCGGCTTGTCCCTGACGAAGGCCCCGACGTACGATGGGCGCATGATCTCCGCCGAAGACCTCCGGGGCCTTCCATTTCTTGCCGCCGTCGCGCCCGAGGAGCTGGCGCGGCTGGCGCATTCGGCGGCCGACTTGCGGCTCGCGCCGGGCGAATACGCCGTGCACGAGGGCGACGAACGTGCGCTGTTCGCGGTGCTGTCGGGCCGGATCGAGGTCAGCAAGCTGGTCGACGGCATCGCGCGGACCATCGGCGTGCGCGCGCCCGGCCAGATCTTCGGTGAGGTGCCGATCACCTTCGGCACGCCATTCCAGGGCAGCTACCACGCCACCGAGCCGAGCCGCGTGATGCAGGTCTCGGCGCGCCAGTTCCATGCGCTGGCCGCGGCGGCGCCCCAGGTGCTCACCCACGTGGCCGCATTGGCCAGCGAGCGCATCGGCGGGCTGCGCGGCATCGCGACCGCACCCCCCAAGGCACGCGCGCTGATGGTCGGACAGCGCTGGGACCCCACCGTGCGCGAACTGCGCTCGTTCCTCACCCGCAACCAGATCTCGTACGATTGGATCACGCCGGATGCACCGGAGCTCGCCACGCGCTGGACCGGCCCGCCCTTGTCGGACGCCGACCTGCCGGCGCTGGTCTGCGACGACGGCACGGTGCTGCTGCATGCCGGCATCCACGACGTGGCCGACAAGCTCGGCTTGCACACGCAGCCACGCAGCGACGAGTACGACACCGTGATCATCGGCGGCGGACCGGCCGGGCTGGCGGCCGCCGTCTACGGCGCGTCGGAAGGCCTGCGCACGCTGGTCATCGAACGCGAGGCGCCCGGCGGCCAGGCCGAGACCTCGTCGCGGATCGAAAACTACCTGGGATTTCCGACCGGCGTCTCGGGCGAGGAGCTGGCGCGGCGCGCGTTGCAGCAGGCCAGCCGCCTGGGTGCCGAGATCGTCGTCACGCGCACGGTCGCCCGCCTCGACCCGGCCGCCAGAGTGATCGAACTCGATGGCGGCCAGACCCTGCGTGCACGCTCGATCATCCTGGCCACCGGTGTGAGCTGGCGCCGGCTGGCGACCGAAGGCTTCGACCGCCTGCTCGGCAAGGGCGTGTACTACGGCGCTTCGCGCAGCGAGGCGAGCGCGATGCAGGGCCAGGACATCCACCTCATCGGGGCCGGCAACTCCGCGGGCCAGGCCGCGATGCACTTTGCCAACCATGCGAAGACGGTCTCGCTCGTCGTGCGTGGCGACAACCTGGAAAAGAGCATGTCGCAGTACCTCATCGAGCAGATCCGCAGCAAGGCAAACATCCGCGTCGAGCTGAACAGCGAGGTGCTGGCGCTGCACGGCGACAAGGTGCTCGTGGCGCTGGACCTCGCGATCCGGGCCACGAAACAGGCCCGCCGGGTGGAAAGCGGCGGTGTCTTCGTCTTCATCGGCGCCGACGCCGAGACCGGCTGGCTGCCCGACGCGATTGCGCGCGACGAGCGGGGCTATGTGCGCACCGGCGAAGCGGCGGCGAAGTCGGGACGCTGGCCGCTGGGGCGCGACCCCTACCTGCTGGAAACCACGGTGCCGGGCATCTTTGCCTGCGGCGATGTGCGCGCCAGTCCGGTCAAGCGGGTCGCGGCTGCCGTGGGCGAAGGCAGCATGGCGATCGCCTTCGTGCACCAGTTCCTGGCGCAGAGGGCCGGCGCGGCCGGCTGAACCGGCGCGCTCAACGCCCGGCTGCGATGGGCCAGGCGGCCAAGTCGTCGACCGCCGCGGCGGTTATGTCCGCCTCGGGCGCCGCCACCGCCGAGGCGTCGGCCGTGTGCGTGACCGCGGCGAACAACGGAGTGGTAAGTTTCGCCGCTTGCACGATCCAGAACGCAAGGATCAGGATCGCAAGGCTTCCGGCAACGGAAAGGGCACGGGACATGAGCAGCTCCTGGTGGGTGGATGAAGCCGCACGGGCAGAGCGCGTGTGGCATCTCCACTGTCCCGGCCGTGCGGTCCCGCGTCCTGAATTGCCGCTGAACGATGGCTGAGGGTTCGCTGAATTCGCCCGCCGTAGACACACCGGCGCCGCGGCAGCGGCTCGGCTTCGGCCCCTTCACCCTCGACCTCGGCCGCGCCGAGTTGTTGCGCGACGGCCAGGCGTTGCCGCTGCGGCCCAAGGCTTTCGATCTGCTCACCGCGCTGGCCAGGCGCCCGGGCCAGGTGCTGTCCAAGGACGAACTGGTTGCTGCCGTCTGGCCCGGCGTGGTGGTCACCGACGATTCGCTGACCCAGTGCGTGCACGAACTGCGCGGCGCGCTGGGCGAAGACGGGGCGGCGCTGCTGCGCACCGTACCCCGGCGCGGTTATCGCTTCGACGCCGAGGTGCGTGCCGAGCCGGCGCCGGCACCGGCCGCGCTTCCCGGAGCGCGGGCGCACGGGGCGCCCGTCCCTGGCCGCACCGGAGTGCTGCGCGCGCCCGCGGTGCTCGGCGCTGCCGCCATCCTGGGCTTCGTACTGCTGGCCGCCGCGCTCGCGTGGCTGGCTGCCGGCGCAGCCGCCTCCACATGGCAGACACCGGCCGACCTGGCACGTGCCCCGCTGCCCCGCGCGGTGCCGCCGTTGTCCATCATCGTGCTGCCGCTGACGATCGAAGGCGACGCGCCTGAAGACGCCCGGCTGGCCGAGGTGCTGCACGGTGACCTGGTCAACCAGGTCGCGCGCCTGCAGGGCAGCCTGGTGATCTCGCGCGACACCGCGGCCACCTACAAGGGCCGCGCCGTCGACCCGCGCCAGGTGGCACGCGAGATGGGCGTGCGCCACGTGGTGCAAGGCAGCCTGAGCCAGCACGGCACGAGCGTGCGCCTGAACATCGCGCTGATCGACGGCGAGACCGGCGCGCAGCGCTGGGCCGACACCTTCGTCACCGAGCGCCCCCAGCTGGCGCAGACGCTCGTCGACTTTGCGATGGCGATCGAGCGCATGCTGACGGCCGAAGTGTTCCGCACCACCGCCGAGCGCCGGCGGGAACTGTCACCGACCGAAGTGACGGCCGACGACCTTGCGATCCAGGGCTTCGCACTCTGGTATCGCGGCGTCACGCGCGACAACGTGCTGGCGGCGCTGGCACTCTTCGAGCGCGCAGTGACCATGGACCCGGACTCGGCGCGGGCGTGGGCCGGCATCGGCTTCGCCATCCCCGCACTGCTGTTCAACAGCTGGGTCGCCGACCGGCCGGCGGCGCTGCGTCGGCACGAGGAAGCCACGGCGAACCTCGAGCGGCTCTATCGTGACGGCACGCACACCTACGGCGCCCGGGCATTTCAGCTCGTCGCGAAGCGCGACTTTCCGGCGCTGCTGCGCCTGACCACCGAGTGGACCGAGCGCTACGGGCTGCCGCTGGCGTGGTGCGCGCACGGCCCGGCGCTGTATTTCAACGGCCGCTTCGACGAGGCGGTGCCGGTGCTCGAGCGGGCGCTGCGACTGAGTCCGCGCGACCCCTTCCGCGCCGAGTGCCAGTACCGGCTGGCGATGGCCCACTTCAGCGCCGGGCGCTACGAACTGGCGCGCGACTGGAGCCAGATCGCGGCGCAGACGAGTGCCGCGCTGCCCTGGCCACCGGTCCACGCCGCTGCGCTGCAACGGCTGGGCCGTCACGATGAGGCCCGCCAGGCCTTCGCCGAGCACATGCGCCGTCACCCCGCCATCACCGCCGCGCAGGTGACGAACCGCTTGCCGAGCCAGGAGCCCCGGTTCGTCGAAGCGCGGGAGCGGCTGGTCGGCAGCCTGCTCGAGCTGGGTCTGCGCTGAGCGCTGCAGCCTTGCCGTCCCGCGCGGCGTCGAAGGGCGCCGAATGTCGGCTTGGCGTGCGACTACCGGCTCAGGACACCGCGCCCGAGCCGTAACGCCCGGTCAGCGGCCGTCCGGCACGAAAACGCTCCAGCGCATAGGGCGCCAGCGGCACGTCGGTGGCCAGTCCGAGGGCCTCCTGCGCCAGCACGCGGCCGACCGCGGGCGAAAGCTTGAAGCCGTGGCCCGAGAAGCCGAACGCCACGATCAGGCCCTGCAGCCCGGGCACGCGGCCGAGCACCGGGTTCCAGTCGGGCGTGACGTCGTAGACCCCGGTCCACGACGACGCGAGGCCGGCTTCCTCCCAGCCCGGGAAACGTTCGGCCACCTGCGCGCCGATCTCGGCGACGGCGTCGAGCGGGATGTCCCCGGGCTCGTTGTCGGGCGCGGCCAGTGTCTCACCTGCGATGCCTTCGCTGACCAGCATCTGGCTGCCGCCGTAGCTGCGGCAATAGAGCATGCCGTGCGAGCCGAGGTCCTTGTACACCGGCATCGTGTAGCGGTACGGCGCCGGCCCGGCCAGCGCGAGCACACGGTGGCGCTCGGGCCGCAGCGGCATCGGGATGCCGGTCCAGCGCTCGAGTTCGCCGGCCCAGATGTTCTGCGCGCTCACCACCACCGGCGCGTCGAAGCGGCCGCGCGCGGTGTCGGCGCCGAGCACCTGGCCGCGGTCGACGATCAGCCGGTCCACGGCCACGCCCTCGACGATCGTCACGCCACGCCGGCGTGCCGCGCGGGCAAAGCCGGTGGCGACCATCGTGGCGTCGGCGAATCCGGCCTCGGGTTCGAATCCGATCAGCGCGGCGTCGTCGAAGCGGCAGATCGGCAGGCGTTCGTGCGCCTCGGCCGCCGACAGCCGCTGCACCGGGATGCCCATCGCGACCTGGGCATCGAGCGATGCGGCGAGCGGCGCCAGGCGGTCGCCCGCGGGCGCGGCGATCAGGTAGCCGCAGCGCACCAGCCCTGCCGAGGCCTCATCGTCGCCGACGTAGGCGGCAAAGTCGCTGAACGCGGCCCACGAGCGGCGCGCCAACGCGACGTTCTCGACCACCGAGTAGTGCGTGCGCAGGATGCCGCTCGACTGCGCCGTCGTGCCGGCGCCGATCTGGCCGCGCTCGAGCACGAGCACGCGGCCGGCGCCGAGCGCAGCGAGGTGGAACGCCACCGACGTGCCGACGACGCCGGCGCCGATGACGATGACGTCGTGGCGGGACATGCTGGCCTGGATGCTAAGGCCTCGGGAAGTGGCACGCCCCGTGCTTGCCTCGACAGGGAAAATCACGATGGGCCTGGGCCGGTGGCCCCGTTTATGGTGGCCTACCAACCCACGAAGCGAGGACTCCCGATGAATCCCACCTGGAAAAGCGCGGCCGTGTTCGCTGCCGCTGCCATGATCGCCACCGCCGCGCTGGCGCAGCAGCGCCTGTTCTTCGGCGTCGCCACCGGCGGCACCGGCGGCACCTACTACCCGCTCGGCGGCATGCTCGCGCAGCTGATCTCGAACAAGGCGGTGGTCGACGGCAAGAAGATCAGCGCCACCGCCGAGGCCGCCGGCGCCTCGGTCG
>DATDER010000307.1:0-37684 GCA_036523095.1 Rubrivivax sp.
AGGTTGCCCTGGTCCTCGGCCGGCAGGAAGGACGTGGGCAGACGCAGGTAGACAAAGCCGACCACGGCGATGATCGCGGCGTAGATGATCAGGTAGCGGCCGGCGCCGCGCAGCATGCGCGCGACCAAGCTCTCGTAGCCGCTGGCGGTGCGCTTGAAGCCACGGTTGAACCAGCCGAAGAAGCCGCGCTTTTCGACATGGTGGCCGGCGTCCACCTGCTTCAGCAGCGTGGCACACAGGGCCGGCGTGAGCGACAGCGCCATGAAGGCCGAAAACGCGATCGACGCCACCATCACAGCCGAGAACTGGCGGTAGATGTTACCCACCGAGCCGGCAAAGAAGGCCAGCGGCACGAAGACCGAGATCAGCACCACGGTGACGCCGATGATGGCGCCCGAGATCTGGCCCATCGCCTTGCGCGTGGCCTCGCGCGGCGGCAGGCCCTCTTCGCTCATGATGCGTTCGACGTTCTCGACGACCACGATCGCATCGTCGACCACGATGCCGATCACCAGCACCATGCCGAACATCGTCAGCACGTTGATCGAGAAGCCGAGTGCGAGCAGGACGGCGAAGGTGCCGAGCAGCGCCACCGGCACGACGATCGTCGGGATGATCGTGTAGCGGAAGTTCTGCAGGAACAGGTACATCACCAGGAACACCAGCAGCACCGCCTCGACCAGCGTCTCGGCGACCTGGCTGATCGAGATCTTGACGAAACGCGAGCTGTCGTAGGGGATGCTGTAGCTCACGCCCTCGGGGAAAAGGCGCTGCAGTTCCTCCATCTTGGCGCGCACCGCCGAGGCGGTGGCGAGCGCATTGCCGGTGGGCGACAACTGCACGCCGATGCCGGTGGCCGGCTGGCCGTTGAGGCGCGCCGAGGTGGCATACGACTGCGCACCCAGTTCGATCCGCGCCACGTCCTTCAGGCGCACGGTGGAGCCGTCGGTGTTGGCACGCAGCACGATGTTGCCGAACTGCGCCACCGTGGTGAGCTGGCCGGTCACCACCACCGTGGCCGCAATGCCCTGGCCGGCGATGTTGGGCAGATCGCCGATCGCACCCGATGCGACCTGCGCGTTCTGGGCCCGGATCGCGGCCACCACGTCGGCGCTGGACAGGCTGTAGCCGAGCAGCTTGGCGGGGTCGATCCACACCCGCATGGCGCGCTCGGTGCCGAAGAGTTGCGCCTGGCCCACGCCGGCCACGCGCTGCAGCTCGGGCAGCACGTTGCGTGCGGCGTAATCGCCGAGCGCGATCGGGTCGTAGGCCGGGTTCTTGGACGTCAGGATCGCGAACAACAGGAAGTTGGCACGTGCCTTGTCCACCCGCACGCCCTGCTGCGTCACCGCCGTGGGCAGGCGCGGCGTGGCACGGCCGAGGCGGTTCTGCACCTCCACCTGGGCCAGGTCCGCGTTCGTCCCGGGCTGGAAGCTGAGCGTCAGGTTGCCGCTGCCGTCGGCTTGGGCCACCGACTCCATGTAGATCAGGCCGGGCGCGCCGTTCATCTCGCGTTCGATGATGGACAGCACGCTGTCTTCCAGCGTCTGCGCCGACGCGCCCGGGTAGGCGGCCGAGACCACGATCGAAGGCGGCGCCACCGGTGGGTACTGCGCCACCGGCAACTGCGTGATCGCCACGCCGCCGGCCACGAGCACGAAGAGCGCGATCACCCACGCGAAAATCGGGCGATCGATGAAGAATTGAGCCATCTCGCGCTTTCGCTTACGGCCGCGCCGAGGCCTGGGCCGAAGGCGCGGACGCCGCCGCCATCGCTGCCATCGCTGCCGACGCCGCGGGCTGCCAGGGCACCGGGTTCACCGGCGCGCCCGGCACGGACATCTTCTGGAAGCCGTCGACGATGACCTTGTCGCCCGCCTGCAGTCCTTCGGTCACGACCCAGCGGCCGTTCTGCGCGGAGCCGATCTTCACGGTGCGCGGCGCCGGCTTGTTGCCTTCACCCACCACGAGCACCGTGTCGCCCTGGTTCGACCGCGTCACCGCTTGCTGCGGCACCAGGAAGCCCGACGGCAGTTCGGCCTGGGCCAGGCGCACACGCACGTACTGGCCGGGCAACAACACACCGTCGGGGTTGGGCACTTCGGCGCGCAGCGTGACCTGGCCCGAGGTGGCGTCCACCGTCAGGTCGCTGAACAGCAGCTTGCCCGGGCGCGGCAGCAGGCTGCCGTCCTCTAGCACCACCTGCACCGCGACGGCGTCGCCACCGACACGCCGCAACTGCTTCGCTGCCAGCGCCTTGCGCAGGCGGAACGCCTCGGCACTGGACTGCGTGAAGTTGACGTAGACCGTGCTCGTCTGCTGGATCAGCGCGAGTTGGGTCGCCTCGGCCGCGCTCACCAGCGCGCCTTCGGTCACGAGCGCGCGGCCGATGCGTCCGGCGATGGGCGCGGTGACCCGCGCGTAACCGAGGTTGATGCGCGCGCTCTGCACGGCGGCGCGGCCGGCCGCGACATCGGCGTCGGCGGCCTTCTGCGCCGACACCGCGTTGGCGTAGTCCTGGGCGCTGATGGCCCGGGCTTCGGCCAAGGGCTTGTAGCGCTCCGCGGTGGCCGTTGCCTGGGCCAGGCTGGCCTGCGCACGCGCGAGCTGCGCACTCGCGCTGTCCAGCGTGGCCTGGTAAGGCGACGGGTCGATCATGAACAGCGCCTGGCCGGCCTTGACCTCGCTGCCTTCGCGGAACTGGCGCCGCAGCACCACCCCGTTGACACGCGCCCGGACCTGGGCCACACGCACCGGTTCGACGCGGCCCGGCAATTCGGTCAACAAGGCCACCGACTCGGGGGCGACGACGATCACACCCACCGCGGGAGGCGGTGGCGCGCCCCCACCGGGCGCGGCGGCGGTCGCGGGGCTGTCCTTGCCACCGCAAGCGGACACCAAGGTCAACACTGCCACCACGGCGACCGAGAACGTCGCCACGGTCAGGGAATGTCGAAAGAGGGGAATACGTTGCATCACGGGAGTCAACCTCGGGCTGGCCGTGGACCGGCGGGCATGGGGGATGAACCAGGGCGACTCTCCGCACAAACGTGGGGGCCGCGAGGGAACCAAAAGGAGTATACATACATCCTAGAATGTATGTTTAGTGGCCCCTCCGGGCCCGTCGACTGGACGCTCCCATGGCCCGCAAGACCAAAGAAGACGCTCTCGCCACCCGCAGCGGCATTCTCGACGCGGCCGAACACCTGTTCCACGCCAAGGGTGTTGCCGGCACGTCGCTGCAGGAGATCGCGCTCGCGGCCGGCGTCACCCGGGGCGCCGTCTACTGGCACTTCCAGGACAAGAGCGATGTCTTCAACGCGATGATGGACCGCGTCTGCCTGCCGATGGAGGAGTCGAGCACGATCCTCGGCAAGGACGATGCCGCGTCGGCGCTCACGCTGCTGCGCACGCAGATGCTGGAGATCTTCGCCCACGTCACCAGCGACCCCCAGGTACGGCGTGTCTTCGACATCGCCAAGCACAAGGTCGAGTATGTGGGCGAGATGGACGCGGTGCGCACGCGCCATCTGCAGATCCGGCACGACTACAGCGCCCTGCTCGAGCGTGCGCTGCGCCGCGGGCAGCGCAGCGGCGAGATCGTCGCGGCGCCGTCGGCGCGCCACATCGCCATCGGCCTGCACGCCCTGCTCGACGGCTTGATCCAGAACTGGCTGCTCGACCCCGACGCCTTCGACCTGCGAACGATCGGCCGCCAGGCGGTCGACGTCCACCTGGCCGGGCTGACCCGCAGAGCACGCTAGCGGGTGCGCTTCTTCTTCGCGGCCGCGCGTACGGAGGGCCGGCGCGTCACCTGCGCCACGGCCTGGTCGACGGCGGCATCGACCAGGCCCTTGGCCATCTTGGGCAGCACGGCGCCCATCGCCCCCGTCACCCGCTTGGTCGCCTGCCCCATGAGCTGGGAAGCGAGGCCGCCCAGGTCGGCCGCCTGTTCATGCGCCAACGGCAGCGCACGGAGGTCGTCGAAGGCGATCGCGATCGCCTCGGCGATCATCTTCACGTCGGACACCGCCGCCGCGTCGGCGATGAGACCGAAGTCGAGCGACTGGTCGTAGCTCTGGACCGTGATGTTCAGCGCCAGCCCGTGCACGACGATCGAGGTCGGGTAGTTCGTGAGCATCAGCGCGCCGGCGATGTACAGCGGCACCGGCGGGCCGGGCACGTTGGAGATGACGACGTTGGCGACTTGCGGGATCTTGTCCGCCACCCGCGCCTTGCCGTAGAGCGCGGTCGCCGCCTCGATGAGCCAGGGCATGCCGATGGACGGGAAATCGGTCGGCAGGATGCTCTTGACGCTGCCCATGGTCGACTTCATCGCCGCCGTCGCAGCGCGGATGTGGGCCAGGCGCTTCTGCGCGTCGGCGATGTGCGTGCCCAGGCTGATGAGGCTCATCGAAGCCTGGTTGTCGGGGGAGGTGTCGCCCGCCTCGCGCAGCGTGATGGGTACCGCGGCGACCAGGCTCTTCTTCGGCAACGTGTGTTTCCTGCCGAAGTAGCGGCGCAGCGCGGTCGAGCACACCATCAGCACCATGTCGTTGACGGTGGCGTCGTGCGCCCGCCCGAGTGCCTTCAGTTCGCGCAGCGGCAGCGACACCGCGGCGAAGCTGCGGCGCGCCGTGACCGACACGTTGAAGGGCGTGTTCGGCGCCAGCGTGACGTTGCTGACCCCCTGCTTGCCGCCGAGCAAGGCCGACTTGCCCAGCGCAGTGCGCGCCGCGCCGCCCAAGGTGCCGAGCGTGGCCGGCAGGTCCTTGACGATGCGCGTGACCTGCGCGACCTGATTGCCCAATGCGCCGCGCAGCATCTCGGTCATCTCGAGGCGAAAGACCTTCTGCCGCCGCGAGGCACGGGCTTCCACCGCACGCGGTGCGGGCGTGAGGTCGAGGATCGCATTGGCCAGCGCCACCGCGGCCTGGCCGTCGACGGCGGCGTGGTGCAACTGCGTATAGAGCGCGACACGCTTGTGGCCGTTGGCGGCGGGGGCCAGGCCTTCGAAGACATGCATCTTCCAGAGCGGCCGCTTGCGGTCGAGCAGCACCGGATGCAGCGCACCGACCTGTGCTTCCAGCACCGCGAGGCCGTCGCCGTTCTTCGCCGTGGCCGGCAGCCTGATCTCGACGATGTGCTGGTTGAGGACGGGCTCGGCATCGACCCAGGCCGGGTTCGCCAGGTTCAGCGGCATCCACCACAGCTTGCGCCGCAACACTGGCGCTACACCCAGGCGCGAGGCGATGTGCTTGCGCAGGTTGGTGACGAAGCGACCCTTGTAGCCTGCGGGCAGCTCGATCAGGTGCAAAGCGCCCACGTGCATGGGCATCTCGGGCGTTTCGAGGTAGAGGAACGTCGCGTCAAGTCCGGACAGCTGCTTCATCGACATGCGGGCTCCTGCGGTGCAGACGCCGATGCTAGGCCGCGCGCACGGCGCGCCGGCTCCGGGCTCTCCCCTAGTCGCTTCGCGTCGTTGCTGCCGCTGGGCGGGTCGTGTCCGGAGGGCGGACATTCCTTATGCTGTGTCGCACAAGTCTCTGCAGATGTCCCTCGACCGCTGGCTCGCTCGCTCGCCATGGCACTATTCCACTATCCGCTTTTACCGGGGGTGGGGGATCAGATGCACCGCAAGGGCGCCGATGCCGCGCCGATGCCGCCGCCAACGATGATGTGCAACCATGAAAGTAACCATCCCACCTGACCTCGTCATAGGGGTCGGTGCCTCAGCCGGGGGGCTCGAGGCGTTCAAGCAGTTGCTGGCCGCTCTGCCGCCCGACAGCGGCATGGCCTTCCTGCTCGTTCAGCACCTGGATCCGAACCACAAGAGCCTGTTGGCCGAGTTGCTCGCGCCGCTGACGCGCATGGGCGTCCGCGACGCGGATCAGGCCGTGGTGCTCGAGCGCGACACCGTCTACATCATTCGGCCGGACACGGCGCTGGCCGTCGAGCACGGCCGGATCGAACTGACGCCGCCGAAGCTGCAACGCGGCGTCAGGTTGCCAGTCGACCATCTGTTCCGTTCCTTGGCCAAGGAGTACGGCCCGCGCGCCGTCGGCATCGTGCTGTCGGGCGCCGGCAGCGACGGCAGCGCAGGGATTCGCGACATCAAGGCCGTGGGCGGGCTCGTCCTCACCCAGGAGCCCGACTCCAGTGGCCAGCGGGGCATGCCACAAAGCGCCATCGACACCGGCACGGTCGATCTTGTGTTGCAGATCTCCGAGATGCCGGCGGCTCTGAAGCGGTTCGCCGCGATGCCGCCGCTGCCTCGAATGGCGGTGGTGCCGGAGGATGCGCCCGACGGCTCCGCCGAGCAATTGGCAAGCCTTTCCGAACAAGACATCGGACGACTCGCCGTGGTGCTCGAAGCGCAGGCCGGCTTCGACCTTCGCGTGTACAAGCCCGCGACGATCGAGCGCCGCGTGCTGAGGCGCATGGCGCTGTCCGGCTTCGACGCGCTCGACCCCTATCTCGACCACCTGCAGATCTCGCCCCCCGAAAAGCAGGTTCTGGTGCGCGACCTGCTCATCAGCGTCACCGAGTTTTTCCGTGACGGCGAAGCGTTCCGGGCGCTGCGCGAGATGGTCATCGACCCGCTGGTGGCGGTGTCGGCGCCAGGCCACACCCTGCGCGCGTGGGTCCCGGCGTGCGCGACGGGCGAAGAGGCCTATTCGATCGCGATGGAGTTCATGGACGCCGTCGAAAGCCACAACAAGCGGCTCAGCCTGCAGATTTTCGCCACGGACCTGGACCAGGAGGCGCTCGCGTTCGCTCGCGCGGGGATCTACCCGGCCTCGATTGGCGAACAGGTCTCCGAGCACCGTCTGCAGACCTACTTCAAGCCGCTCGACGGCAAGGGCTATCAGGTCGGTCAGTCGCTGCGCGACATCGTTTCGTTCGCGTCGCACGACCTGACGAAGGATCCACCGTTCTCTCGGATGAACCTGGTCAGTTGCCGCAACGTTCTGATCTACCTGACCGCCCAGTCCCAGAAGCACGTGCTCAAGGTGCTGCACTTCGCACTCGAGCGAGAAGGCAACCTCTTCCTCGGCACCTCGGAATCCACGGGCCCGCAACGAGAGCTGTTTTCGACCCTGTCCAAGACCCAGCGGATCTATCGAAAGCTCGGTGCATCTCAGGCGATGAGCGTGCCGCGTTCGCGCACCAGGCTGCCCGCGGAGGCCGACGCGCATGCGAAGCCAGCCCGCGGTGCGGCCGGCGGTACCGCGCGAGGCGAAGGCGATCTGGCGCGCCGCGCGGTCCTCGACGCCATCGCGCCACCGGTCCTCGTGGTTTCCGACGATGGCACGGTCATCTTCGCCCATGGCGATCTTGATCCTTACGTGCGAATGCCCCAGGGCGACCACCCCCGCTTCGAGTTGGGGTCGGTGCTGCGCCCGGAGTTCGTGACGCGCGTGCGGGGCGCGTTGTACAAGTGCAGGCGCGAAAGGGCGCCGCAGTACGCGGTGTCGAGTCCGGACGGCAGCCTGCAGCGTGTACGGATCGCGGCCCGTCTGGCGCCTTCGCTGGGTGACGACGCCGTGATTCTCACCTTCGAGCGATTGCCGGTCGAGAAGCCGGTGGCGGTGCCCGAGCGCCCGCTGGCTCCCGAGCATGAGGCCATCGTCGAACAGCTCGACAAGGAATTGCAGGCGACGCGCGAGGACTTGCGCAATACCGTCGAGGAACTCGAAACGTCCAATGAGGCATTGCGTTCATCGAACGAGGAGTCCATGTCGATGAACGAGGAGCTCCAGTCGGCCAACGAGGAGCTCGAAGCCACCACCGAGGAGCTGCGCTCGCTCAACGAAGAGCTCACGACGGTCAATTCGCAGCTGCGCGAGAAGATCGAGCAGGCAGAGCAGGCTCATGACGACCTGGGCAACTTCTTCGCGAGCACCAAGATTGCGACGCTCTTTCTTGACGAGCGGCTTGTCATCAAGCGCTTCACGCCGGTGGCCCGTGACCTGCTCGGCATCAGCCATGCCGACGCGGGTCGAGGCGTGGCCGACATCGCTCGCGAACTGCTCCAACACGACCTGGCTCGGGAAGCCAGGCAGGTCCTCGACCACCTGAGGGGCTCATCGCGAGACCTGCAAACCGCGGATGGCCGGTGGATCACGCGGCAAGTGCTGCCGTACCGCACCGAGAGCCGGCGCATCGAAGGCGTCGTGGTCAATTTCGCGGACGTGACCGAGCAACGTGAAGCGAACATGGCGCTGACCCGAGACGCGCGGCGGCTCGAGTTGGCCTGGGAGACGGCCCGCGGCGGCATCTTCGAGCACCGGCTTCCGATGGATGAATCCACGTATGTGAGCGAGGCGTGGGCGCAGGTGCTCGGCTATCGGCGCGACGAGTTGCCGCACCACAGCCAGCTTCTGTCGTGGCTCTCGCAGCGGGCCCATCCGGAAGATCGCGAGCGCTTCGACCGCAGCTTCGCCGATTTCGCCGAGGGGCGGAGCGAGAGCTTCTCGCTCGAGCTGCGCTTGCGTCATCACGCAGGCCATTGGATCTGGGTGCGCAAAGTCGCCCGGGTAATCGAACGGGACGATCGGGGGCGGCCGCTCCAGCTGCTTCGGATGATGATCGACATCTCCGACTTCAAGGAAACGGAGGCTGCACTCAGGGAAAGCGAGGTTCGATTCCGCGAGATGGCGGATGGCCTGCCGCTGGCCGTGTGGGTGCACGGCGCGGCGGGCGAGCAGGAGATGGTCAACGAGACCTTCTGCGACTTCTTCGGCGTCAGCCATGAGCAGATGAAGGGCGGGCGCTGGCAGATGCTGGCCCACCCCGACGACGCCGAGGGCTACGCGCGCGAGTTCTTTGCCTGCCTAAGCGAGAAGAAGGTGTTCCACGCCGAGGCGCGCGTCAAGCACGCAGACGGCACGTGGCACTGGGTCGAGTCGTGGGGCAGACCGAGGTGGGGGCCGAACGGCGAGTTTCGCGGCTACATCGGCGCGACTGCGGACATCAGCGAGCGCCGTCGCCTGCTGGAGGCCGTGCGAGACAGCGAGGAGCGTTTCCGCACGCTGGCAGACAACATCTCGCAGCTCGCCTGGATGACGCACGGAGACGGCTGGATCTTCTGGTACAACAGTCGCTGGTACGAGTACACCGGGACGACGCTCGAACAGATGCAGGGCTGGGGCTGGCGCGGGGTCCATCATCCCGATCACGTGGACCGTGTCGCCGCGAAGTTCCGCGATAGCCTGGAGCGAGGTGAGCCTTGGGAAGACACGTTCCCCCTGCTTGGCGTTGACGGCCAGTACCGCTGGTTCCTCTCGCGCGCGATCCCCATTCGCGGCGCGGATGGCCAGGTTCATCGTTGGTTCGGCACCAACACCGACGTCACGCAGTTGCGCCAGATCGAGGACAGGCTCCGCGATGCCGACCGGCAGAAGGACGACTTCCTTGCCATGCTCGCTCACGAATTGCGCAACCCCCTGGCGGCCATCCAGAGCACGGCCGAGGTTTTGAAACTGGGTGCCGCGAACGGCCCGACGCTTGCCCATGCACAGCAGATCCTCGAACGCCAGACGCGGCACATGGCCAAGCTGGTCGACGGCCTGCTCGACGTCGCTCGCATCGCCCGCGGCAAGATCGATCTCGATCTCGAAGTGGTGGATATCGTGCCCATCTGCAGAGCGGCCGTGACGGACGCGGCTACAAGCCAAGGTTCGACAGGACGCGAGTTCGATATCAACCTGCCATCCAAAGCCTTGTGGGTCCAAGGCGACGGAATACGCCTGGCACAAATCCTGAACAACCTCCTGTCCAACGCGTGCAAGTTCACGCCGGTCGGCGGAGTGATCGTCGTCTCGGCCAGCCGTGACGGAGACCACGCAGTCGTCACGGTCAGCGACACGGGCGTCGGAATCGACTCCGACCTCTTGCCTCATGTGTTCGACATCTTCCGCCAGGGCGCGCAGACCGTCGATCGGGCGGTGGGCGGCCTGGGCCTCGGACTCGCGCTCGTCAAGACATTGACCGACCTTCACGGCGGCAGCGTCGAGGCGAAGAGCGTCGGTCCTGGTCAGGGTGCCGAGTTCGTGATCCGCCTTCCCTTGACTCGGCAGGCGCCCCGAGAACGTGAAGGCAACGGGAAGGCCGTTGGCCGTCAACGGCGGGTCGTGATCATCGAAGACAATGTCGATGCCGGCGAAGCGTTGAAGCAGATGCTGGAACTGTCCGGGCACCAGGCCAGTGTCGCCACGAACGGGCGGGACGGCGTGGCCGAGGTCCGGAAGCTGCTGCCAGACGCCGTGCTGTGCGATCTCGGTCTCCCGGGCGGCATGAGCGGGCTCGATGTAGCGCGTGAGCTCCGTGCCGACCCGCGCTTCGACGGCATTCAACTCGTGGCTCTCTCCGGCTACGGGCGCGACGAGGACAGGGAGCGGAGCCTGGAAGCGCGCTTCGATCATCACCTGACGAAACCGGCCGACCTGGAAACGATCGAGCGCATCCTCGCAGGGCGGACAACGGAATCGACGAGCTGAGATGGTCTCGTGGAAGTGCGCGCGGCTTCAGGTGGATGGAGGCCCGACACAGCGGGGACGCTGCGCGCTGATCCAGGTTCGTCAGTCCGTCAGCGGCGGCAGCAGCCGCGCCAGCCGCGCCGGGTCCACCGGTTTGGGGAGGAAGTGGTCGACGCACTCGAAGCTCGGCTGCAGGAAATCGCCAGCATCCCAACCGGACACCGCGATGATGACCAGCTCGTTACCGACTTGACTCTGGCGCAGCCGGCGCGAAAGCTCCAGGCCATCCATATCCGGCATGTCGATGTCGAGCAACAGGCAAAGCGGTTGGAAGGACGCCATTACCTCAAGCGCATCTACCGCACGGGTCACCGTGCGCACCACGTAGCCGCCCAGGCGCAGCAAAGCAGCGAGGCTCTCGGCCTCGTCGCGGCGGTCGTCGACGACCAGGACGCGTACCTCGTCGGGATGGTGCATCGCGCTAGTGTGTTTTCGTCGCAACCCTGCCGCGGCCGACAAGCTGCGTGATCAACTGGACGAGCTGCAGCGGGCGCAGCGGCTTCGTCAGATGGGCGTCGAATCCGGCTTCGAGAGCCCGCAGCCGGTCTTGGCGTTGCGCGAACGCGGTCAGGGCCAGCGCCGGCACGCGGCTGCCCGGCGATTCACCCCGCCGGACCTCCTCGATCAGCTGGTAGCCGTCCCTGCCTGGCAGCCCGATGTCGCAGACGATCAGGTCGGGACTGGATCGCTGCAACGCCTGCAGGGCCTCGTCGCAGTCGCGGGCGCATTCGATGCCTGCGCCGCTGTCGGCGAGGATGATCTGCAGCATCGCCAGCGCTTCGGGATCGTCATCAATGAGCAGCAGACGCAGGCCCTGCAACGGCGACTTGATGCCGGTCGCATCCAGCTCGCCAGCTTCGAAGGAATCACCCAGCGGCAGCCACACCTGAAAAGTGGCGCCCCGTCCCAGCCCGGCGCTGGACACGGTCACCGAGCCGCCGTGGGCCTGCACCAGCGTCTGCACGATCGACAGGCCCAGTCCCAGGCCACTGCGGTAGCGCCGGTTGACCGAGCTGGCCTGCGTGAAACGGTCGAAAACGTGGGGCAGGAACTCCGCGTCGATGCCTTGGCCCCCGTCGCGCACATCGACGCGCACGCCATCACCGTCGCGGGTGCACACGATGTCGATCCGGCCCCCCTTCGGCGAGAACTTGATCGCGTTGCTCAGCAGGTTCCACATCACCTGCTGCAGTCGCGCGGCATCGCCGTACACCTTGGGCAGCGGCTCTTCGGCCTGGATGTGCACCACGGTGCCGTTCTCTTCCGAGGCCGCATCCAAGGCGGCAGCCGCCGATCGCACGACGTCGGCCAAGTCAAGTGGCGTGCGCATCAGGCGCATCTTGCCTACGTTGGCCCGCGACACGTCGAGCAGGTCGGAGATCAGACGCGTCTGCGCCTTGCCGTTGCGCTCGATGGCTCTCAGCCCCTCCATGGTCTCGTCGCTGCCGCCGCGCTGGATCAGCACGTGGACCCAGCCCATGATGGCGTTGAGCGGGCTGCGCAGCTCATGCGAAAGCACCGCAATGAACTCGTCCTTCATGCGACTCAGCTGCTCGGCGCTGGTGCGCGCAGTTCGCTCGCTCTCGAGCAACTGTTGCTTGACGTGTTCGTTCACCATGCGCTCGGTGATGTCGGTCACTTGGGCCAGCACGACGTCGTCGGAAAGGCTCGACACGCGCCACTCCAGCGGCACTTCGGAGCCCGCGTGATCCAGCAGCATCAACTGTTCGGGGGCGTCGGCGGCGACGTCGTCATGGGTGCGCGGTCGCGTCAGCACGGGCACCTTCGCGACCTCGGCGGGCACGGCAAACTCGGCGAGCGAGCGGCCAACGACATCGGCGAGCGGCCGGCCCAGGCTCTTCAGCATCGCCGGGTTCGCGTCGAGGAAGCGTCCGTCGCGGTCGAGCAGGCATATGCCGCTTGGCGCGTTGGCATAAATGGCGCGGAACTTGGCCTCGCTGGTGCGCATGGCCGTCTCGGCGACCCGAGTTCTGACCAGTGCCAGCACGGTCGCCACCAGCACCGCCGGTTCGACGGGGTGGGTCAGATAAGCGTCGGCGCCCGCATAGAGCCCACGCACCTTGTCGTCGTCGGTGACGTAGGCTGCCGTCAGGTGCAGGATCGGAATGTGTGAGGTTGGCGGGTTCGAACGCAGGCGCCGGCTAAGCTCGAAACCATCGATGTCGGGCAAGTGGATGTCCAGCACGATCGCTGACAGCGACGAGTTCGCGTACGCCAGCGCCTCGGCGCCGGTGGCCGCCTCAAGGACGCGAAAGCCCGCTGCCGCGAGGCGACGCTGGGTCGCATAGCGGCTGGCCGGATCGTCGTCGACGATCAGCAGCTCGTGCTCGGAGGGGTCGATCGGTCGGGAGTCGTTGGTGACGCTGGCGCTCATGGCATCGCATCCTTGGCCGGGGGTTGATCCGATGTCCAGCGCAGCGGCAGGGTGACGAAGAACGTCGAGCCCTTGCCAAACTCGCTCTGCAGGCCGACGCTGCCTCCCATCAGCTCGGCCAGTCGGCGGCTGAGCGCAAGTCCGAGCCCAGTGCCGCGCAAGCGTTTCTGTATCGGCGAATCGATCTGCGAGAAGTCGCGGAAGATCACATGGTGGTGCTCGGGCACGATGCCGATACCTGTGTCGGTGACGGAGAAGGTGATCGTCTGGTTCTCGCTCAGCGTCGCCGAGACCCGCACTTCGCCCTTGCTGGTGAACTTGAGCGCGTTGGAGATGTAGTTGCGCAGGATCTGCGACAACTTGCGGTTGTCGCTGAAGATCTGCGGGGTGTTCTCAGACTCCTCAAAGATCAACGCCACGTCGGCATTGGTCAGCATCGGCTTGAACATGCCGCGCAACGCAGAAAAAAGGTCGACCATCTCGAACCACTCGGGCGAGATCTCGACACGACCGGCTTCGATCTTCGCGAGGTCGAGCAAGTCATCGATCATCTCGGCGAATTCGTTGGCGCTCGACTGAATGAAGCGCACCTGTTTTTCCTGCTGCGTCGTCAGTGGGCCGTCGACCCGGTCAACGAGCAGGCTCGACAGGCTGCGGATCGCCGCCACAGGCGTACGGAACTCATGGCTCATGTAAGACAGGAAGCGGCTCTTCAGCTCGTTGGCCTCGCGCAGTTGTTCAGCCTGCATGTCGAGCTCGGCGTACAGCATGACCACCCCACGGTTGGTTTCCTCCAACTCCTGCTGCAGCGACTCGACCAGGCGCTGGCTGGTGTCGAGCGCAGCACGCAGCCCCTCGATTGTCGACGGTGGCGCGGCAGGCAGGTTCATCCCTCGGCCCTCAACGCCGCCGCATCACCACGACAGTGGCGTCGTCGCGGCCGCGGCAGTGCAGGTGCAGGATCCACGCGGCGATGACCGCAGCCGAGCAATGCAGCAGGCGCGGCACGTCCTGCAGATTCCAGCGCGTGGCGATGCCATCGGAGTGCACGACGAGCACCGCGTGTTCTCTCCAGTCGTAGTGCATCGGTTGCCACCGGTGCACCTGCAGGCCGACGGTGCCGTGCTGCGTCATCAGCGAGCGGTCTTCGGTGCCGGAAATCAACCGACCGACGATGTTGCCAGCGCCGCAAATGGTCAAGCGGTTGTCGATGGCATCGAAGGCGACGACCGCGACGGCCGCGCCTCGCGTGCCACGCAGCGATTCGTGGGCCTTGCCGAGCAACTCGGCCGGAGCCAGGCCGGGGTGGCGCAGGAAGACCCCGATCGCGCCGTCGGCAGCGATGGCAGCCTCCGGCCCGTGGCCAAGCCCATCCGCGACGATCAGGCCGCCGCGCTGGTCGCGTTCGCAGCTTGCCCAGCTGTCGCCGGAGACGGATTCGCCCGGAGCGGCCACGCAGATGCCAGCCAGCTCGAGCGCAGTGGCGTGCGTCGTACGCGCCGCGGGCGGCGAACCGGCCATGACGCGGGACAACACGACCGTGCCAACGTCGGGTTTGGAGAAGATGTCGAAGTCGCAGGACAGACGACGCACCCCACCGAGGCCGCTGCCCGACGTGCCCCCCGTGCTGTAGCCGTCCTTGAGGCAGCGCTCGGTGTCGGCCATGCCCGGGCCGCGGTCGAGCGACACGATCTCGACGAAGGGGCGCCCTTCCTCGCGCGCGGCGTTCAGCAGCAACCGGCCGTCGCGCGCATGGCGCACCAGGTTGTTGCCGAGCTCGGTCACGATGATCGCCACGCGGCCGGCGGCCACCTCGTCGAAGCCGAGTTGCTGCGTCAGCATCGCCGCGTGGCGGCGCGCCGCGCCGATCTGGCTGACTTCCTGCACCACGAACTCGACGTGCGGCACCATCCTTCACTTCCAGCGGGTGATGGTCACACAAGTTCCCTGGCCGACGACGGTTTGCAGTTCGAACTCGTTGACCAGGCGACGGCTGCCCGGCAGGCCGATGCCAAGTCCGCCGCCCGAAGTCCAGCCGTCCCGCTGCGCCAGTTCGACGTCGGGGATGCCCGGGCCCTGGTCCTCGAACCATAGCCGCAGGCCCTGCCGAGGCCCCTGGGACAGGGACTGCCAGCGCATTTCGCCGCCGCCGCCGTGGATCAAGGCGTTGCGCGACAGCTCGCTCGCGGCGGTGATCATCTTGGTCTGCTCCACGAGCGAGAAGTTCAGGCCCTGCGTCAGGACACGCACCGTCTGCCGGCACATCACGATGTCATGCTCGCTGCGCAGCGGCATCGATCCGCTAGGCGGCGTCGTCAAGAGACGCTCCTCGATCATCCATGCGCAGAAGCTCCATGCCGCGCTCGACGTTCAGCGCCGTCTTGACCCCTTGCAGCGACAGCCCGAGTTCGACCAGCGTGATGGCCACGGCGGGTTGCATGCCGACCACGACCGTTGCCGCGCCGAGCAGGCTGGAAATGCCGGAGATCGCGGCGAACATGCGCCCGATGTAGGAATCGACGACCTCCAGCGCGGAGATGTCGATCATCACCCCGGTGGAACCGCACTGCTGAATGCGGGTGGCCAAGTCCTCTTGCAGTTGCAGTGCGGTCTGGTCCTGCAGATCGACCTGGATGGTCACCAGCAGGAAGCCCCCCATGCGCAGGATTGGAATGCGCTGCTGCATGCTGCGGCCTCCTTCAAGCGGAGCGGGTGACGACATGGCCGGTGCGCTTCATCGCCAGCGCCAACGCATCGGCGAGCGAGGCCTTGGTCGTGATGCCCTGCAGGTCGATGCCCAGGTGCACGATGGTCTGGGCGATCTGCGGTCGCACGCCGCTGATGATGCAGTCGGCGCCCATCAGGCGGATGGCGGTGACGGTCTTCAGCAGGTGCTGGGCCACCAGCGTGTCCACCGTCGGCACACCGGTGATGTCCAAGATGGCGATCTCGCTGCCGGTCTCGACGATACGCTGCAGCAGCGACTCCATGACCAGCTGGGTTCGATTGCTGTCGAGCGCGCCAATCATCGGCACGGCGAGCACGCCGTCCCAAAGCTTGACGACCGGCGTCGACAACTCCAGCAGATCCTGCTGCTGGCGCTGGATGATCTGCTCGCGCGAGTGCTGGTACAGCGTCACGGTGTGCTGCGCCATCTTATCGACCAGCGAAGAAATCGCCCAGATCGCCGCGGTAAGGCGCGCGGGATCACTGGTCGCCCGCTGCAACCCGTCGAAGAGCGAACGCTTGATTGCCATGACAAATCGGCTGGTTTCGCCGGCCGAGTCGCCGCGCGACGCGCCGGCACGCGATACCTTGGCGAGCAACTCGCGCACGTCCTCCCACAGCGGCTGGTCGAAGTTGTCGGCACTGCCGCCGGCGCGCAGCCCTTTTTCGAAGGCGCGAAGCAACTCCTGCGCTTCGTTTTCGGTGACCTTGTCCGAGCCACCGCGAGTCCCGGCCGCACCGCGGGTGACCTCCTGCAACCAGCCTTCGAGCACGGCGGCGCGGTGCGTGCCCAGTAATTCGACCACCATGTCGTTCTCGTTCATCGCTCGCTCCTTGTTCTCTGGCTTGTGGTGAAACGGCGAACTTGTCGTCCGGCTCATGTTAGCCGAGCCCTCGGCCAGGACGCTGACAGCGCCGTCTGGCCAGGCCCCCTCGCGGTCACTGCCAGCGCGGCTCAGTCGGTGTGCGCCGCAGCGCCAGGGCTGCATTCGCGGCCAGCGCGCCGAGCACGAGCAGCCCGCCGCCCAGCACCGCCAGGCTCGGCGATTCACCGGCGCCGAGCCAGGCCCAGGCGACGCCGAACACCACCTCCAGCAGCGACAGCAGCGAGGCCTCGGGCGCGCTGAGCGCGCGCATCGCCACCACGGCCATCAGGCAGGGCACGGCCAGCTGCACGACCCCCAGCAGGCCCAGCAGCGAGAGATCGTGCACCGACGCCGCAAAGGGCAGCGACAACGGCAAGGTGATGGCCGCCGACATCACGGCGCCGAGCAGTACCGCCACCAGCATGTCGGCCTGGGGCTCGCCGTCGTGGTCGCCGCGCGCCGTGTGGTGCAGCAGGGTCCAGTTGACCGCGGCCGCCACCGGCACCGCCAGCGCCACCAGCGTGCCCAGCAGGTGCCGCGGCTCGGCGCCCGACATCTCGCTGCCGTACATCCACGCGATGCCAAGGCCGGCGACGACGATCGCGCCCCAGGTGCGGGTCGCGAGCCGGTGCTTCAACACCAGGCGCGACATCAGCGCGGTGAAGAGCGGCCCGAGCGCCATCGTCACGAGCACGTTGGCGACCGTCGTGAGCGTGAGTGCGAGCATGAACGCCGTGTACATCACCGCCCAGCAGACCCCCGACAGCCACAGCGTGCGCCCGCCGGTGCGCAGCGTCTGCTGCAGCGCCGAGGGCCCTCGCAGCCACAACAGCATCAGCAGCAAGGCCAGTGCGTTGAAGGCGCTGCGCCAGAACGTGACCTCGAAGGCGCGCGCCGAATCGAGGTGGCGCGTGACGACCCCCGCGATGCTCCACATGAGCGTCGCGGCGATCATCACGAGCACCGCCTTGCGGTGAGTCATCGCGAGTTCGGGGATCAGGCGGCCTCGCGGCTCGCCTTCTTGCGGTCGTGTTCTTTCAGGTACCGCTTGCGAATCCGGATCGACTTCGGCGTGATCTCGACCAACTCGTCGTCGGCGATGAACTCCACCGCGTACTCCAGCGAGAGCTGGATCGGCGGCGTGATCTTGATCGCGTCTTCCTTGCCGCTGACGCGGAAGTTGGTGAGCTGCTTCTGTCGCACCGCGTTGACCACGAGGTCGTTGTCGCGGCTGTGGATGCCCACGATCATGCCCTCGTAGACCGGATCCCCGGCCTTCACGAACATGCGGCCGCGGTCGTCGAGCTTGCCCAGCGCGTAGGTCACGATCTCGCCGTCGTCCATGCTGATCAACACGCCGTTCTTGCGCCCGCCGATGTCACCCTTGTAGGCCTCGTAGCCGTCGAAGATGTGGCTCATCAAGCCGGTGCCGCGGGTGAGCGTGAGGAACTCGCCCTGGAAGCCGATCAAGCCGCGCGCCGGGATGCGGTACTCCAGGCGCACGCGGCCCCGCCCATCGGGCTGCATGTCGGCCAGCTCACCCTTGCGCATGCCCAACTCCTGCATCACGCCACCCTGGTGGGTGTCTTCGACGTCCACCGTGAGCAGCTCGATCGGCTCGTGCTTCTCGCCGCCCACGTCGTGCAGCAGAACACGGGGGCGTGACACGGCGAGTTCGTAGCCCTCGCGGCGCATGTTCTCGAGCAGGATCGTCAGGTGCAGTTC
The DNA here is from genome assembly GCA_036523095.1 of Rubrivivax sp. GTDB lineage: Bacteria > Pseudomonadota > Gammaproteobacteria > Burkholderiales > Burkholderiaceae_C > Rubrivivax. Next base: position 18,255 of record DATDER010000307.1, read on the forward strand.
ACCGCGGCCGTTGACTTCGAAGATGCCGTCTTCGTCGGTGTCCTTGACACGCAGCGCGACGTTGCTCTGCAACTCGAGGTTGAGGCGGTCGCGCAGCTGGCGGCTGGTGACGAACTTGCCTTCGCGCCCGGCGAGCGGCGAATTGTTGACGCAGAAGTTCATCGTCAGCGTCGGCTCGTCGATGCGCAGCATCGGCAGCGGGCGCGGGTCTTCCAGGCTCGTGATCGTGACGCCGATGCCGATGTCCTCGATGCCGTTGATGAGCACGATGTCGCCCGGGCCGGCGATCTCGGCCTGCTTGCGCTCGAGGCCTTCGAACTTGAGGATCTGGTTGATGCGCGCCTTGCGCGGCACGCTGTCCGGGCCTTCGTACACCGCCACGTCGGTGGCCGGGCGCAGCAGCCCGCTGTGGATGCGGCCGACGCCGATGCGGCCGACGTAGGTCGAATACTCGAGCGAGCAGATCTGCAGTTGCAGCGGCTCGTTCTCGTCGCCCTCGTGCGGCGGCACGTACTGCAGCACGGCCTCGAACAGCGGCGCGAGGTCGGTGCCGACCTCGCCCGACTCCATCGTCGCCCAGCCGTTCAGGCCCGAGGCGTAGACGACCGGGAAGTCGAGCTGCTCTTCGGTCGCGCCGAGCTTGTCGAAGAGGTCGAAGGTGGCGTTGATGACGTAATCGGTGCGCGAGCCGGGGCGGTCGACCTTGTTCACGACGACGATGGGCTTCAGGCCCAGCGCGAGCGCTTTCTTGGTGACGAAACGGGTCTGCGGCATCGGGCCTTCCACGGCATCCACCAGCAGCAGCACGCCGTCCACCATCGACAGCACACGCTCGACCTCGCCGCCGAAGTCGGCGTGGCCGGGCGTGTCGACGATGTTGATGTGCGTGCCTTGCCAGGTGACTGCGCAGTTCTTGGCCAGGATCGTGATGCCCCGTTCCTTTTCGAGATCGTTGCTGTCCATGATGCGTTCGGTCATCTTCTCGTTTTCACGGAAGGTGCCGCTCTGGCGCAGCAGCTGGTCGACCAGCGTGGTCTTGCCGTGGTCGACGTGCGCGATGATGGCGATGTTGCGGATCTGCTTGTTCATGGCTCGCTTTCAGTGTTCTAGAAGGCCGCTGACCTCGACCGGGCTCAACAGCCGGTCGGCGATCAGCTCGCCCGATGTGATGTGGGCGCTGCCGAGAAAGGCGCGCTCCTGGGGGCCGTAGACACGCACCGCCGGTGCATCGCTCAACTGCACGCGGCGCCGCAGCCCACTGAGGAAGCGGCCGGCTTCGTCGTCGGGCAGGCGTACCACGGGCCAGGCCTGGAGCAGCGCATCGGCCGGCAGCAGCAAGCCGTCGCGGGCTGCTTCGTCTAGGCCGGCGATCTGTTCCAAGGTCACCGCGTGCTCAAGCGTCAGCGCCCCACTGCCGGTACGGCGCAGCGCCGAAAGGTGCGCGCCACAGCCGAGCAGTTCGCCCAGGTCCTGCGCGAGCGTGCGGATGTAGGTGCCCTTGCTGCAGACGACATCGATCACAAGACGTTCGGCGTCCCATTCCACGATGCCCAGCGAATGAATCGTGACACTTCGCGCAGCACGCTCCACTTCGATCCCGGCACGGGCGTATTCGTACAGGGCCTTGCCTTCGTGCTTGAGTGCGGACTGCATCGGCGGCACCTGTTCGACGGCGCCGGTCAGGCGCAGCACCGCGGCGTCGAGCGCAGCACGATCGAAGGCCGGCGCGCGCTCTTGCATGACCGCGCCTTCCCTGTCACCGCCGACACGCGTCTGCCCCAGGTGCAGCGTGGCGCGGTAGGCCTTGTCGGCATCCAGGCTGACATGCGAAAACTTGGTTGCAGCACCAAAACACAGTGGCAGCAAGCCGGTGGCCAGCGGGTCCAGCGTGCCGGTGTGGCCCGCCTTGTCGGCCCGGTACAGACGCTTGCCTCTGTACAGCGCGTCGTGGCTCGACAGGCCGATCGGCTTGTCCAGCAAGAGCACGCCGTGCACGGCTCTGCGCTGGATCCTGGGCAGCGCGGCGTTCATCAATCGTCTTTCGCCCGCGTCGCGTTGGCACGCGCGATCAGCGCGTTCAGATCGGCGGCCCGCTCGGTCGTGCGGTCGAAGCGGAAGTGCAGCGTCGGCACGGTGTGGATCTGCAGCCGCTTGAAGAGGCTGTTGCGCACAAAACCCGCGGCCTCGTTCAGCGCAGCCTCGCAGGCCACGTGGTCACCCACGAGGAGCGAGAACAGCACCGTCGCGTGCGCGTAGTCGGGCGTGACCTCGACGGCGTTGATCGTGACGAGGCCGATGCGCGGGTCTTTCAGATCGCGCACCAGCTCGGCCACATCACGCTGGATCTGGTCGGCGACACGGTGGCTGCGGTTGGGAATGGCTTTTTTGTGACGCATGGTGTTGTTGCGCTCCCTACAAGCACAAACCCCGCCATCTTTTGGGAGGGCGGGGTTTGCTCGGGTGAGACGAACTCCGCACTACAAGGTGCGTGCGACTTCCTTGATCTCGAAGAATTCGAGGTGATCGCCTTCCTTGATGTCGTTGTAGTTCTTCAACTTGATGCCGCACTCGAAGCCCTCCTTCACTTCGCGCACGTCGTCCTTCAGGCGTTTGACCGACTCGACCTCGCCGGTGTAGACGACCACGTTCTCGCGCAGCAGGCGGAAGCGCGCGTTGCGGATCACCTGGCCGGCGGTGATCATGCAGCCGGCGACGGTGCCGATCTTGGACGCGACGAAGACGGTGCGGATCTCGGCCGTGCCGATGACTTCTTCCTTCTGTTCGGGCGCCAGCATGCCGGTCATCGCAGCCTTCACATCGTCCACGGCGTCGTAGATGATGTTGTAGTAGCGGATGTCGACGCCGTTGCCCTCGGCCAGCTTGCGTGCACCCGAATCGGCGCGCACGTTGAAGCCGACGATGACGGCCTTGGACGCGATCGCGAGGTTGATGTCGCTTTCGGAAATGCCGCCCACCGCGGCGTGCACGATCTGCACCTTGACCTCGGGCGTGCTGAGCTTGACCAGCGATTGCGCCAGCGCTTCCTGCGAGCCTTGCACATCTGCCTTAACGATGAGCGACAGCACCTGCGCCTGGCCCTCGCCGACCTTGTCGAAGATGTTCTCGAGCTTGGCAGCCTGGCGCTTGTTGAGCGTGACCTCGCGGTACTTGCCCTGGCGGAAGGTGGCGATCTCGCGCGCACGGCGCTCGTCGCTGAGCACCATGAACTCATCGCCCGCCTGCGGCACCTCGGTCAGGCCCTGGATCTCGACCGGAATCGACGGGCCTGCGGCTTCGGTGGACTTGCCATCCTCGTCGAGCATCGCACGCACGCGGCCGTAGCTGCTGCCAGCGAGGATGATGTCGCCCTTCTTCAGCGTGCCGCTCTGCACCAACACCGTGGCGACCGGGCCGCGCCCCTTGTCGAGCTTGGCTTCGATCACCAGGCCCTTGGCCATGGCGTCGGTCGGTGCCTTGAGTTCCAGCACCTCGGCCTGCAGCAGCACCTGCTCGAGCAGGCCATCCATGCCCTGGCCGGTCTTGGCTGAGACCTGGACGAACGGGGCATCGCCGCCGAACTCTTCGGGCACCACGCCTTCGGCGACGAGTTCGCTCTTCACACGCTCGAGGTTGGCGTCGGGTTTGTCGATCTTGTTGATCGCCACGACCACGGGCACGCCCGCGGCCTTCGCATGGGCGATGGCCTCCTTGGTCTGTGGCATCACGCCGTCGTCGGCCGCGACGACCAAGATCACGATGTCGGTCGCCTTGGCGCCGCGGGCACGCATGGCGGTAAACGCAGCGTGGCCCGGGGTGTCGAGGAAGGTGATCATGCCGCGCGGCGTTTCGACGTGGTAAGCGCCGATGTGCTGCGTGATGCCACCCGCCTCGCCCGCCGCCACACGCGCACGGCGCACGTAGTCGAGCAGCGAGGTCTTGCCGTGGTCGACGTGACCCATCACGGTGACGACCGGTGCGCGCGGCAACTGCTCGGCACTGTTGGAGGCTTCGTCTTCTTCGGTGAACGCCTCCGGGTCGTCGAGCTTGGCGGTGAAGGCCTTGTGGCCCATTTCCTCGACCACGATCATCGCCGTCTCTTGATCGAGCTGCTGGTTGATGGTGACCATCTGGCCCAGCTTCATCAACTGCTTGATGACCTCGGTCGCCTTGACCGACATCTTGTGCGCCAGATCGGCCACGCTGATCGTCTCGGGGATGTGAACTTCCTGGATCTGCGCCTCGGCCGGGGCATTGAAGCCGCCTGCGCCGTCGTCGCGTGCATCACCGCGGCGTGCACCACGCGGTGCGCGCCAGCCCGGCCGGCCCGCGCCACCGCTGTCACCACGGGTCTTGAGCGCGCGCTTCTTGGCGGCGTCGTCGGCCCAGCTGGAAGACAGCTTTTCGCTCTTGACGTTCTTCTTGTCACCCGGCTTGGCCACCACGGCGCCCGGCGCGCCCGGCTTCGCGGCCGGCTTGTGGATCGTGCCCTTGATGCCCGCGGCATCGGCGGGCTTGGCTTCTTCGGGCTTCTTGGCGATTTGCACCTGGCGCGGGCGCGACATCATTTCGCGGATCGCGGCGGCTTCGCCCTCGGCCTTCTTGCGCCGCGCATCGGAGTCGACCTGCGCCTGCTTGGCCACGGCGTCGGCATCGGCCGCCTTGACCACACGCAGCACCTTGGCCGGTACTTCGACAGGCGCTACAGGTGCGGCAGCGGGCACGACCGCGGCGGCAGGCACCGCCGGGGCCTTCGCGGCAGCGGCCCGCTCGGCCTCCGCACGCGCCGCCGCTTCGGCCGCTTCGGCGGCTTCACGGTTCGCTTGCGCCTGGGCCTGGGCTTCAGCCTGGCGCTGACGCTCGGCCTGGTCCTCAAGCTGACGCTGCATCAAGGCGGCTTGCGCCTGCGCCTCGGCGTCGCGACGCGCCTGCTCCTCCAGGTCGATCGTGCTCGCGACGGGTGCCTCGGCCTCTTCGGCGAGCACGCCATCGGACGGGGCGTCGTCGCGCTTGATGAAGGTGCGCTTCTTGCGGACCTCGACCTGGATCGTGCGTGCCTTGCCCGACGCGTCAGCCTGCTTGATCTCGCTCGTGCTCTTGCGCGTAAGCACGATCTTCTTGCGCTCGGTCGGCGCGGTGCCGTGCGCGTTGCGCAGGAAGTCGAGCAGGCGCTCCTTGTCGCCGTCGGAAAGCGCGTCGTCTGCCGACTGCTTGGCGACGCCGGCCGACTGCAGCTGCTCGATCAACGCCGAGGCGGGGCGGTTGAGCTGCGCGGCGAACTGGGCGACGGTGATCACGGCCATGTGGTGCTTTTCCTTGGGTCGGGTCAGGCGGTGAACCAGTGTTCACGCGCCTTCATGATGAGTTCACGCGCGGTGGCGTCCTCGATGCCGGCCATCTCGGTCAGCTCGTCGACCGCCAGGTCGGCCAGTTCGTCGCGTGTGTGCACGCCGCCCTTGGCCAGCGTGGCCATCAGCTCTGCGGACATGCCTTCGAGGTCGCGCAGGTCCTGCGACACCGCCTCGACCTTTTCTTCTTCTTCGATCTCCATCGTCAGCAGCGCGTCCTTGGCACGGGCGCGCAACTCGTTGACGGTGTCTTCGTCGAAGGATTCGATCTCGAGCATCTCCTGCAGCGGCACATAAGCCACCTCTTCCAGGCTCGAGAAGCCTTCGGCGATCAGGATGTCAGCGACTTCGGCATCGACGTCGAGCTTGTCGACGAAGAGCTGCCGCACCGAGGTCGACTCTTCGGTCTGCTTGGCCTGCGACTCCTCGGCCGACATGATGTTGATGCGCCAGCCCGTCAGGTCAGACGCCAGGCGCACGTTCTGGCCACCGCGGCCGATCGCGATCGCGAGGTTCTCTTCGTCGACCACGACGTCCATCGCGTGGCGCTCCTCGTCAACGACGATCGAGACCACGTTGGCCGGGGCGAGCGCGCCGATCACGAACTGCGCCGGATCTTCGGACCACAACACGATGTCGACACGCTCACCCGCGACTTCGTTCGTCACCGCGTTGACGCGCGAGCCCCGCACGCCGACGCAGGTACCGATCGGGTCGACCCGGCGGTCGTGAGAGACGACGGCGATCTTGGCGCGCGAGCCCGGGTCGCGGGCGCAGCTCTTGATCTCGAGCAGGCCCTGTTCGATCTCGGGCACCTCTTGGGCGAAGAGCTCGATCATGAAGCCGGGCGCGCTGCGCGACAGCATGATCTGCGCACCACGCTGCGTGGAGTCGATGCCGGCGATGAAGGCCCGCACGCGGTCGCCCGTCCGCAGGTTCTCCTTCGGGATCATGTCGGTGCGCTTGAGACGTCCTTCGACGCGGCCGCTCTCGACAATGATGTCGCCCTTGTCAAGGCGCTTGACGGTGCCGACGAAGATCTTGTCGCCGCGCGACAGGAAATCGTTCAGCAACTGCTCACGCTCGGCGTCGCGGATCTTCTGCAGGATCACCTGCTTGGCCGCCTGCGCACCGATGCGGCCGATCGTCACCGAGTCGATCGGCTCTTCGATGTAGTCGCCCTCTTCGATGTCGGAGATCTGCTCCTGCGCCTCGAAGAGCAGCATCTCCGCGTCGGGGATCTGCAGCCCGGCTTCGTTCGGCACCACATGCCAGCGGCGGAAGGTCTCGTACTCACCGCTGTCGCGGTCGACCGACACGCGGATGTCGACCTCACCGCCATTGAGTTTCTTCGTCGCAGAGGCGAGCGCCGCTTCGACGGCGCCAAACACGACTTCGCGTTCGACCGTCTTCTCGCGCGAGATGGCATCCACCAGCATCAACAATTCGCGGTTCATCGATTCCAGACCTTTCGTCAACCTGTGGCACGTGCGCCCGAGGGCCCACCGGCCGGGTTTGCATCCTGGCGCGACGCGTCCAGCGCCGGGCCCTTCTCGGACTTCGCGGCGGGCACCGCAGGCGCGCTCGTGTCGCGCCGGCGTCCCTTGAAGTCGATCACAGGCACAAGGCGCGCCTCGTGCACCTCGTCGAGCGTGAAACTCATCTGCGAGCCTTCGCCAGCGCTCTTGCCGTTGGCCTCGAGCGCCAGCGTCCAGCCTTCGGCGCTGCGGCCGAGCACGCCGCGCCAGTGCTTGCGGCCCTGGAACACGTCCTTCAGGCGGAGGTCGATCGCCTGCCCGGCAAATCGCTCGAAGTCCGCCGGCTTGGCCAGCAGGCGGTCGATCCCGGGCGACGAGACCTCGAGGCGCTCGTAGGCGACGTTGTCGACTTCCAGCGTCAGCAACAACTGCCGCGTCACCGCCTCGCAATCGTCGACGGTGACAAACTCGCCCGCGCCCAGCGCATCGGCGTAGAGTCGGCCTGGGAGGCGGTCGATGTAGACACGCAGCAAGCCACGCGCCGAGCGTTCGACAGCCACCAGGTCGTATCCCAACCCGGTGACGGTGCGCTCAACAGACGCCTGCCAGTTACTCATGCCAGCCTGTACTCTCGTAAATTGCTTGTGCTTGCCGCGGTGGCGCTTGATGCCGACCAAAGTCGCCGACCCAAAAAAAATGGGCTGGAGGAATCCGCCCACTCGACACCCGACCAATCTCGGATTATAAGCTCCGCCGCCGGGCGGGGCAATTGCCTGGCCCGGTGTGCCGCGTCGGCGCGGCTGCTCACTGCGCGCCGCGTGGGAAAATCAGGCTCCCGCCTATGAAGAGAGTGGAGTGAGCATGGGATTCCTCGCCGGCAAACGCCTCCTGATCACCGGGGTGTTGAACCAACGCTCGATCGCCTGGGGCATCGCCCAGGCCTGCCACCGCGAGGGTGCCGAACTGGCCTTCAGCTACCAGGGCGAGCGCTTCAAGGACCGACTGACCGAGTACGCCGCAGAACTCGGCTCGAAGCTCGTCTTCGACTGCGACGTCAGCGACGACGCACAGATCGAGCGCTTGTTCGCACAACTCGGCGAGACCTGGCCCGAATTCGACGGCTTCGTCCACTCGATCGGCTTTGCCCCGCGCGAAGCGATCGCCGGCGACTTTCTGGACGGCATGACACGCGAGAACTTCCGCGTCGCACACGACATATCCGCCTACAGCTTCCCTGCCCTGGCCAAGGCCGCGCTGCCGCGCCTGCGCCCCGGTGCGGCGCTGCTGACGCTGACCTACCTGGGTGCCGTGCGTTACGTGCCCAACTACAACACGATGGGCCTGGCAAAGGCCTCGCTCGAAGCCAGTGTGCGTTACCTGGCGCAGAGCCTCGGCGCGCGCGGTGTGCGCGTCAACGGCATCTCGGCAGGCCCGATCAAGACCCTCGCCGCGTCGGGCATCAAGGACTTCGGCAAGCTGCTGGGCGAGTTCGCAGCCGCGGCGCCGATCCGCCGCACCGTGACGATCGAAGACGTGGGCAACGTCGCCGCCTTCCTGCTGTCGGACCTGGCCGCCGGCGTCAGCGCAGAGATCACTTACGTCGACGGTGGCTTCAGCCAGGTCATGGGCGGTTCGACGGGCTAGCTCGATCGGCGCGTGATCTAGGCCTTCACACAATCGACATAGTAGGCGCGCCCCGCTTCGCCATCGTTCTCGACCAGCCCGTGCACGTCGGTGTCGAAGCCCGGGAACGCCGCGTTGAAGGCGCGCGTGAAACGCAGGTAGTCGACGATCTTCTTGTTGAAGCGCTCACCCGGGATTAGCAGCGGGATGCCCGGCGGGTACGGCGTAAGCAGCGACGTGGTGATCCGCCCCTCCAAGGCGTCGATCGGCACGCGCTCGGTCTCGCGGTGGGCCATGCGCGCGAAGGCATCGCTCGGTTTCATCGCCGGTTGCAGGTCCGACAGGTACATCTCCGTCACGAGCCGCGCGATGTCGCCCTTGGCATACATCTCGTGGATGCTCTGGCACAGGTCGCGCAGCCCGGTGGCTTCGTAGCGTGGATTGGCGGCGCTGAACTCGGGCAGCACACGCCACATCGGCTGGTTGCGGTCGTAGTCGTCCTTGAACTGCTGCAGCGCGGTGAGCAGCGTGTTCCAGCGGCCCTTGGTGATGCCGATGGTGAAGAGGATGAAGAACGAATAGAGCCCCGTCTTCTCGACCACGATGCCGTGCTCGGCGAGGTACTTGGTGACGATGCCCGCGGGGATGCCGGTCTTGGCGAACTTGCCCGACACGTCGAGCCCGGGGGTGATGATGGTGCTCTTGATCGGGTCGAGCATGTTGAAGCCGCTGGCCAGGTCGCCGAAGCCGTGCCACTTGTCGCCCGCCTTGAGGATCCAGTCAGACGCAGCGCCGATGCCCTCGTTCACCAGTTTGTCCGGGCCCCAGACCTTGAACCACCAGTCGCGGCCGAACTCCTTGTCGACCTTGCGCATCGCGCGCCGGAAGTCGAGCGACTCGGCAATGCTCTCTTCCACGAGCGCGGTGCCCCCGGGCGCCTCCATCATCGCCGCCGCCACGTCGCAGCTGGCGATGATCGCGTACTGCGGACTTGTCGACGTGTGCATCAGGTAGGCCTCGTTGAAGAGGTGGCGGTCGAGCTTGCGGTTCTGCGCGTCCTGCACGAGCACCTGCGACGCCTGGCTGATGCCGGCCAGCAGCTTGTGCGTGCTCTGCGTCGCGAAGACGAGCTGGTCCATCGGGCGCGGCCGCTTCTTGCCCATCGCGTGGAAGGTCCCGTAGAAGGTGTGGAAGGCGGCGTGCGGTAGCCAGGCTTCGTCGAAATGCAGCGTGTCGATGTAGCCATCGAGCGTGTGCTTGATCGTCTCGGTGTTGTAGAGCACGCCGTCGTACGTGCTCTGGGTGAGCGTCAGGATGCGCGGCTTGACCTTGCTCGCATCCACCCCCGCCAGCAGCGGGTTGGCGGCGATCTTGCGGCGGATCGAGTCGGGCGAGAATTCGGCTTGCGGGATCGGCCCGATGATGCCGAAGTGGTTGCGTGTCGGCGGCAGGAACACCGGCACCGCGCCGGTCATGATGATCGCGTGCAGGATGCTCTTGTGGCAGTTGCGGTCCACCACCACGACGTCGCCCGGCGCCACGGCGTGGTGCCAGACCATCTTGTTGCTCGTGCTGGTTCCGTTGGTGACGAAGAAACAATGGTCGGCGTTGAAGATGCGCGCCGCGTTCTTCTCGCTCTGGTAGACCGGGCCGGTGTGGTCGAGCAACTGGCCCAGTTCGTCGACGGAGTTGCAGACGTCGGCACGCAGCATGTTCTCGCCGAAGAACTGGTGGAACATCTGGCCGACGGGGCTCTTCAGGAACGCGACTCCACCGGAGTGGCCCGGGCAATGCCACGAGTAAGAGCCGTCCTGTGCGTAGTCCACCAGCGCACGGAAGAACGGCGGCGCCAGCCCGTCGAGGTAACTCTTGGCCTCGCGGATGATGTGGCGCGCGACGAATTCCGGCGTGTCCTCAAACATGTGGATGAAGCCGTGCAGCTCACGCAGGATGTCGTTCGGGATGTGCTGGCTGGTGCGTGTCTCGCCGTAGATGTAGATCGGGATGTCGGCGTTCTTGCGCCGGATCTCGTCGATGAACTTGCGCAGATTGACCACCGCCGGGTCGAGCTCGGGCCCCGCGGCAGTGAACTCGTTGTCGTCGATGCTCAGGATGAAGGCGCTGGCGCGGCTTTGCTGCTGCGCGAACTGGCTCAGGTCGCCGTAGCTCGTGGCGCCGAGGATCTCGAAGCCTTCCTTTTCGATTGCCTGCGCGAGCGCGCGGATACCCAGCCCCGAAGTGTTCTCTGAGCGGAAGTCCTCGTCGATGATGACGATCGGGAAACGGAATCTGAGCATCTTGCCAACCTTGTCCGGAACCGCCCGGGACGCGAAATCGCGCGCAGTGTAGGGCCGCGGGCGTGTCGATACACTGAACGCACTTTCGATTGCGACCGGAGGCGATGTATGGACTTCAGCGCAGCGACACTTTGGTGGCTGGCGGCCGGGCTGCTCGTGGCCGCCGAGATGCTGACCGGAACCTTCTACCTTCTGATGCTGGCAGGAGGCAGCGCGGCAGCCGCCTTGGCCGCCCACGCGGGTCTGTCGGTGAGCGCGCAGTTCGTGGTCGCGGCGCTGGTGGGTGGCGGTGCCACCGCCGCGTGGCATTTCAAGCGCGCGGGTGCGCCGCGCTCGCAGCCGGTGGAATCGAACCGCGACGTCAGCCTCGACATCGGCCAGACGGTGCAGGTCGATGCCTGGGGCCCTGGCGGCGAAGCCCGCGTGCACTACCGCGGCGCCGCGTGGGCTGTTCACTACCAGGCCCCGGGCGTGCCGGTGCCGGGCGCTCATGTCATCGTCGCGGTGCGTGGCAACCGCTTCGACGTCGCCCCCGCAGCGGCCCGCTGAGCCAGAACCGGAAACAGACCCTCCATGGAAATCGCCCTCATCATTGCCATCGTCGCGGTGATCTTCATCGCACGCACCTTCAAGATCGTGCCGCAGCAGAATGCCTGGGTCGTCGAGCGCCTGGGCAGGTACGACCGCACGCTGACGCCAGGCCTGAAGTTCGTGATCCCCTTCGTCGAGCGCGTGGCCTACAAACACTCGCTGAAGGAAGTGCCGCTCGATGTGCCGAGCCAGGTCTGCATCACACGCGACAACACCCAGTTGCAGGTTGACGGCATCCTTTACTTCCAGGTCACCGACCCGATGCGCGCCAGCTACGGCGCGAGCGACTACGTCATCGCCATCACCCAGCTCGCACAGACCACGCTGCGCAGCGTGATTGGCAAGATGGAGCTCGACAAGACCTTCGAGGAGCGCGGGATCATCAACGCTTCGGTCGTCGAGGCGCTGGACGAAGCGGCGCTGAACTGGGGCGTCAAGGTGCTGCGCTACGAGATCAAGGACCTGACGCCGCCGGCAGCGATCCTGCATGCGATGCAGGCGCAGATCACGGCCGAGCGCGAGAAGCGTGCGCTCATCGCCGCGTCGGAAGGCCGGCGCCAGGAGCAGATCAACATCGCCACCGGCGAGCGCGAGGCCTTCATCGCCCGCTCCGAAGGCGAGAAGCAGGCCGAGATCAACAACGCACAAGGCGAGGCCGCCGCCATCACCGCGGTCGCCGACGCCACGGCCGACGCCATCCGCAAGATCGCTGCCGCGATCCAGCAACCCGGCGGCGAGCAGGCGGTCCAGCTGAAGGTGGCCGAAAAGGCGGTCGACGCCTACGGGCATCTGGCGCGAACCAACAACACGATGATCGTGCCCGGCCACATGGGCGAGGTGGCGGGGCTGATCGGCACCGCGATGGCCTTGCTCAAAGGCGGCGGCGCGGCGGGCAAGCCATGAACGAGGACTTCGTGCACAACGTGCTCGGCGGCGAACTGGTGCCCTGCTCCTACGACCCGCTCACAGGGTGGCTGCGCGACGGCTGCTGCCGCACCGACGCACACGACCACGGCAGCCACGTCATCTGCTGCAAGGTGACGGTGGAGTTCCTGAACTTCCAGGTCGAACGCGGCAACGATCTCATCACGCCGCGGCCGGAAGCGCGCTTCGCCGGCCTCAAACCCGGCGACCGTTGGTGCGTCTGCGCGCTGCGCTGGAAAGAAGCCTACGAAGACGGTTGCGCGCCGCCGGTGGTGCTGGAGTCCACCCACGCCCGCGCGCTGGACTACGTGCTGATCGAGTGGCTGCGCGAGAAGGCACTGCAACCCGTCGGATAAACTGCGCGCCGATCGAGCGAGCCGTTCCCGGAGGGATGGATGAGCGGTTTAAGTCGCACGCCTGGAAAGCGTGTGGGGGTTAACAGCCCCCCGCGGGTTCGAATCCCGCTCCCTCCGCCAAGAACCTGTTCCAGTCGGCAGAAGCGCCCCATAGGGTCACGCAGGGCCACTGCCGCTCCCTGTCGCGCAGTCACACAGCGGCTCTGCCCAGGGGCCCGCTTCAGCTCAGGTCGACCTTGGCGACTTTGTCCTCGTAGTCCTTCTTCGGATCGAAGCCGAGCAGCATCTTGATGCCGGCGATCAGGCTCGATCCGTCGAGCCAGATTTGCCCTTCACTCGGGGTCAGCCGCAACAGCAGGAGCTTCGGGTCGTCCTTGCCCGTGTACCAAGCGGCGACGAACGGGTTCCAGAGCCGTTCGACCATCGCCCGGTCGGTCTCGACGCACAGTTGGCCGTGCACCGAAGCGAACAAGTCATGATCCTTCGCGGCAAAAACCATCATGGCGGCTTTGCCGCCGACTGACCCGAGGCTCTTCGCCAGCGCGCTGTCCTTGGAGCCGAAGAACCAGATCGGGCCTTCGTCGCCGTCCAGCTGGGCAGTCATAGGGCGGGAGTGCCCATCCTCCACGCCGGGAACACCGAGCATCACCGTCCGGTCCGACTTGAGGGCTTTCCAAAACTTCTTTTCGATGTCGGCAGGGGTATTCATCGTCGTGCTCCGTTGCAGTGAATGTGGATCGAAGCCATTGTGCTGATCCGAATCGACAGCGCCGCGTCAGACGCAACCGCGGCGGCGCGTCAGACGAGGATCCTGGGCGTTGTCGCTCCGATCTGGATTTGCTGTATCACGCCTGCCAAGGGTCGCGCGCGGTCGACCAAGGCGCGGCACGAGTAGCTTGCGATCGCGGGGGAGCCGATCGCGACGGGCGACGCTCGCCCTGGAAGCATCCACCCAGTCCGAGGGCAACGGCATCACCAACGAAGCGGGTATCAGCACGATGCCGAACCCGCTCGACGACAACCAGGAATACGGCGTTCCGACAACCGGCGCGCTTGGCATCACGACGGCCAGTCAGCACGGAGTCGCCGGGCTCAATGCACCTCGCGCAGGTGCACTTCGGGCAGGAAGTACTCGCGTCCGACCACGGCGCGAGCGTAGAGGTAGTTGTTCCGCGCACGCTCGCTCAAGGTGTCGAGCGGGACGTGGCCTTGTGCATCGCAGGGGAAACTCAGGCCGCGCCCCTCGTCGAAGAGCGAACGAAATCGCATCTCGTAGCCACATCCGGGCGGCATCCTAACGGTTGCATCCATGATGACGAACTCCAGTTGAGACAGGGTCGGGCGCGCCGCCACCATGGGCGGTAGGGCGCGCCCTTCACGCCTCGATCAGACCAGCGTGAACTCTTCGACCGACAGCACCGCGGGGCCGCCGGCCACGCCCGCCGGGTTGACCACCGCGAACAGCACACTGTCACCGCCCACACCGAAGGTCGGGTTGTAGAACAACTGCCCGGTGCCGGCGACGTTGTAGATCCCGATCGGATCGAACAGCCCGCCACCGCTGCTGGCGCCCTCGAAGTAGTAACCCGCGCCGAGAGTCCCGGTGTTGGTGCCCCCCGAGGAGAGCAGCGCCGTGAAGATGCTGTTCTCGAGATGGATCTCGTCGTCGACGCCCTCGGCCCCGCCCTGCGTGAAGTTGGCCTTGTCGATCAGGTCGACGTTGGTCGCCGCATTGAGCGCGGTGTCGAAGACGAAGCGGTCTTCGGCGCCGTCGTCGACGAAGAAAACGTTGTCCACCGCACGGAGCGTGTCGTTGCCGGCGCCGCCCCGGATCGTGTCCGATCCGCTGCCGCCCTGCACCACGTCGTTGCCGGCGCCGGCCCAGATCGAGTCGTTGCCGCCCAGGCCCTTCAGCGTGTTGCTGGCGCTGTTGCCGAACATCGAGTTCGCCGCGGCGTTGCCGGTGCCGCTGGTCGCGCCCAAGCCGCTCAGCGACAGGTTCTCCACGTTGGCTGCCAGCGTGTGCGTGACGCTCGACACCACGTGGTCGGTTCCTGCGCCCAGGCCTTCGGTCACGACATCGCCGGCGTTGTCGACGACGTAGGTGTCGTTGCCCAGGCCACCGTGCATGCTGTCGGCACCGAGCCCGCCGTTGATGACGTTGGCACCGCTGTTGCCGACGATCGTGTTGGCGGTAGCGTTGCCAGTGCCGCTGATGTTGGCAACACCGGTCAGCGTCAGGTTCTCGACATGCGGATCGGCGATCGTGTAGCTGACCGACGACCGCACCAGGTCGACACCCTCGCCTGCCAGCTCGCTGACCACGTCGGCCGCCGAATCGACGATGAAGGTGTCGTTGCCGAGCCCGCCCGACATCCAGTCGTTGCCGGCACCGCCGTCGATCGTGTCGTTGCCGGCCAGCCCGTACATCGTGTCGTTGCCGGCCATGCCGGACAGCTGGTTCGCCACCGCGCTGCCTTCGATGACGTTCGCCAGCCCGTTGCCGGTGCCATTGACGCCGGCCGGGTTGATCTGGAACAGGCCGTTCGGCAGGACCGTGATCGACGATTCGAGCAGCTTCATGTTCTCGACGTTGCTGCCGAGCGTGAAGTTCGCGGCCCGCGAGAACACCTTGTCAATGCCGGCGTTGAAGTTCTCGCCGACGACGTCGGCCACGTTGTCGACGTAGTAGCTGTCGTTGCCGAGACCGCCGTACATCGCGTCGGCACCGGCCTTGCCGTCGAGCACGTTGTTGGCGCTGTTGCCGCGCAGGGTGTTGGCCAGCGCGTTGCCGTTGCCGTTGATCGCCGCCACACCCGTGAGCGTCAGGTTCTCGACGTTGCTGCCGAGGGTGTAGCCGATGCTCGAGAACACCGTGTCGGTGCCGGCGCCGACACCTTCGTTGACCGAGTCACCGACGTTGTCGACCACGTAGCTGTCGTTGCCTAGGCCGCCGTACATCGCGTCGGCGCCGGCGCCGCCGTTGATGTAGTTGTGGCCGCTGTTGCCGACGATGACGTTGTTCAGTGCGTTGCCGAAGCCGCTGGTGTTCGCGGCGCCGGTCAGCGTCAGGTTCTCGACGTTGGCGCCGAGCGAATAGCTGATCGACGATTGCACGCGGTCAGTGCCGCCGCCGGCCAGCTCGGTGACGGCGTCGCCGGCCGAATCGACGACGAAGACGTCGTTGCCGGCGCCGCCGGACATGCTGTCGCTGCCGGCGCCCCCGTCGAGCAGGTCGTTGCCGTTGCCGCCGAACAGGTTGTCGTTGCCGGTCAGGCCGCGAAGGGTGTCGTTGCCGTCCTGACCCCAGATGTCGTCGGTCAGGTCGGCGGGATCGATGTCGCCGGTGAGGATGTTGTTGGCTGCGTTGCCGATGATGATGGCCATGATGAATCTCCAAACAGTGGTTGAAATGCGAAAGAAACAGAACTCCCCTTTCAGGGCTCGGGTGCTGGTGGGTGGCTCACCTCCTTTCTGCTGTGGACTCGAAAGCTCAGGGCTCGCGCATCGCGCGGCCCGCGAACAAGCCGAGCGGCTCGAGCAGGTACTGCAGCAGGCTGCGTGGCGGCGTGGTCACGAACACCTCGGCGGGCATGCCGGCCTGCAGACGCAGCTGGGGCTGGGCCGCCAGGCGCGCCGGCTCGACCTCGACCTGCGCCGCGTACCAGGTGCGGTCACTCGACGGCTCCCTGATCGCGTCCGGCGAGACCGAGACGACGGTGGCCGGCAGCAGCGGCGTGCGCCGCGCGTCGAAGGCCGCCAGCCGCACCTCGGCCGCGTCGCCCTGGCGCACGTGGTCGATGTCGTGCGGATCGATGCGCACCTCGACGATCAGGCGTTCGTCCGAAGGCGCGATCTCGAGCAGCGGCTCGCGCGGCCCGACCGCGGTG
This sequence comes from Rubrivivax sp., assembly GCA_036523095.1. GTDB lineage: Bacteria > Pseudomonadota > Gammaproteobacteria > Burkholderiales > Burkholderiaceae_C > Rubrivivax. The sequence continues at coordinate 34,759 of DATDER010000307.1, forward strand.
CCGGCAGCGCCGACCCGCAGCGCCATCACCGTGCCATCGACCGGCGCACGCACCGTCTGGCGGTCGACCTGGTCGACCGAGGGGCGCAGACGGTCCTCGAGCTCACGCAGCCGGGCGTGGGCGTCCTTCAATTCGTCCGCGGCACGTTGCTGATACGCGCCGCGGGCCTGGGCGATGGCGTTGCCGAGCGCACTCACCTGCATCTGGGCCTCGGCCAGCTGGCCGCGCGCCGACTCGGCGCGCCCCTGGGCCTCGGAGACATTGCGCTCGAATCCGAGCAGGCGGCTTTTCTGGACGAAGCCGCTCTGCACCAACTCCTGGTTCATGCCCAGTTCCTCGCGCGCGAGCCGGGTCGACTGCTCGGCCGACTGCATCTGAGCGCGCAGCGCGGCGATACGGGCCTGCGCCTCGCGCTGCTGCGACTGCATCGCCCCGAGTTGCTCCAGCAGGGTCTGGCGTCGTGCGTCGAAGAGCTGGCGTTCACGCGCCAGCATCTCGGCTGACGTATAGCTGCCGGCCGGCGCCTCGAAACCGGTGGCCAGCGTCAGCTCGGCGCGGCTGCGTGCACCGCGGAGGGCATCGGCCGCCGCCTGCTTGCGCAGCAAGTCGAGCGAGGCGTCGTTGCGCACGTCGCCGACGACCAGCAGCGCATCGCCGCGCCTGACCACCTGCCCCTGTTGCACGAGCAACTCGCGCACGATGCCGCCTTCCTGGTGCTGCACCACCTTGCGCCCCATCGCGGACTGCACGTGGCCGGCGGCGACGACGGCGCCGGACAGCGGCGCCCAGATGCACCACAGCGCTACGACGACGACGGCGGCGGCCAGCGGCAGGCCCATCTGGATCTGGATCCGGCGTGCGCCGCGACGTTGGTCCGCGCTCGGCGCGGCGTCGGACAAGAGGGCGGCCAGGCACGAGATCGCACTGGCGGCGCCGGCCGCAGCAACGGCGGTGTTGGCGAGCGGGTTCATGCCTGGGCTCCTTCGGCGGTGCGGCGGGAATCGGTCGAGGCCCGGTGCAGCGGGTGCACCGTGGCGCCGGCGAGTCGCGACAGCACCTGGTCGCGCGGGCCGGTCACATCGATCGCACCCTCGCGCAGCACGACCAGCGTGTCGGCGTGGCGCATCAGCGCCGGGCGGTGCGAGACCAGCACCACGGTCGTGCCGGCCTGCTTCAGCGCGGCCAGCGCCGCGGCGAGCGCCGCTTCGCCCTCGGCGTCGAGGTGGGCGTTGGGCTCGTCGAGCAGCACCAGCTTGGGCGCGCCGTAGAGCGCGCGGGCGAGCCCGATGCGCTGGCGCTGGCCGCCGGACAGCACCGCGCCGGCCTCCCCGAGCTCGGTGTCGTAGGCCTGCGGCAGCCGTGCGACGAGTTCGTGCACGCCGGCGAGCCGGGCTGCAGCATGGAGCCGGTTGGCATCGACCTCACCGAGGCGCGCAATGTTCTGCGCCACCGTGCCCGCGAACAACTCGACGTCCTGAGGCAGATAGCCGATGGCGTCAGCCAGCTGCTCGGCCGGCCAGTGCGCCAACTCGACGCCGTCAAGCCGCACCGTGCCGAGGCTGGGTCGGCGCAATCCGAGCATCAGTCGCAGCAGCGTCGTCTTGCCCGAACCGCTGGGGCCCACCAGACCGAGGCATTCACCCGGCTGCAGCGCGAGGGACACACCCTTGATCAGCGGGACGCGCTGGCCTTCGACCGCCAGGACCACACGTTCCAGCGACAGGGCACCGCGGGCTGCAGGCAGGCGCTGCCCGGCACGACCTGTCTCGCCGACGCCGTGCTGCTGCAGCCGCTGCCAGGCGGCACGCACCTCGACGAGCGACTTCCAGCCGGCGATCAGGTGCTCGACCGGCTGCAAAGCGCGCGCCAGCAGCACAGTGGCGGCGATCATGATGCCGGGCGAGGCGTTGCCGGCGACGACGAGCCAGGCGCCGATGCCGAGCATCAGCACCTGCACGGCCTGGCGCAGCAGGCGGCCAAGGGCGCCCAGCGTGGCAGCGTTCGAGCCCAGGCGCTCCTGCGATCGCTGCAGCGCGACGTGCGCGCCGTGCCAGCCGGCGATGGCGTTGCCGAGCATGCGCATCCCGACCAGGACTTCGGCGTTGCGGTGCAGCGCGTCTATGCGCTGCGCGGCTTCGCGCCCGCCTGCGGTGACACGCTCGGTGTCGCCACTCAGCGCGCGTTCGGAGCACCAGCCGAGCGCGAAGAGCGCGGCCGCCGACGCCGCGGCCGTCCACCCGAGCACCGGGTGCAGGCTGAAGATCACCAGCAGGTAGACCGGCAGCCAGGGTGCGTCGAACAGCGCGTGGACCGCCGGGCTCGAAAGGAACTGGCGCAGGCGCGCGATGTCGGGCAGCGCCGCGCGCTCGCCACTGCAGCGGCCCTGCGCAGCGGCTTCGAGCCCGGCAGCGAGCGCCGTGGCCGACAGCGCCTCGTCGACCGTGCGCCCGGCACGCGCCAGCAGCAGGCTGCGTGCGCGGTCCATCACGAAACCCAGGCCGAGCGCGAGCAGCGTGACCAGCCCGAGCATGACCAGCGTCTCGACGCTGCGGCTGGCAAACACGCGGTCGAAGACCTGCAGCATGTAAAGCGAAGGCACGACCAGCGCGAGGTTCAGCAGCAGCGAGGCCAGGCCGGCCATCAGCACCAGCGGACGCAGCGGCGTCGAGAGCAACCAGTTCATCGAAGGTCTCCGGGGGATGCGATGGCAGCCATTGCAGCGCCAAGGCGTTCCCGCGGCGACGTGCGCACGCGCACCCCTTCGGGGGTGGTGAGTCAGACGATGGGCAGACGATCGGGCGGCGCGGCAGACGGCTCAGAGACGCGACCACCCCGGCAGAACCCGTGGTCCTGGCGGGGCGGTGCCGGCCGCTGCGCGCTCAGGCGCCGCGTTCAGGTGCTGTACTTGCGGTTGAAGATCGGGTAG
>DATDER010000308.1:0-12035 GCA_036523095.1 Rubrivivax sp.
GGCCTTCATGCTGGAGCATGCACAAAGCGAACGTGCGCGGGTGCACTTGTTCGACGAGCCGCAGTTCAACACACAGGACGGCTACATCGGCTTCATGCTCGACTTCTTCCGCCGCCTGCGCAGCGAGGGCAAGCTCGTCTTCCTGTGCCTGCACCCGAACGAGCCGGTGCACCTGGACATCCTGGCCGAGTCCTGCGACCGCTTTGTCTTCGTGCAGAAGGACGCGGCGCAGGTGAGCCGGCTGCTGTTCGCCGACTCGCTGGGTGCGCTGACCCAACACGCGCCGGTGGCCACCTACCTGGGACGCCTGGTTTCAGGCTGAGCCGCGAAGGCTTCAGCGTTCGCCTTTGCGGTACGGCTTCATCAGCGCCTTCGGATACGCCGCGCGCCGCGCCACCAGCACCAGCGCGACGATCGCCATCGCATAGGGCAGCATCAGGTAGAACTGGTAGGGCATCTCGAAGCCGAGCATGCCGCCGCCGGCCTGCTGCAACCGCAGTTGCAGCGCATCGAAAAAAGCGAACAGCAACGCACCGACCAGCGCCTTGCCCGGGCGCCACGACGCGAACACCACGAGCGCGACGCAGACCCAGCCGCGCCCGTTGACCATGTTGAAGTAGAAGGCGTTGAAGGCCGCGAGCGTGAGGAAGGAGCCCGCCACGCCCATCAGGGCCGAGCCGGCGACGATGGCGCCGATGCGCACGCCCGCGACGCTCAGGCCCTGGCCTTCGGCTGCGGCCGGGTTCTCGCCCACCATGCGCACGGCCAGGCCGAGCGGGGTGCGGTACAGGCCGTAGCCGATCGCCGGCACGAGCAACAAGGCCAGCAACGTGAGCGGTGTCTGCGCGTTCAGCACCGGCACCGGCAGCCACGTCATCGGCGCAAAAGGCTCGATCGTCGGCGGGCTGTCGACCTTCGGGAAACTCACGCGGTAGGCGTAACTCGCGAGGCTGGTCGCGAGCAGCGTGATGCCGAGGCCCGACACATGCTGCGACAGCGACAGCCCCACGGTCAGCACGCCGTGCAGCAGGCCGAACGCGGCACCCACGAGCGCCGCGACCAGCACCCCCGTCCACAACCCGCCGCCCTGGTAGACCGTGAGCCAGCCAGCGAAGGCGCCCGCGACTATGATGCCTTCGATGCCCAGGTTGAGCACACCCGCACGTTCGCACAACAGCACGCCGAGCGTGCCCAGAATCAGCGGCGTCGCGATGCGCAGAACGGCGATCCAGAACGGGGCCGCGAGCATGAGGTCGAGGGTTTCGCTCATGTCAGGCCGTGCCGGGCCGCTCCCAAGCGGCCTGACCTCCCCTCGGGGGGCGCGAGCGAAGCGAGCTTGGGGCTGTCATCTCAGCGCCGGATGCGGTACTGCGTCAGCATCGTCGCCACCAGCATCGCGATCAGCGACACGGCGACGATCACGTCGGCGATGTAGGTCGGCACCGCCACTGCGCGGCTCATGCTGTCGGCGCCGACCAGCATGCCGGCGACGAAGATCGCGGCGGCCACGACACCCAGCGGGTTCAGCATCGCCAGCATCGCGATCACGATGCCGGTGTAGCCGTAGCCCGGGCTCATGTCGAGCGTGACGTAGGCCGTGCGGCCGGCGACCTCGATCGCACCGGCGAGCCCGGCGAGTGCCCCCGAGAGCAGCGCCACCTTCACCGTCACCCACGCCACCGGCATGCCGGCAAACGCGGCCGCACGCGGGTTGGCGCCGACGGCGCGGATCTCGAAGCCTGTCGTCGTGAACCCGAGCAGCAGCCACAGCGCGAGCGCGCAGGCCAGCGCGGCCAGCAGGCCCGTGTGCACACGGCTGCGCTCGATCAGCTTGTCGAGCTGCAAGCTGTCCTGCAGCGCGACGCTCTGCGGCCAGCCCATCGCCGACGGGTCCTTCATCGGCCCGTCGAGCATCGCCGACACGAGCAACAGCACGATGAAGTTGAGCAGCAGCGTCGTCACGACCTCGTCGACGCCGAGCTTGCTCTTCAGCAGCGCCGGGCCCAGCAGCAGCAACGCGCCGGCGAGCGCCGCGGCCGCCATCATCAGCGGCGCCAGCAGCCAGGGCGACGCCTCGAAACCGCTGCCGCCGTGCAGCCCGCCCACGGCCACCGCGGCCAGCGCGCCGGCGTACAGCTGCCCCTCGCCGCCGATGTTGAACAGCCGCGCACGGAACGCGACCGCGGCGGCGAGGCCGGTCAGGATCAGCGGCGTCGCGCGCGTCAGCGTCTCGGTGAGTGCAAAACGCGAGCCGAAGCCGCCTTCTAGCAACAGTGCATAGGCGCGGCCCACCGGCGCGCCGGCCCAAGCGACGAGCACCGACGTGATCAGCAGCGTGAAGACCACCGCACCGAGCGGCGCCGCGACGAGCATCGCGGGCGAGCTCGCTGGACGGCGCTCAAGCCGCATGGGCTTCTGCCTGGCCCGACATCGCGAGGCCGATCTCGCCCAGCGTCCACTGCGCCGCCGGCCGTGCGGCACCGAGCCGGCCCTGGTGCATGACCGCGATGCGGTCGGCGAGCGCAAAGATCTCGTCCAGGTCTTCGCTGATCAGCAGCAGCGCCGCGCCGGCCGCGCAGGCATCGAGCAGCTGCTGGTGCACGTAGGCCACCGCGCCGATGTCCAGGCCCCAGGTCGGCTGGTTGGCGACGATCAGCAGCGGCGTCTTGCCAGCCTTGACCATCAGCGCGCGGCCGAGGATCAGCTTCTGCATGTTGCCGCCCGACAGCGAACGGGTCACGGTGGCCAGGCCGGCGCTCTCGGTGCCGCGCACGTCGAAGCGCTCGACGATGCCTTGGGCATAGGCCCTCGCGGCGCGGCGCTTCATCACGCCGTTGCTTGCAAAGTCGGCACTGGTGTAGCCCTCGAGCACCGCGTTCTCCCACAGCGCGAGGTCGCCGACAACACCCACCGTGTGGCGGTCTTCGGGGATGCGTGCGACGCCGGCCTCGACCCACGAACGCGGGCCCGGCGGCAGCGCGGCGCCGCCGACCTGCAGGCTGCCAGCGTAGAGCCCTCGCTCGCCGCAAAGCAATTCGGCCAGCACCTGCTGGCCGTTGCCGGAAACACCCGCAATCGCAAGCACTTCGCCGGCACGCAGCGTGAGGTCGACACCGCCCAGCAACGGCCGGGCGCCCGTGCCAAGCACCGTGGCGCCACGCAGTTCACACACCACCAGCCCCGGCGCGCGGCTGTGTTTGAGGGCGGGTGCGACGCTGCGACCGACCATCGCTTCGGCCAGGCTTTGTTTGCTCGCGCCCGCAGCCGGCAGCAGGGCCACCAGCTTGCCCGCGCGCAGCACCGCGATGCGGTCGGACACCCGCAGCACCTCGTCGAGCTTGTGGCTGATGAAGATCACCGACAGCCCCTGCGCCACCATCTGCGCCAGCGTGGCGAAGAGCGACTCGCTCTCCTGCGGCGTGAGCACGGCAGAGGGTTCGTCGAGGATCAGGATGCGCGCGCCGCGCACGAGCGCCTTCAGGATCTCGACCCGCTGGCGCTCGCCCACCGACAGCGTGCCGATGCGTGCGTCCGGGTCGACGTGCAGGCCGAAACGCTGCGCGGCATCGAGCAACTTCGTGCGCGCCGCCGCGCGGCGCGAGAACGGCCGCCACAGCGGCTCGGTGCCCAGCATCACGTTGTCGAGGACCGAGAGGTTGTCGGCGAGCGTGAAGTGCTGGTGCACCATGCCGATGCCGGCCGCCAGCGCGGCCTTGGGCTGGCCCGGCGGCAGCACCTGGCCGTCGACTTCGATCGTGCCGGCATCGGCGACGTAGTGGCCGAACAGGATCGAGACCAGCGTGCTCTTGCCGGCGCCGTTTTCGCCGAGCAGGGCGAGCACCTCGCCGCGTGCCAGCGACAACGAGATGTCATCGTTGGCGACGAGTGCGCCGAAACGTTTGCTGATGCCGGACAGTTGCAGGGTGGGTGCCATGGGGCGCGCCCATTCTGTAGCAAGGCCCGGGCCGTGCCGGCGGCGCCGCGGGCGCTCGGTTCAGCGCAGCACGATCTTGCGCCCGAAGGCCGGCTCGGCGGCCGCAAAGGCCTCGGGCACGGCCCAGATCACGGGCCAGCGTGGACGCTCGCGCGCCGGGCCTTGCAGGTCGGTCAGCACGAGCACGATGTCGGGCCGGTGGCGCCCGGCCTCTTCGAGGAGCGGCGTGAAGTCGGTGCCGCCGCCGCCCTGGAAGGCGATTTCGCGCAGCCCTGAGAGGCCTGGGCCGAACTCCTCCACCTGCTGGACTCGGTCGTCCCCGATCACCAGCACAAGGCTGGCTTCGAGCCGGCGCGTGATCGATTCGATCTCGCGCGCGAAACGTTCCATCAGTGCGTCGTCGACCGAGCCCGAGACGTCGACCACCACGACCAGCCGCGGCACGCGGCGCGCCGGGGCGATGCCCGGCTCCCAGGGCATGCGCCGGTGCGGGCCGGCGCGACCCTGGTTGGCGATGTAGGAGCGCGCGGGGCGCGACCAGGCGATGCCGGGGCGCGTGGACAGGTGACGCGCCAGCTGCGTGCGCAGCAACTGCTCCCAGGGCGTGCGCGTGCGCGGCAGGTCGGCCAGCAGCGTGCGCAACATCGAGAACACGCCGTCGCCGGCGTGCGCACGCACGAGCCGCTCGCTCCACTCGCGGGTCGCGTCGGCCTCTTCTTCCGGCGCGGCGCGGGTCTGTGCGCCGGGCTGCAGGTCGAGCGCGGTGTGCTCGCCCAGCGCCCGCGCACGCGACGCGTGCGGTCCGTCTGCACGGGAGGCGTGCGCGCCGTCTTCGCGCCGGCCTCCTGCGCCGCCTTTCGGACTACGCTGGGTGCCGCCCTCGCGTGAGCCCGCGGGCCGGCGGTCGTCGATGGCGCGGTACAGGCGTTCGACGTCCCATTCGAGCAAGGCGCTCTCCTCGCTCTGGGTCACGTCCAACGCGCTCGACAGCAGCTTGTCCAGCGTCACCGCGCGCGGCAGCAGTTCGAGCCAGCTCAGGTGGCCGAGCGTGCTGTTCACGATGGCGTCGGCACACACATTGAACAGCGCCAGGTCGACGTCGCCCAGCAGTTGCTGCAGGTCCAGGTAGCGCTGCGGGTGGCGCAGCGCGATGTGCAGCACCTCGTGCGCCACCGCACCCACCTGCTGCGCGATCGGCAACTGCTCAAACGAGGCCGCGTAAAGCAGCGTGTGGCCGTCGGTGCTGACCGGCGCCACGAGGCCCGTTCCCTGCACGGCGGCGTCGCCGGGACGCTGGTCGACATGCGCCACCCAAAGCGCCAGGCCGCCGGTGGACGGCGCGAACTCGACCATCCGCTGCACCGCGCGGGTGCCGCGGTGCCGGTACAGCGCTGCCGACTCAGGCACTTTCGCGCCGGCGCTGCTCGGCGTAACGCTGGTAGGCCGGGCTGTCGAGCACGGTGGCCTCGAGCCCGGACTGCAAGGCCTTCTGCGCCAGCAGCTCCATCGCCAGCGTCTGCGCTTCGCGGATCGGCAGCGCCACCGGGCCGCGGATCTCCGGCAGCTGCTCGACGACCTCGAGCGCGCGTGCCAGCGTGGCTGGTTCGGTGCTGGCCGCCAGCAGGCCGTAGAGCATGCCGTACAGACCGTCGAGCGTGCGCGGCAGCAGCGCGGCGGTCTCGGGCCCAGGGGCGGCGGCGAGCAGCCGCAGCACGTCGGCGCCGGCCTGGATCTCGCGCAGCACGCCGAAGAATTCGGCCGCATTGGCGGCGCCGATGCGGCCCTGCACGAAGACCCGCTGGGCGCGTTCCGACAGCCCGGACTTGAGCACGTTGGAGATGTCTTCCCAGCCGCGCGGGCTGGCGCCGACGAGGTGGTCGCCGGCCAGTTGCGCCTGCGTGTCGTCGAGCTTGTCGGGCCGCACCTTCAGGTAGGCCATGACCTCGGGCGCGAAGCCCTGCGCTGCCGCGTGTTCGAGAAAGGCCTCGATCACGGTCTGCACGTTGAAGTGGAACATGCGGTCGGCGAGCGCGGTGCCCATGTCGTGGCTGACCGCGCCGTGGAAGCTGGCGTTGCCTGCCGCGATGACCTGCCAGCCGTCGGGCAGCTCGTAGTGGCCGACCCGGCGGTCCAGGATCAGCGAGTAGGCCGAGATCTGCAGCCGCTGGTCGGCGGCGGTGAGCTCGTCGAGGAAGAGGATGCCAGCCGGCGTGTCACGCGAGGGCAGGAACTCGGGCGGGAACCACACCGTCTTGCCCTGCACGTCGTCGGCGTAGATCGCGCCGCGGATGTCGACCGGCTCGATCGTCGTCAGCCGCAGGTCGACCAGCGGCACGCCGAAGTGCGCCGCGACCTGGCGCACGACCGACGACTTGCCGACGCCGCGGGTGCCCCACAGCATCGATGCACGCCGGCGCAGCGTGGTCTCGCCGAACTGCTCGATCAGCGCCGCCTTCGCCGCCGCGATCGAGATCGGCGGGATGTTCATCGGGTTGCCGAGCATGCTCAGCGGGCAACCCAGGACGCGGCGCGAGACGGGCGCGGCCAGCGCGGGAACTCGATGCGCGGCAGCTCGCGCATGCACAGCCCCAGCACCAGCAACAGCGGCGGGGCGTGGAAGACCAGCATCCGCAGCAGCGACTCCTGCGCCAGCCCCAGGTGCGGCAACGCCAGCCCGATGCCGACGAGCGCGGCGCAAGTGGTGAGCGGGATCGTGCGCTGGAACGACACGCGCCAGCGCGCCCGCACGGCACGCTCGTGAAAGCGCCGCGGCGACTCGGCCAGGGTCTGTGCCAGGTGCTGCACGGTGCGCTGCAGCTTGTCTTCGGCGTCCTGGCTGCGTGCCGGCCCGCTGCCGCGCAGACGCACAGTGCTCGACCAGCCGGCCCGCGCCGGGACGATGCGGTCCCAGGCCCAGCCGAGCACGGCCAGCAGGTCGTCGGGCAGCGCGAGCGTGCGCGATTCGTCGGCGACGAGTTCGATGCTCGCCGGAATGCCCGCGACCGCCGGCACGCGCAGCTTCAGCACCAAGGCGTCGAACTGCGCCACCGCGCGGGTCAGCGCGAGGCGCGGTGGCGGTGTGCTGCCAGCCGCCTCGACGCGGTGGCTGCGTGCGAGCGTGAAACCGGGCCCCGCGGCGAGCTGGCGCGCCGCGGCGACCGACTCGATGCGCTCGAGCAGTTCACCCGGATCGGCGCCTTCGGCTTCGAGCACCGCCTCGGTCCCGCCCGGCAGTGTGAGCGCGCGTGTCAGCAGGTAGCTGCCCGGGCGAGGGTTCTGCAACTGCAACTCCTCGCGCAAGCCCGGCAGCCCCGGCACCGCATCACCATGTTCGACCGTGCGAAAGGTCAGGCGCCGCACGAGGCGATCGCTCGCAGCCAGGTCCGGATGGCGCCCGCGCCGCGTGAAAGGCCCGACCAGCGCCAGGATCTCGTGGTGCGTCAGCGGCTGCATGGGCCGATTCTGCACAAGGCCTGCGCCGCGGCGGAGCGGCGCCGGAATAGCCCCGGGGCGCGGGATCGACCGGCCCGGCCCGCGTCAGCCGCCGATGCCTCACTTGGCGGTCGGCTTGGGCTGGCTGTCGTCGACCTTGACCGTGAACTTGCCGTCCTGGATCGCCTTCTCCTTGGCCTGGACCTTGGCCACCACGTCGGCCGGGATCTTCTTCTCGAAGGTTCCCAGGGGCGCGAGTTCCGAACCCTTGTGTTTCATTGTCGAATAGACGCCCCAGTCTTCGGCCTTGAACTTGCCGGCCTTGACGGTCTTGATCGCGAGGTCGATCGTCGGCTCCATGTTCCACAGCGCCGAAGCAACCACCGTGTCGGGGTACTTGTCCTGGGTGTTGATGACGTTGCCGATCGCCAGCACCTTGCGCTCCTTGGCCGCGTCGCTGACGCCGAAGCGTTCGGCGTACATCACGTCGGCGCCTTTGTCGATCATCGCGAAGGCGGCCTCCTTGGCCTTGGGCGGGTCGAACCAGCTGTTGATGAAGCTGACCATGAACTCGGCCTTCGGGTTGACCTCCTTCGCGCCGGCCATGAAGGCGTTCATCAGGCGGTTCACCTCGGGGATCGGGAAGCCGCCGACCATGCCGATCTTGCCGCTCTTGCTCATGCCACCGGCGACCATGCCGCTGAGGTAGGCCGGTTCCTGGATGTAGTTGTCGAAGACGCTGAAGTTGGGCGCCTGCGGCTTGCCCGAACTGCCCATCAGGAAACTCACCTTCGGGTAGTCCTTGGCCACCTTGCGCGCGGCGGCTTCGACCGCGAAGGACTCGCCGACGACCAGCGTGTGGCCGGCTTCAGCGTACTGGCGCATCACGCGTTCGTAGTCGGCGTTGGCGACGTTTTCGCTGAAGACGTATTCGATCTCGCCGCGTGCCACCGCCGCCTTGAGCGCCTTGTCGATACGGCTGACCCATTGCTGTTCGACCGGCACGGTGTAGATCGCGGCGACCTTGAGCTTGGCCTGGGCCCACGCAGGCGTGTTCAGGCTGGCGAGCGTGACGGCGGCGAGCGCGATGCCAAGGGTATGGCGGCGGGAAGCGAACATGGGGATCCTCGGGTTGTTTGGCAACGCAGCATTTAGCAAGACACGTTCCACCAGCGTCAATCAGGAGCAGCCCGCCTCGGGCCCCGCTTCAGCACTTGTAACCAAAGGCCTCCACCTAAAATCCCCGCATGACCGCCACCCCGCTCACCGCCCTGAGCCCGCTCGACGGCCGCTATGCCGCCAAGGTGGCCGCGCTGCGGCCGCTGCTGAGCGAATTCGGGCTCATGCACCGGCGTGTGCAGGTCGAGGTAGAGTGGTTCATCGCCTTGTCGGATGCCGGCTTTGCCGAGTTCGCGCCGCTGCCCGAGGCCGCGCGGGGCCTGCTGCGCGGGCTCGTGCTGCGTTTTACCGAAGCCGACGCGGAGGCGATCAAGGACATCGAGAAGACCACCAACCACGACGTGAAGGCGGTCGAGAACTGGCTCAAGGCGCGTTTCGACGCCACGCCGGCGCTCAAGGCGGCGCGCGAGTTCGTGCACTTCGCCTGCACCAGCGAGGACATCAACAACACGAGCCACGCGCTGATGCTGAAGGCGGCGCGCGAGCAGGTGCTGCTGCCGGGGCTGGACCGCATCGTCGAGCGCCTGACCGGGATGGCGCATGGCTTTGCCGACGTGCCGATGCTCAGCCGCACCCACGGCCAGACCGCGAGCCCGACCACGGTGGGCAAGGAAGCGGCCAACCTGGCGGCGCGCCTGCGCACGGCGCGCGATCGCATCGCCGGCGTCGCGTTGTTGGCCAAGATGAACGGCGCGGTCGGCAACTACAACGCCCACCTGGCGGCCTACCCCGACTTCGACTGGGAAGGTTTCAGCCGCCGCGTCGTCGAAGACCGCCTGGGCCTCAGCTTCAACCCCTACACGACGCAGATCGAGCCGCACGACTGCATCGCCGAACTCTTCGACGCCGTCACGCGCGCCAACAGCGTGTGCATCGACTGGTGCCGCGACGTCTGGGGTTACGTCTCGCTCAGCTACTTCAAGCAGAAGGTCAAGGAAGGCGAGATCGGCAGCAGCACGATGCCGCACAAGGTCAACCCGATCGACTTCGAGAACGCCGAGGGCAACTTCGGCCTCGCCAATGCGCTGCTCACGCACATGAGCCAGAAGCTGCCGCTCAGCCGCTGGCAGCGCGATCTCACCGACAGCACCGTGCTGCGCAACCTGGGCGTGGCGCTGGGTTACACCGCGCTCGCGCACGACAGCCTGGCGCGCGGGATGGACAAGCTCGAACTGAACGAAGCCGCGCTCGAGGCCGACCTCGACGCAGCCTGGGAAGTGCTGGCCGAACCGATCCAGACCGTGATGCGGCGTTACGGCCTGCCGCGTCCCTACGAGCAGTTGAAGGACTTCACGCGCGGCAAACCGATGACTGCCGAGCTGATGCAGGGTTTTGTCGCCGCACTCGACTTGCCGGCGGCCGAGAAGAGTCGCCTGCTCGCGCTCACACCCGGCGGCTACACCGGCGCCGCGGCGGCGCTGGCGCGGCGCCTCTGAAGCCGCCCCTGCCCGCATGGACTTCCGCACCGCGCTCGCCGCTTCGGAACGCCGCAACGACTCGATGCTGTGTGTCGGGCTCGACCCCGAGCCGGCACGTTTCCCGGGCGCGTGGCGCGGCGATGCGTCGAAGATCTTCGACTTCTGCGCCGCCATCGTCGACGCGACGAAGGACCTCGTGATCGCCTTCAAGCCGCAGATCGCCTACTTCGCGGCCCAGCGTGCCGAGGACCAACTCGAGCGCCTGATGGCGCACATCCGGGAGGTCGCACCCGAAGTGCCGGTGATCCTGGACGCCAAACGCGGCGACATCGGCGCCACCGCCGAGCAATACGCCCGTGAAGTCTTCGAGCGCTACCGCGCCGACGCGGTGACACTGTCGCCTTTCATGGGCTTCGATTCGGTGGAACCCTATCTGCGTTACGACGGCAAGGGCGTGATCCTGCTCTGCCGCACCTCCAACCCCGGCGGCGACGACCTGCAGGCGCAGGTGCTGGAGGGTGGCGAACGGCTGTTCGAGCGCATCGCCCGGCTCGCTGCGGGGGCGTGGAACGGCAACGACCAGGTCGGCCTCGTCGTCGGGGCCACCTACCCGGACGAAGTCGCACGCGTGCGCGAACTGGCGCCGACGCTGCCGCTGCTGATCCCGGGCATCGGCGCGCAGGGCGGTGACGCCGCGGCCACGGTGCGTGCAGGCTGGCGCGGCGACGCCCGCGGCACCACGGCGCCGATCATCGTGAGTTCGTCGCGCGCGGTGCTGTATGCGGGCACCGACGCCGCCTTCGCCAGCGCGGCGCGCGGCGTGGCCGACGGCACACGGCGCGCGTTGAACGCAGCCCGGGTGACGTCCTGAGCGCGCCCCCACTGCGCGCAAGCGCCTGAGCCCAGTCGTCATGCAGGATCCTGACGACGCCCCGGCACCGGCGCCGCATCGACCCCACCCCTTGGCGGGCGTGCGCCGCAGCGGCGCGCGCCACTTCTTTGCCGTCTCGGCCTGGCTCTCGCTGGCGGCGGCGGGACTGGCCTCGGTGCTGCCGCGCGAGTTGCCGAGCGGGCACCGGCCGATCCTGGTTGCGCTGTTCCTCGCCTTCGCAGGCTTGTCGGTGCTGGCCTTGAGAGCACGTCCGCGCCGGCTCGACCTGGCGGTCGCGGCGCTGGCAGTCGGCGCGGTGGTCGTCGTCTCGGCCGGGGTCGTGTTGACCGGCTGGGGCGCCGAGAGCCCGATGATCGGCCTGCTCGGCCTGCTCGCCCTGATGGCCGGCGCCGTCGCGTCGCGCGGGGTCGCTGTCGGTGTCACCCTGCTCGCCTGGGCCGCGACCGCAGCGATCGCCTGGGCGCACCACACCGGGTTGCTCGCACATGCCGACCCTCGACCGCAGGCCGACACCTTGCTGCTGCGTGTGCTGCTGCAGTGGCTGCTCATCGGCGGTGGCCTCGCAGTCGGCTGGCTGCTGGCGCGCATGGTGGCGGGTCAGGTCATGGCGGCCGACGAACGCGAGCGCCGATTCCGTGGCCTGCTCGCGATCGCCGCCGACGCTTACTGGGAGATCGACGAGGCGTACCGCCTCGTCGCGCTGACTCGCCAGGTGGTCGGCGGCCAGGATCCGCTCCCGGCCGACAACAACGTGCTCGGCCAGGTACCGTGGACCTTGCCGCAGCTGGCGATCGAGGCCGACACGCTCGACGCACTGCAGGCCGACCTCGAGGCCCGCACGAGCTTCCGCGACGTGCCGGCGCAGTGGGTCACGGCACAGGGCCGGTCGATGCACTTCCTGGTCAGCGGCGAGCCGCGCCTGAACGCACGGGGCGTGTTCCTCGGCTACTGGGGTGTGGCGCGCAACATCAGCGCCGATGTCTCGGCGCGTGAAGCGCTCGCCGCCACCGAAGGGCGTTACCAGGACCTGTTCGAGCACATCCCCACGCCGCTGCTGCTGCACCGCGGCGGGCGCATCCTCGACGCCAACCCCGCCGCGCTGGCCTTGTTCGGCCAGGACACGCTCACCGGGCACGACCTGCTCGCGTTCTACGAAGGGGGCGATTCGCGCGAACGCGCC
>DATDER010000309.1:0-11270 GCA_036523095.1 Rubrivivax sp.
CGCATAGAAGACAAACGACGAGCCGTGGCGCAGCAGGTGCGGCTCGCGCTCGGCGCGCGAGCGCACACCCAGGAAGCCCTGGCTCGAACGGCTGCGCACCGAGAGCACGAAGTTGTGGCCGACGAAGACGCAGACCTCACCCACGTGCAGCTCGTCGGTGGGCGAGTACTCGACGCTGTGCATGACCGTGAACACGGTATCGCCGTATTCCTCGATCTTGGGCCTCTGGTGGCCGTGGCGCGCGTCTTCGACCGCCAGATCGTGGAGGCTGAACTGGCGCTGCATCTCGGCCAGCTCGGTGTCCTCGGGGTCCTTCAGCGCGACCCAGACGAAGCAGTCGGGCCGGTTCACGTACTCGCCGATCTCGGCCACCGCGATGTCAGCGAGCTTGGTGCCTTGCTGGTAGGCGACGCAGTTGATCAGCATGCAGGGCCCCGGTAAGTGGACGGCGCGGCATCTTCGCACGCAGACGCGCCCGCGGCGGCGCGCGGACGTTCAGCGCCCGGTGAACAACAAGGGGTCGGGCTCGACCGAAGCGATGCGCTGCGGCACGACCGCGGTGACCTCGATCTCGACCAATGCCCGGTCTTCCATCAGCGCCACCACCTGCACCGCGGTCATCGCCACGGTGTAGCTGCCGATGACCTCGCGGTAGACGGCGCCGATGGCCTTGGCCTGGGCCAGGTAGTCGCGCTTGTCTGTGAGGTACCACGTCATGCGTGTGATGTGCTGCGGCGTGGCACCCGCTTCGGCCAGCACGGCGCGCACGTTCTCCAGCGCCTGGCGCACCTGCGGCACCAGCTCGTCGCTCTCGAAGCGGCACTGCGCGTTCCATCCGATCTGGCCGGCGACGAACACCTGCGTGCCCTCGGCCGCGACACCGTTGACGTAGCCGCGCGGCGCGGCCCAGCCGGGTGGTTGCAGAACCTTCATGTTGGCGATCCTTCAGCGGGCAAGGCGTAGGGCGCCATCGCCGCACGCACGTCGTCGGGCAGCGGCTGGGCGCGGTGGGTTTCGAGCGAGGTGCAGACCAGCACCTGCCGTGCACGCAGACGCAGCTCGGCACCCCCGCTGAAGGTGATGGCGAGCACGAGCGAACTCCGCCCGACGCGTTCGACCTGCAGGCGCTGCGTCAGGATGTCGCCGTGCCGGCTCACGGCCGTGAAGTCGACTTCGAGCCGCACCGTCGGCAGCCCGGTGCGGCGCGCGCCGAGCAGCTCCGCATAGGGGACGTGCAGCGCCTCGTCGAACCATCGTTCGACGAAGGTATTCATCATCACCAGGTACTGCGGGAAAAAGACGATGCCGGCGGGATCGCAATCGGCAAAACGCACGGTGGTGGTGGCTTCGAAGTTCATGCGCTGTTGCGGAGCTTGAAGCGCTGCAGTTTGCCCGTCTCGGTGCGCGGCAGCTGGTCGCGGAACTCGATTGCACGCGGGTACTTGTAGGGCGCGATGGACTGCTTGACGTGGTCCTGCAGCGCCTTCGCCATCGCCTCGTCGGCGGCCAGTCCCGGCTTCAGCACGACAAAGGCCTTGACGACCTGGCCACGTTCTTCATCGGCCACGCCGACGACGCCGCATTCGGCCACCGCCGGGTGCAGCAGCAGGGAGGACTCGACCTCGGGCCCGGCGATGTTGTAGCCGCCGGAGATGATCATGTCGTCGGTGCGCGCCTGGTAGACATACTGGCCGTCGGCATCGACGCAATAGGCATCGCCGGTGATGTTCCAGCCCTTCTGCACGTATTGCGCCTGGCGCGGGTCGTCCAGGTACTTGCAGCCGGTCGGGCCCTTGACGGCGAGGCGGCCGGCCCGGCCCGGCGGCAGCACCTGACCGTCGTCGTCGAGGATGCAGGCGTGGTACCCCGGCACCGGCACGCCGGTGGCGCCGGGCTTGGCGTGTTCTTCGTCGGCCGAGATGAAGATGTGCAGCATCTCGGTCGAGCCGATGCCGTCGATCATCTCGATCCCGCTCGCCTGTTTCCAGAGCAGCCGCGTCGCCGCCGGCAGGGCCTCGCCCGCGGAGACACACTTGCGCAGCGAACTCAGGTCGTGCTGCGCCGCCTGCGCCGCCATCGCGCGGTACGAGGTCGGCGCGGTGAAACACACGGTCGCGCGGTGTTGTCCGATCGCCGACAGCAGCACGTCGGGGCTGGGCTTTTCCAGCAGCACCGTGCTCGCGCCGACGCTCAGGGGGAACAGCAGCAGCCCGCCGAGGCCGAAGGTGAAGGCCAGCGGCGGGCTGCCGATGAAGACATCGTCGCGTGTCGCGCGCAACACGTGCGGCGGCCAGCAGGCGCAGGCCGCGAGCAGGTCGCGGTGGAAGTGCATCGTGCCCTTGGGCTGGCCCGTGGTGCCCGAAGTGAACGCGATGAGGCAGGTGTCGTCGGCAGCGGTGTCGGCGTTGTCGAAGGTCGCGGGCTGGGCCGCCATGCGGGCCTCGAGACCGCCTTCGCCGGCACCGTTGAAATGCAGCAGTTGCTTCAGCGTCGGGCACCCCGGCCGCGCCAGATCGAGTTCCTCGGCCAGTCGCGCGTCGCACAGCGCGTGGCTGATCTGCGCCTTGTGAACGATCTGCGTCAGCTCTTTCGCGCGCAGCAGCGGCATGCTGCCGACCGCGATGCCGCCGGCCTTGAAGATGGCGAGAAAGCACGCCGCGAGCATGGGGGAGTTGGCGCCCCGCAGCAGCACCCTGTTGCCAGGGATCAAGCCCAGTTCGTCGACCAGCACGTGTGCGATGCGGTTGGCCTGCGCCTGCAGCTCGGCGTAGCTCCAGACAATGCCATCGGCGCCGACGACACAGCGGCGTGCGCCTTCGCCGCGCGCGACCCAGGCATCGAGCAGTTCGGTGGCGCAGTTCAGCCGCGGCGGGAACTGCAGTTCGGCCAGGTCGAACACGAACTCGGGCAGATCCTGTGCCGGCGGCAGGTGGTCGCGCGCAAAGGTGTCGATGCGAGGCTCCATCCAAATACTTTACAACTAAAGCATTTGCGACGCTGCCTATGATCGACGCCATGCGTTCAAGACAGCTCTGGGACATCTCGCCCCCCGTGCACGTCGGCGCGCCGGTGTTCCCCGGCGATGCGGCGTACCAGCAGGTGTGGGCGGCGACGATCGGGCCTGGCTGCCCCGTCAACGTCAGCACGCTCAGCTTCAGCCCGCACACGGGCGCGCACGCTGACGCGCCGCTGCACTACGACGCCGACGGTGCAGCCATCGGCGCGCTCGACCTGGCGCCGTACCTCGGGCCGTGCCGCGTGATCCACGCCATCGGCGTGCGCCCGCTCGTGCAATGGCAGCACATCGAACACGCGCTGCACGGCTTGCCGCAGCGGGTGCTCGTGCGCACCTATGCCACGATGCCGATCGACCGCTTCGACCTCGCGCTCGCCGCCTACGCGCCCGAGACGATCGAGCGCCTGGCCGACCTGGGCGTGCTGCTCGTCGGCATCGACAGCGCCAGCATCGACCCCGCCGACAGCAAGTCGCTCGACAGCCACCAGGTCATCCGCCGGCGCGGCCTGCGGGTGCTGGAGAACCTGGTGCTCGACGAGGTGCCCGAAGGCGACTACGAGCTGATCGCCCTGCCCCTCAAGCTCAGCACCGCCGACGCCTCGCCGGTGCGTGCGGTCTTGCGCGCTCTGGGGTGAAGGCGCCGGGGTGCAGAATGGCCCCGTCGGGTCGCCGCACCCCTTGCAACCACAGGAAGTCCCATGCCCAGCTCACGTGCACGCAGTTCCCGCTCCATCGGCACCAAGTCGACCCAACTCGCGCTGGCGGTGCCGCAGGTGATGGCGCACCGCCTGACGCGGTTGGCGATTGCCGGCACCCCGCATTCGAAGCGCGACCAGAAGGAATTCAAGCGCATGGTCGACGAGAAACACGGCGCCTTCACCGAGTCCTGGGTTGCGATGGCGAGCCAGGCTGTTGCCGCGCAGCAAACGCTCGCGCTGTGCATGATGCGCGCGTTCTGGGCCCCCGCGCTGGGGCGCCGGCCCGCCTCGGCTGCTTCGGTAGCTCAGCAGTGGCAGAACGCCGCTCTGGGCGTGCTGGGCAAGGGGCTCGGGCCGGTGCACCGCAAGGCGACGGCCAACGCGCGGCGGCTGGCCAAGACCAAGCTTCGCTAGCGCACCGGCGCTGGGGCCCCCATGGCCAGCATCCACATCAACGACATCGAGTCGGCCATCAACTGGTGGCGCGAGCGTTCGCCTTCGCCCGACGGCATCACCGCCTGCGCCGAAGTGCGGGCGCTGGCCGAGGTCTACGCGCTGATGGTCTATTACCGCGAACACACCCGCGCCGAGGACACGCTGCCCGCCGCGGCGGAAGCGGCATGGCTCGCCTGGTATGCCTCGACACCCGACGCACCCTGCATCGCGATCTGCTCCACGAGCCAGGGCGATGCCGAGTGCAAGGGTTGCGGCCGCAGCTTCGCCGAAGTGCAGCACTGGACGGCGTACTCGCCGGCCGAAAAACGCGCCGTCTGGCGCCGCATCACGCTCGAGGCGCGCGCCTGGCGCTTCAACCGCTACGCCGAGCGCGCCCGTGTGGCGACCGGCGCCGATCACCCGCCCGCCGAGTCGCTGGCGGTCCCCGGCGTTGCCGAAGCCGCGACGCGCCTCAGGGCTTGAGGCTCAGGACGAAGCAGCTGCCGCCCCCCGGCCGCGCTTCGCAGCGCACGCTGCCGCCGTGCCGCTGCGCGATCTGGCGCACCAGGGCGAGCCCGAGGCCCACGCCGCCGGCACGTTCGGCATGCCCGGGCAGGCGGAAGAACGGTTCGAAGATGCGCTCGCGCAAGGCCTCGGGCACGCCGGGGCCGCGGTCGCAGACACGGAGCTCGGCGCCACCGCCGGCGGCGCCCTGCAAGTGCAGTTCAATCGCCCCGCCGCCGTAACGCTGCGCATTCTCCAGCAGGTTGCGCAGTGCACGCCGCAGCAGGCGTTCGTCACCGTGCACGGGCGGCGCTTCGCCTTGCACATCGGCCTTCACGCGTGCGCCTTCTTCGAGCGCGAGCACCAGCAGGTCGACCGGATCGCGCCGCAGTTCGTCCTGCGCCGCATCGAGCCGGCTCGCCAGCAGCACCTCTTCGACCAGCGCGTCGAGCTCGGCGATGTTGGCGTGGATCTCGGCACGCAGCTTCGGCCGCTGCGCCTGGGGTGCCTCTTCCAGCATCTCGAGCGCCATCTTCATGCGCGCGAGCGGAGAGCGCAGTTCGTGGCTCGCGTTGGCGAGCAGGCTGCGGTGCGACTGCAGCAGCACCTCGACACGCCCGGCGGCGCGGTTGAAGCTCGCCGCCACCGCGGCGATCTCGTCCTGCCCGCTCTCGTCGACGCGGTGGTGCAGCGCACCGCCGCCAAAGACCTCGACACCCTGTTTCAGCGCTTCGAGCCGGCGCGTGAGGCGCCGCACCACGGGGTAAGCGGCCCCCGCGATGGCGAGGAACAGCGCGGCCAGCAAGGCCACGATGCCGGCCCCGTCGGGCAGCCCGGGCAGGCCCGGCATCGGCCCGCGCGGGCGGTCGAAGCGCGGTGGCGCCGAGTCATCGCGCAACATCGCGTCGCCGGGCGGGCGGCGCAAGGGGTTGGGTCGAAACACCCACAGCGTGCGTCCGTCGTCCATGCGGATCGGCATCGCACGCCGCACCATGCCCGGGCCCTCGGACTCGCGCCGCGTGAAGGCGTCGGACGCCGCAATGCGCTGGCCGTCGGCATCGTCGAGCGCCATCGGCAGCCGCAGGCGCTGCGACCAGTCGCGCAGCGCCTCGGCCTGCTCGATTACGGGCGCGTCGGGCGCTGGCAGCGAACGCTGGAGCAGGTCGGCCCAGGCCTCGGCACGGGCCTGGGCCGCACCTTCCACACGGGCCCGCTGCTGTTCCATGTGGCGTTGCAGCAGCAGCCCCGACACGAGCGCGAACAGCGCCAGCACGGCCACCACCGTGAGCCAGATGCGCAGGTAGAGCGAACGCACGAGTGAGGTGCGACGCCGGATCAGGCCTCACCGGCCTGCTTGCGCGCGAAGACATAGCCGCTGCCGCGCACGGTGAGCACACGCTGCGGGTTCTTGGGGTCGTCCTCGACCACGGCGCGGATGCGCGAGATGTGCACGTCGATGCTGCGGTCGAAAGGCTCGAGCGCGTGGCCTTTGAGCGCGTCCATGATCTGGTCGCGCGACAGCACGCGGCCGGCCGATCGCGCGAGCACCACCAGCAGGTCGAACTGGTGGCTCGTGAGATCACAAACGCGGCCCTCGACACGCGCCTGTCGTGCGCCGAGGTCGATCACCAGGCGGCCGAAGCGCAGCACCTCATCGTCGGTGGTGTCGGTCGAGGCGCGGCGCAGCAAGGCCTTCACGCGGGCCAGCAGTTCGCGCGGCTCGAAGGGCTTGGGCAGGTAGTCGTCGGCGCCGATCTCGAGGCCGACGATGCGGTCCATTGGCTCGCCACGTGCGGTCAGCATGAGCAGGGGCAGGCGTCGCGTGCGCGCTTCGGCACGCAGCTCGCGGGTCAGTTCGAGCCCGTCGCCGTCGGGCAGCATGAGGTCGAGCAGCAGCGCGTCGTAATGTTCGTGACGCAATCGCTCGCGCCCCGCCACCAGCGAACCCGCGCTGTCGACTTCGTAGCCGTGGCCACGCAGATAGTCGCCCACCATCGCCGTGAGGCGGGCATCGTCGTCGATCAGCAGCAAGCGATTCGGCATGGCGGCATTGACGCAAAAAGGCCCCGGCGGCATCGGCCCCGGGGCGAAGGACCGCACGGGACGGTCGCAGGAGGAAAAGCTTGCGGCGCCCGATCAGGACTTCGGCGCCTCGGTCTTCGGCAGATCGACGCCACGGCGTTCGCGCATGTGGCGCTGCGCCATGTCGCGCCGCTGCTTCATCGCCTCGGCCATCTTGACACGCTGCTCGGGCGTGAGCACGCGGCTGGTTTCGATCATCGCCTGCATCATGCGCTTGCTCGACTGGTCGTGTTGTGCCAGCTGCTGCTGGCGCAGCGCCTCGACGGCATTCGCATCCACGGTCGGCTGCGTGAACAGCTTCATCGCCTGCTCCTGCAGCGCCTTGCGGCTTTCGCGCTGGGCCTGCATGTCGGTGGCCGCGGATTGCATGATCTGGCGGATCTGCGTGCGTTGCTCCGGCGTCGCGTTCACCTTGTCGAACATGCGCTCGGACATCTGCATCGAGGCCGCCGGCCCGTGTTCGCCGTGCATGCCGGCGTGCCCCGGCTGGGCCACGGCGGGCAGGGCCCCCAGGCCGGCGAGTGCCAGCACGAGCCCCGCGGCAGCAGCACGGCCCGGGTTGTGAGAGTGTCGATTCATCTTTGCTCCTTGAAGCGTTGGTTCACGGTGCAGCCAGTCTGGGCGGCGCCGGTATCGCGTCCTTGCCCAGGCGGTAAAGATGTGTGAATGCCCCCGGCGCCCGCACGCCCGTTTCAGCGTGGAGGGGGGTCGATCCGCACCAGGCGCCGCTGCAGCTCGAAGCCGGGCTGGCCGCCGCGCAGGTCCAGCCGCAGCAGCACACCGCTCTGGCGATCGACCACGATCACGCCGTCGAGTCGGCTGTTGACGTCGCCGCGCTGCACGTCGCCGAAGAGCTCCACGACCGCGACATCGAAGCGCCGGCCGGCCACCGCCTGCGGGCCGACGGCGACGACTTGACCACGAAGCCGCGCGCGTGCGGTCGGCCCGTCGGTCGACCACATCTCGCCGCCGATCACCTGCCCGAGTTCCAGGTCGCGTCGCAGCAAGCGCGGCCACTGCAGGGCCTGTGGCGGGGCGGACAACACGTTGCCCGCGAAGTCCTGGCGAAAGACGGTGCCGGCGTCGCCGGGTTCGGCGCGGAACTCGATCTCGGTGCGCCGCAGCGCCGAGACACGCAGGCCGATCTCCTTGATCGGGCCGCGCGCGCCGGCACGGTCTTCGTAGACCAGGAGTTCACCCAGCGCGACCGGCAGCGCCGCGGCGCGCGCGGCAGGCAGCGACGCCTCGGGCGGCGGGCAGGCCTTCGCTACCGCGGCGACGCGAAGTGCCTCGTAGCGGCCCTTCAGCAACGCCAGTTCGTCGGATTCCGGCCCCGGCGGGCGCATCGCGATCAGCGCGGGCCAGAACACCGTCAGCCCGAGACCGAGTGCCACGATGTTGTTGCCCGAGCGTTCGTCGACCGAGTAAGCGACTTCGGCGGCCCGCTGCTGAACTCGGTCGACCTCGTCGTCGATGCGCGCACAGGGCCAGGCAGCGAAGTCGGCCGGGTTGGCCGGCAACGGCACCACGTCGGCGGCACGCGTGACACAGCCCGCCAGCACGAAGGCGGCGAGCAGGGCTGGCAGGGAACGCGGGGGCAGGACCATCAGTGCCGATTGTGCCGTGTACGCAGCGCACCTCACCATGCACCGCTAACCAACAGGGGAGCCGTGGTCCCTCTGGACATACAGGCGCCCGCTGAGGCGCATCGGTATAGGTTGGCGGCCGGTGTTGTTCCAGCGCGTTGTCGCGAGCGGTGATCAGCAGCGAGGCGCGCGGCGACGTTCAGCGCGCAGGCGACGGTGCGCCGTTGGCCGGCGCCGGCCATCCCCAGGATCGGTCGCGCGCGGCACCGCGGCGTCAGGCGGATCGGCCGGTGGCAGGCGACGATGCGCCCGGCTCGCGGCGCTGGATCAGCGTTGTTTGCGGACCTGGTCGGCCACCGCCCACAGGAGCAGGAAACACCCGGCGCTGATTGCGCCGATACCGGCCAGCATCATCGTGCCGGTCGCGAAACCGCCGAACGTGAAGTGCCCTGCGAGGCGCGCGACGACGGCCACGGTCATCAGCAGCAAACCTGCGAGCCCTGCCACCACCCCGCCATTGAACAACAGTGCGTTCATCGTGACACTCCTCGACCGGACAACACGGAAGGAAGCATACGGGACGCGGCCCGGGTCGGCATCATCGAGATGAAAACGAGAACGCCCGCGATGGCGGGCATCCAGGCTTGATTGATGGCGGGGCAGGCGCTACTGCAGCACCAACTTGCTCACACGACGAGCGGGATCGATCCTGGTGTCGTCAGGGGTTCGAACCGCTTCTCAGCCCTGGGGCTGAATTGTCAGAGCGTCAACACTCGATTACACTGGTTTCGTGTTTAAGGTCGTTCTCACGAGGCGTTCGAGAAGTGGCTCGAGCGCTTGCGGGATCCACCGATCCGCCGGAGTCTGGTTCTGCGGCTCCGCAAGGCCAGCCTCGGGCAACTCGGTGACGGAAGCCCATCGCCCAAGGCGTCTATGAGATGCGCGAGTTCTTCGGGCCTGGTTGGCGGATGTACTACGCGCGTCGTGGCGACATACCGATCGTGATGCTCGGTGGTGGAACCAAGGCAACCCAGGCACGGGACATCGAAAGGGCCATTGCACTGGCCGAGAAGACCGAGGAGCAGTGACATGATCAGGAAAATCAAGCTGTCCGAACTGGCTGAGTTCGATCCGTCCAAGTACCTGGACGACGACGAGGCCATCGCCGACTACATCCGCCTAGCCATCGAAGACGGGGATCCGGGGCTGCTTGCAGCCGCGCTGGGAGATGTGGCTCGTGCACGAGGGATGACGCAGGTGGCGCAGGCGGCCGGCCTGACCCGGGAAGCGCTCTACAAGGCACTCCGACCCGAGGCCCATCCGCGATTCGACACCATCCAGAGAGTTTGCAAGGCGCTTGGAGTTAAGCTGACCGCCACCGCCGTCTGACGGAGGGGATCTTTATGACAGCCACCTGCGCCTGCGGCAGCTCCCGATTGGATCTCCTGCCGGTCTCTGTCAGGACGCTCTGCGCAAGCTTCATCAAGATCGCGTCGTCAAGAACTGGTCCCAAATCGAGCTTTTCAACGGAATAGGCTGACGGCAGTCGTTCAAATTTCTAGGTTGCTGCCGATCGACATGTCGGAGTGGGCCCGCACGCTTCGAACTCCCGTTCAAGGCTGAGGCGGAGCCGAACGCTGTTGCTCCAGCGCCAATTGCAATTGGCTGAAAACCGCCGCGAGTTCCGACGACGGCACAGCGGTGCCTTCGAAACCCACCGCGATCAGCCGCGTGGTGCCTCCACCAGTCAGCCGCTTCCAGCCCTGGATCAGGCGCAACACCAGCCGCGAATCAGTGGTCTGGCCGCCGATGGCGTAAACGTAGAACAACTCACGCCGGTCCGTGCTTCTGGCGCGCTGCCAGCCGGTGTGCAGCAGCGCGACACACTGCGTCTCGGTACAAGCCGTTTGCTTGCTTACGCGCGCGGCGCGCCACACAGCGCGGTCTTGCGGGGCCAGGACGGTTTCAGGCAATTTCGCCGCGGGTGAACGGGTTTCGACGACAGTCACCTGCATGTCACGCCGTGTTCCGCGCTCTCCTCCGCTGCGATAGGTGAGCGCTAGCGATTGGCTGTGCGTGGCCGGGTCAACCACCCAGGATGGCGCCTCGCCGGCAAGTTGCCAGCCAACGATCGAAGATGGAACGCTGCCTTGAGTGAGACCCCGCGACGTTACCGTTGCCGGGTCTGGCAGGACCGCCATGCCACCGGTCGTGGCGAGCAACATCGCGCCCGCCATGAGCGGCGCAAGCCAGGCAGCACGCTGCGCCTTCGTCGATGCGATAGCCACCACAATGGCGGGCTTGCCGATTGCATCGCCCTGCAACCGCCTGAGCACGAGGAACAAGATACACAAAGTGATCAGCAGAGCTATCCATTGCAGACTGCCGTGTGCGCTCAGATCCATTTGGGAGTCGCGCATCCAGTCAATGAGCACAATCGCATTGACGCGCAATACGTTGCAGGCAATGCCGAGGCACGCACCAAACAATGCGAGGGCCGCGACCTTGAAGAACGAGCGATACAGCAGTAATCCGAGGCTGTAGGCGAGGAAGGACGCCAGCAAAACGTAAGTCAATCCGGCGCACTCATCGATGACGATGTATCGCTTGTCGCCGATGTACACCATGAAGCCATCGATGCGGTGCGCGAACCCCGAGACGGCGGCGAAGGCCTCCATCATCCGCACCGTCAACAGGCGCAGCCAAGGCTGCAACAAGTCGCCGGCCGGCACCAGGAAAAACAGTAGCGCGAACACGGCAAAAAATCGCCGGTAGACGGGCCACCCAAGGATCGACAGTGCAATTCCCTGGAGTGCCACCACCAGTGCGAACTGGCGCGCGACGTCGATATTGACCAGTGCCGAGATGGCCCACAGCGCTGCGGCAAGCGCGACCAACACAGTCCCGGCGTAGCTCGGCTTTGGCTTGAGCGCCAGCAGTTCTTCCCAA
>DATDER010000310.1:0-5305 GCA_036523095.1 Rubrivivax sp.
ATGCGCCACGATGTGCTGCATCTCGCTCGGGTGCTGGGTCGAGCAGTGCACCTGCAGCGCGCCGTCCTCGGTCGGCACCGCGTAGGAGATCTGGCCCTCGAGGTAGAACTGCTCCTGCCCGCCGAGCGAGAAACTGCTCTTCAACCGGTGCGGTGCGGTATCGATCGCGCGCCGGTTCGCGCCCGGTGCCGACTCGCGGGTCAGGTGCATCGGTGGCACGACATAACTCTGCAAAGCGTGCGCTTCGCGCGCGCCCAGCACGGCGGGCAGCGCTTCGATCTCGAGCACGTCCTTGGCGCGCGCAGCGGCTCGGCGTGCGAGTTCGCGTGTGGTGGCGACGATCGCAAACACGGGCTGGCCGAGGTACTGCACCGTGCCGTCCGCGAGGATCGGGTCGTCGTGCACGATCGGGCCGCAATCGTTCGGGCCGGGAATGTCGGCCGCCGTGTACACGGCCACCACGCCGGGCAGCGCACGCAGCACCTCGAGCTTCACGCCGCGCAGCCGGCCGTGAGCAACCGGCGACAGCCCGAGCGCGCAGTGCAGCGTGCCGGCCAGTTCGGGCAGGTCGTCGATGTACGGCGCGGCGCCCCGCACGTGCAGGTGCGCCGACTCGTGTGCCAGCGGCGCGCCGACCGCCGGGGCAGCCCAGGCCGTGACGGGCAGGTCAGAAGCTTTGTTCATCGCAGTGCCACTTTCAGGCGTGGGCCCAGACGGTGGTGTCGTGCGCGGCCAGCGGCGCCGCGACGCGCGTTTCGAGCCAGAACCGCTTGAGCAGGCCGGCGGCGACCTGGCTGCGGTAGTCGGCGCTGGCGCGCAGGTCGGTGAGCGGCTTGTAGTCGGTGGCCAGCGCCTGCATCGCCGCCTTCACGGTGGCTTCGCTCCACGGCTGGCCGCGCACGGCGGCCTCGGCGGCGGCGGCGCGTTTGACCGTGCCGGCCATGCCGCCGAATGCAAACCGCGCCTCGCGCACGGTGTCGCCGTCGAGCGTGATCGACAAGCCGGCGCAGAGCGCCGAGATGTCGCAGTCGTAGCGCTTGCTGACCTTGTAGCCCCGCACCTGCTGGCCGGGTTGCGGCAGCGGCACGACGATCGTCTGCAGGAACTCGCCCGTCTCGAGCCGGTTCTTCATGTAGTCGAGATAGAAGTCGTCGAGCGCGAGCGTGCGGGTCTGCGTGTCCCGGCGCAGCACGATGTGGGCACCGAGGGCGATCAATGCCGGCGCGCTGTCGCCGATCGGTGACCCGTTGGCGACGTTGCCGCCCATCGTGCCGGCGTGGCGGGTCGGCGGGCCGGCGAAGCGCAGGCCGAGTTCGCCCAGGCTCGGCCAGTGGTGGGCCAGCGCCGCCCACGCGTCCTGCAAAGGCGCGCCGGCACCGATGTGCAAGGCGCCGTCGATGACCTCGATCCGCTTCAACTCGGCCACTTCACCGAGGTAGACGATGTCGCCCAGGTCGCGGAACTGCTTGTTCACCCAGAGGCCGATGTCGGTGCAGCCGGCGAGCAGCCGAGCCTGCGGTTGCTGCGCGACGTCGCTCGCCAGCGCGGCGAGCGTGCGCGGCGCACGGAAGGTGTCGCTGCGCCCGCCCGCGGCCGGATTCGGCGCGGCATAGCTGAGCGCGGCATCGGCCTTCAGGGCCCGCAACTGCGCCAGCAACGGCGCGGTGTCGAGTCGCTGCACCGGCAGGCCGAACATGCGCTGGCCGGCGTCGACGATGGGTTTGTAGCCGGTGCAGCGGCACAGGTTGCCGGACAGGTCGTCGGCGATCTGGCGCCGCGTCGGCTGCGTGCCGGCTTCGTTGTGGTGCTCGTAGGTCGCGGCGAGCGACATCACGAAGCCGGGGGTGCAGAAGCCGCATTGCGAACCGTGGCACTCGACCATCGCTTGCTGAACGGGGTGCAGCGTTTCGGTCGAACCGAGGTCTTCCACCGTCAACAGCGCCTTGCCGTCGAGCGTGGGCAGGAAGCGGATGCAGCCGTTCACCGGGCGCAGGCTCAGACCGCCGACGATGGTGGCGGCCGCCGATGCGGGCGCGTCCTCGGCCAGCTCGGCCACGAGCACGGTGCAGGCGCCGCAATCGCCCTCGGCGCAGCCTTCCTTGCTGCCGGTGCAGCGCGCGTCTTCACGCAACCAGTCGAGCACGCTGCGGGTGGGCGACACGCCTTCGACGGCGGTGATCTGCCCGCGGTGCACAAATCGGATCGGTCGGGTGTCCATCGTCTGGCCAGTAGCAAGTTCAGGGCCGCAAGATAACGCGTCGCGCCGCTTGCGATATCCGCTGTGTCGGATAGATACTATTTCCCAAGGCGTATGGCACAACGACCCGGCTCGATCAACATCGACCTTCATCTCGTGAGGGTCTTGCACACCGTGATCGCCGAACGCAGTGTCTCCCGTGCCGCACTCCGCCTGCAATCGACGCAGCCGGTGGTGAGCGCGCAGCTCAAGCGGCTCCGCGAGCTGACGGGTGACGCTCTGCTGGTGCGCTCGGGCCACGGCCTGGCACCCACCGACGCCGCGCTGGCGATGCTGGAGCCGGCGTCGCGCCTGCTGCACGAGGCCGACGCCCTGTTCGCGCCCAAGCAACGCAAGGCGCCGTTTGCGCCCGCGGCGAGCGAATTGACCTTTCGCATCGCCGGCAGCGATTACCTCGATCCGCTCTTCCTGCCCGGCCTCGTGGCGCGCCTCAAGGAGGCCTCGCCCGGGGTGCAGATCGAGCTGCACACGCTGTCGGCCGAGTTCGACTACCGCCGCAAGCTGAGCCTGGGTGAAGTCGATCTGGTGATCGGCAACTGGCTCCAGCCGCCGGAAGAGTTGCACCTGGGCCGGCTCATGAGCGACGAAGTGGTGTGCCTGGTCGCGGCCGACCACCCGGCGGTGCGTAATCCGCGCAGCTGGACGGTCGACAAGTACCTCGAGGCCGAACACGTGGCGCCCACCGCGCTGCACGCCGGCGCGCGCGGTGTCATCGACGAACACCTGCAAGCGCTGGGTCTGCAGCGCCGCATCGGCGTGCGCGCGGCGCACTTCAGCCTGATCCCGCTCATGGTGGCGCGCAGCTGGCTCGTGCTCACCACGGGGCGCCAGTTCTGCTCACGTTACCTCGACGCGCTGCCGCTGCAGGTGGTGCGTTGCCCGGTGGCCTTCCCGCCGCTGATGTATTACCAGCTCTGGCACGAGCGCACGCACGCATCGAGTGCGCTCAAGTGGCTGCGCGAACAGGTGCGCGACGTCGCTCGCGAGCTCACCATGCCGGTGGCCAAGGGGCGCGCCAGGTGAACGCGGGCCGTGTCGCGTTGCGCGGCGACCTGGTCGACTTCACCGCCGACCCAGGGCTGGACGGCCTTGCTTCCAGCGCGGTGCGCCACCGCCCGGACCACTGGCTGTTGATCGACCACGGCGTCATCGCCGGTGCACAGACCCACGAGCCCGATGCCAGCTGGTCCCGCGCCGACCAACGTGGCCGCCTGATCCTGCCGGGTTTCATCGACACCCATGTGCACAGTGCGCAGGTCGACGTGATCGGGTCCTGGGGCGCGCAGCTGCTCGACTGGCTCGACACGCACACCTTCCCGGCCGAGGCGCGCATGGCCGACCTCGTGCATGCGCAGCAGATCTCCGGACTGTTCACCGACGCGCTGCTCGCCGCCGGCACCACGGCGGCCTGTGTCTACCCGAGCGTGCACAAGGTGTCGGTGGATGCGCTCTTCGGCGCGGCACAGGCCCGGGGCATGCGGCTCGTCACCGGCAAGATCCTGATGAACCGCAACGCGCCCGCTGCGCTGTGCGACGACGTCGACGGTGCCGAGCGCGACTGCCACGAACTGATCGCGCGCTGGCATGGGCAGGGGCGGCTGGCGTATGCCGTGACGCCGCGTTTTGCGCCCACCTCCACCGACGCCCAACTCGCGATGGCCGGCCGCGTGCTGGCTTCGGCCCCGGGCCTGTACATGCAGACGCACGTGGCCGAGAACCCCGCCGAGGTGCGCTGGGCGGCCGAACTTTTCCCGCAGGCCCGAAGTTATCTCGACGTCTACGCGGGCCACGGCCTGCTGAATGAACGCGCGGTGCTCGGCCACGGCATCTGGCTCGACGACACCGACCGCGCGGCGTTGCGCGAGACCGGGGCCCAGATCGCGTTCTGCCCGAGCTCCAACCTCTTCCTCGGCAGCGGCCTCTTCGGCTGGCGCGCGGCGCGTGACGCAGAGGTGAACGTGAGCCTGGCCAGCGACGTCGGCGGCGGCACCAGTCTGTCGATGCGGCGCACGATGCTCGACGCCTACAAGGTGCAGGCCCTGGCCGGGCAGAAGGTCAGCGCCTTCGCGCTGCTGCACGCCGCCACGCGCGGTGCGGCACACGCGCTGCGCCTGGGCCATGAAATCGGCTCGTTCGAGGTGGGTGCCACCGCGGACGTGTGCATCTGGGACTGGGCACGCTCGCCCGTCGCACAACGCCGGCAGCAAGTGGCACGTGACTTGCACGAGAAGCTCTTTGCCTGGATCACGCTGGGCGACGAGCAGGACCTGGCCGAAACCTGGGTCGCCGGCGAACGCAGATTCGAGCGGCATGCCTCGCCTCATTAGGACCGAACCCATGCTGCGACTCGAACTCACCGCCATCAGCAAGCAGTACCCCGCCGTGCGCGCCAACGACGGCGTCAACCTGCGTGTGAAGCCGGGCGAGATCCACGCCGTGCTGGGCGAGAACGGCGCCGGCAAGTCGACGCTGATGAAGATCATCTACGGCGCGGTCAAGCCCGACGAGGGCGAGGTCAAGTGGAACGGCCAGCCGGTGCAGGTGGCGAGCCCGGCGATGGCGCGCCAGCTCGGCATCAGCATGGTCTACCAGCACTTCAGCCTCTTCGACACGCTGACCGCGGCCGAGAACGTCTGGCTCGGCCTCGACAGGACGCTCACGCTGGCCGAAGTGACGCGCCGCATCACCGAAGTCGCGCACACCTACGGCCTCGACGTCGAGCCGCTGCGGCCGGTCCATTCGCTCTCGGTCGGCGAACGCCAGCGTGTCGAGATCATCCGCGCGCTGCTGACGAAGCCGCAGTTGCTGATCCTCGACGAGCCGACCTCGGTGCTGACACCGCAGGCTGTGGAAAAGCTCTTCGTCACGCTGCGCCAGTTGGCCGACGGCGGCTGCTCGATCCTCTACATCAGCCACAAGCTCGACGAGATCCGCGCGCTGTGCCACCACTGTACGGTGCTGCGCGGCGGCAAGGTCACGGGTGAAGTCGACCCGACGAAGGAGAGCAATGCGAGCCTGTCGCGCCTGATGATCGGCGCCGAGCCGCCG
>DATDER010000311.1:0-20740 GCA_036523095.1 Rubrivivax sp.
TCATCCATGTTGAAAAGACCCTTGCGCACCGCGAACGCGTAGAGTGAGTTCGCGCGCACCTCCCACGGCTCGTGGAATGCGAGTGCGTCGCGCCGGTAGCGCACTCGGCCAAAGCCTTGCCGCCCGCCGAGATCGTGCATGCCATCCATGTTCCCTTTCCTCCCGCTACAGCCGCGCGACGCCGATCAGCCCGTCGCGTGTGACGATTTGCGCGAGCTTCTCCTCCGGCCAACCGATCGTTTCGGGCGGCTGCTCCGGCAGCACCATGTAACGCGTGTCCGTCGTGGTGTCCCAAACACACACCTCGACGTCGTCGGGCAAATCGAACCCCATCTCGCGCAAGACGGTCCGTGATTCGCGAACGACGCGCGCACGGTAGTCGAGATCCTTGTACCAGTCGGGCGGTAGCCCGATCAGCGTGAACGCCGTGCACGAGCACTGCGTGCAGCAAATGACGTTCTGCACCTTCGCCGAATTCTCGAGCACGACCAGATGTCGGTGATGCTTCGGCATTGTGAAGCCGAGCTCGCCGATCGCCTCGCGGCCGTCGGCAAGGAGGCGCTTGCGGTACTCCTGATCGGTCCACGCTTTCGCGACGATGCGCGCACCGTTGTGCGACGTCCACTCTTCGCTGGCGAGCCGCGAGAGCTCGGCGACGCCTTCATCAACATCGTCCCATCTGCTGGCGAGTGCGTTGTGCACGGCATCGACTCGTGCCTCGATCGGGGCGGTGCGCCGGACTGCGAAATCGTCATTCGCCATGATGACCTCCTTGCGTGCCTGGCAACGGCGCAAAAGCGTAGCAGCAATTGGCCACGATGGCGCTGTGACCTGAAGGGTGAGCTCTCGATCGCTGTGGATGTGGACTATGGCGAGCTATTGCGTCTCACCCACAGGAAGAACGCTGCCTGACCGAAGTGCCCACACAACGCGGGCGTTGGGCGGGCAGCTTTCAGGGGTTGATCTGTAGGTGACCTGCCCCCTTCAGCCGTACCACGCATAAAGCCGAAGTCCGGGTTGCAAGATTAGCTGCTCTCTTCGTTGTTGGCTGGCTGCCCGGCTGCATCGCCGGCGAGCCGGCGATGCCGCTCGGCGAACCTGGCAGGCGGCACGCGCCCGATGCTGCTGTGCGGCCTGACCTCGTTGTAGTCCTGCCGCCAGGCGCTGATGGCGGTGCGCGCCTGGTGCAACGTCTGGAACCAGTGATCGTTCAGCCGCGCACCAAGTTCTGACGAACCGTGCGCTGAAGGCGCGGGCGGGTCCGGATGCCGCTTGCACGCTGGCCAACGAGCGCGTATGCTGGATAAAAACACAGTATCCGAGCGCCATGTCACGCAGCACTGCCGATCCCCCTTTGCCGCCGCTGCAGTCGGCCCGTCTGCTGGACCAGGTGCGCGAGCGCGTTCGTTATCTGCGCTGCAGCTTACGCACCGAGCAGGCTGCGTCCATGGGGTGCGGGCCCTTCGTGCGTTATCACGTGCTGCCCCATCGCGTGGCATGGGCAGGAGCTGCTGGTGATGTCGACTCAGCACCACCATGATCGTCACCCATGTGCTCGAGGTGGCTGATGGCGCGGTGCGCAGCATGCTCGATGCGCAGGGTGCCGTGCCCGAAGCCACAGAACCGTGCCCACCCACCTGCCTGCTGCCGCGCTCCCCGCGTACGCCGAGCTTCACTGCCGCAGCAACTTCAGCTTCCTGAGCGGTGCTTCGCACCCTGAGGAACTGGTCGCGCAGGCGCAGGCACGGGGCTACGCGGCGCTGGCGCTCACCGACGAGTGTTCGCTCGCGGGTGTGGTGCGTGCGCACGCCGAGGCGCAGCGCCTGAACTTGCGCCTCATCGTCGGGGCCGAGATGTGCTTGTCGCCGGCTTCCGCGAGGGGCGCGGGGGCGCCCGGCCCGCGCCTGGTGCTGCTGGCGCAGAACCGGCGCGGCTACGGCAACCTGTCGCACTGGGTCACGCTGGCGCGTCGGCGCGCGCCCAAGGGCGCGTACCTGGCGCATGCGCTGGACGTCGAAGGCAAGGCGCCCACCGCGCCGGCGCTCGCCGGCTTGCCCGGCTGCATCGCGCTGCTGGTGCCCGACGGACTGCAGCCTTTCGAAACCGTGTTCGCGCATGCGCTGTGGCTCAAGACCTGGTTCGGTATCGGGCGCGCCTTCATCGCGGTCGAGCTGCTGCACCATCCGCACGACGACATGCTGGTGGACGTGGTGACGCGCGTGGCCGCGCACACCGGGCTGCGCATCGTGGCCGCGGGCGGGGTGCTGATGCACGCCCGCTCGCGCAAGCCGCTGCAGGACACGCTCACCGCCACGCGCCTGAACAAGCCGGTGGCCGAGTGCGGCCTCGCGCTCGAGCCCAATGCCGAAGCGCACCTGCGTTCGCGCACCCGCCTGGCCGCGATCTACCCGCCCGAGTGGCTCGAGGCGACGCTCGCGGTGGCCGGGCAGTGCGCCTTTTCCTTGAACGAGTTGAAGTACGAGTACCCGCGCGAGATCGTGCCCGAGGGCGAGACACCCGCCAGCTGGCTGCGCCAGCTCACCTACGCGGCCGTGCCCGGGCGCTTCCCGGCCGGCCTGTCGGCGCAGCACACGCAGCAGATCGAAAAAGAGCTGACCATCATCCGGCAGCTCGAATACGAGCCTTATTTCCTCACCGTGGCCGACATCGTGCGCTGGGCGCGCGCGCAGGGCATCCTGTGCCAGGGCCGCGGCAGCGCGGCCAATTCGCTCGTGTGTTACTGCCTCGGTGTGACCGAGGTCCACCCGCAAGAAGCGCAGATGCTGTTCGAGCGCTTCATCAGCGTCGAGCGCTGCGAGCCGCCCGACATCGACGTCGACTTCGAGCACCAGCGCCGTGAAGAGGTGATCCAGTACATCTACGGCAAGTACGGCCGCCACCGTGCCGCGCTCACCGCCGTGGTCATCTGCTACCGGCCGCGCAGCGCGGTGCGCGACGCGGGCCGCGCGCTGGGCATCGACCTCGACCGCATCGATGCGCTGTCCAAGAGCCAGCACTGGTTCGACGGCCGCAGCATTGCGCCCGATCGCCTGCGTGAGAGTGGCTTCGACCCCGAATCGCCGGTGGTGCGCCTGTGGATGGAGCTCACCCACCAGCTGATCGGCTTCCCGCGCCACCTGTCGCAGCACCCGGGCGGCTTCGTCATCGCACGCGACCAGATCGAGCAGCTGGTGCCGGTCGAGAACGCGGCCATGGCCGAGCGCAGCGTCGTGCAATGGGACAAGGATGACCTCGACACGCTGGGCATCATCAAGGTCGACATCCTGGCCCTGGGCATGCTCAGCGCGCTGCGCCGCTCCTTTGAATCCATCGGGCACAAGCGGGGTGGCCGGTTCGAGATGAGCCATGTGCCGCGCGACGACGTAGCCACCTTCGACATGATCTGCAAGGCCGACACGGTGGGCGTGTTCCAGATCGAAAGCCGGGCCCAGATGAGCATGCTGCCGCGCCTTCAGCCGCGCTGCTACTACGACCTGGTGGTCGAGGTGGCGATCGTGCGGCCGGGGCCGATCCAGGGCGGCATGGTCCACCCCTACCTGAAGAACCGCGCGCTGCGCGACGACCAGATCGACTACCCCGCGGCCTTGCGCCCGGCGCTGCAGCGCACCAAGGGCATCCCGATCTTCCAGGAACAGGTGATGCAGATCGCGATGATCGCCGCCGACTTCACGCCCGGCGAAGCCGACCAGTTGCGCCGCGCGATGGCGGCATGGAAGCGCAAGGGCGGGCTCGGCTCCTTCCACGACAGGCTGGTCGGGCGCATGGTGGAAAAGGGCTACGAACGCGATTACGCCGAGCGCATCTTCAAGCAGATGGAGGGCTTCGGCGAATACGGCTTCCCTGAAAGCCACGCCGCCGGTTTCGCCCAGCTGGCTTACGCCAGCAGCTGGATCAAGTGCCACCACCCGGACGTGTTCCTGGCCGCCTTGCTGAACAGCCAGCCGATGGGCTTCTACGCGCCGGCGCAACTGGTGCGCGATGCGCGTGCGCACGGCGTCGAGGTGCGGCCGGTGTGTGTGCTGCACAGCGACCTGGAGTCGACGCTGGAAGGAGCGGGCGCCTCGCTGCGACCGGTACGCCTGGGCCTCGACCGCATCAGCGGCCTGGCCCAAGACGCCGCGCTGCGCATCGTGGCGGCGCGGGCCGAGGGTACGTTTGCCGACGCCGAGGATCTGGCGCGCCGGGCCCGGCTCGAGAAGCACGAACTGCAGTTGCTGGCCCAGGCCGATGCGCTGCACCGGCTCGCCGGCCACCGCCACCAGGCGGCCTGGGCCGTCGCCGGGGTGGACATCCGTGCCACGCCCTTGCTGCGCGGCACGCGCACGCCAGAAGCCGTGGCCGAACTGGCCGTGCCGGGCGAGGCCGAAGAGACGCTGGCCGACTACCGCATGCTCGGCCTGTCGTTGAAGAAGCACCCGCTGGCACTGCTGCGCGAGGAGCTGAACGCCTTCCAGGTCCAGCCTGCCGCGGTCTTGAACGGCTACCGGCACGGCCAGCTCGCGCGGGCCAGCGGCATCGTCACCCACCGCCAGCGCCCCGACACGGCCAAGGGTGTGGTCTTCGTGACGCTCGAAGACGACACCGGGAGCGTCAACGTGATCGTCTGGCCCGCGGTGATGGAGGCGCAGCGCAAGCCCTTGCTGGCGAGCACGCTGCTCACGGTGTTCGGTGTCTGGCAACGTGAAGGCGAGGTGCGCCACCTGGTGGCCAAGAAGCTGGTCGACCACTCGGCCCTGCTCGGCGGGCTGGCCAGCCGCAGCCGCAATTTCAGGTAGCCGCCTCCGCGGCGAAAATAGCCGCCCATGCAACTCCCGATCGAATGGCTGCCCGCGCAAGGCGCGCCCGAACAGCTCATCGTGCTGCTGCACGGCTGGGGCTCGGCCGGCGCCGCGATGGCGCCGCTGGCGCAGGCGCTGCGCGCGCAATTCCCGCAGGCGGTCGTGCTCGCGCCCGACGCGCCGCAGCCCTTCGAGGGCGAGGGCCCCGGCAGGCAGTGGTTCTCGATCGGTGGCATCACCGACGAGGACCGGCCCGCGCGTGTGGCGGTGGCGCTGCCGCCGCTGCTGGCATGGCTGCGCGCGCAACAGCATCGGCTGGGGGTGGCCCCGCCGGCGACGGCGCTCGGCGGCTTTTCGCAAGGTGCGATCCTGGCACTGGAAGCGGCGGTGCACGCCGACGGCATCGCCGGTCGGGTGCTCGCTTTCGCCGGCCGCTTCGCGACGTTGCCCGAGGCTGCGCCGCGCGAGACCACGCTGCACCTGTTCCACGGCGGCGCCGACGACGTGATGCCGGTGGCACACGCGCAGGCCGCGCAGGACCGCCTGGACGCACTGCACGGCGACGCCACGATCGACATCGCCGAGGGCGTCGGCCACGTGCTGCACCCGGTGCTGGTCGAGTGCGCGCTGCAGCGGCTCAAGACCCACATCCCGCTGCGCACCTGGCAGGCCGCGCTCGGCGCGGCGCCGGCGACGATCAACCGATCCGGCGCCGCGCCCGGGCGGCGCCCGACCGAAGACTGCTGATCGACCACATGCTTTTTCTGCTCTCTCCCGCCAAGTCGCTGGACTACGACACCCGCGTTCGTGCCGCCGTGGCCAGGCGCGCGACCGAGCCGCTTTTCATCCCGCAGGCCACCGAACTGATCGCCGTGCTGCAGAAGAAGTCGCCGGCGCAGGTGGCCGCGCTGATGGATCTGTCTGCGCCACTGGCGCAGCTCAACACCGCGCGCTACGCGGCGTGGGCGCCCGAGTCCACACCCGCCAACAGCAAGCCGGCGGTGCTCGCCTTCAACGGCGATGTCTACGGCGGCCTCGACGCGCCGACGCTGAATGCCGCCGACCTGGCCTGGGCGCAGGAACACCTCGTGCTCCTGTCGGGCCTGTACGGCGCGCTGCGCCCGCTCGACCGGCTGCAGCCTTACCGGCTCGAGATGGGCACCGCGCTGAAGACCAAACATGGACGCGACCTCTACGCCTACTGGGGCGACACCGTCGCGCAGTACCTGAACCAGCGCCTGGCCGGTGCCCGTGCGCCGGTGGTCGTCAACCTGGCGTCGCAGGAGTACGCCAAGGTGGCGCTGCGCAAGGCGTTGCAGGCGCGTGTCGTCGACTGCCGCTTCGAGGACTGGCAGGGTGGCGAATACAAGGTCATCAGCTTCTTCGCCAAGCGGGCGCGCGGGCTGATGGCACGTTACGCAGTGCAGCACCGTGTGCGCTCGCCCAAGGCGCTCGAAGGCTTCGACGCCGAGGGTTATGCGATCGACCGTACCCAGTCTTCACCCGAGCGGCTCGTCTTCCGCCGCCGCGTGGGGCAGGCATAGACGTCGCACCCTGCGTCAGAATTCGTCCATGTCCACGCCCCAGCAACACATCACCCCGGCGCTGCGTCAGTGGATCGTCGCGCAGGCCCAGGCCGGCCACCTGCCCGAAGACATCGTCAAGTCGATGGTCGCCAGCGGCTGGGTCGAGGAGGTGGCGCTGCGCGCGCTGGAAGACACGCTGCGCGAGCGCCTGAACGAGTTGCGTGCGGCCACGCCGCCGACGGTGCCGGTGCCCGAGCCGCAGCTCGCCGAAGGTGCCAACCAGATCGTGGCCGACGGCCACCGCGTCGACATCGTGATGGCCTTGCGCCAGCCGCGCGTGGTCGTCTTCGGTAACCTGCTCACGGGCGATGAATGCGACGCGCTGATGGACCTGGCGCGGCCGCGCCTGGCGCGCTCCGAGACCGTGATCAACGCCACCGGCGGCAGCGAGGTCCACGCCGCGCGCACCAGCGACGGCATGTTCTTCACCCGGGGCGAGGCGCCGCTGATCGAACGCATCGAGTCACGCATCGCGGCGCTGCTGAACTGGCCCGTCGACCACGGCGAGGGCCTGCAGATCCTGCGTTACCGGCCGGGCGCGCAGTACCTGCCGCACCACGACTACTTCGACCCCGCGCAGCCCGGCACGCCGGCGATCCTCAAGCGCGGCGGTCAGCGTGTGGGCACGCTCATCATGTACCTGGCCGCACCGGAGAGCGGCGGCGCGACGACCTTCCCCGATGCCACGCTCGACGTCGCCCCGGTGCGCGGCAGCGCGGTCTTCTTCAGCTACGACCGGCCGCACGCGGTGACGCGCACGCTGCACGGCGGCGCGCCGGTTCTCGCGGGCGAAAAGTGGGTCGCCACCAAGTGGCTGCGCGAGGGCGTGTTCGTCTGACGCTGCGGGCGGCGGCGCAGAGCCGGGACGGCGACACCGGCGCCGCGGCCGCCGCGATGCACGAACTCGTTGGCGCAGGGCGCCGCCTGGGTGCGGCGCAGCGCGCTGCCGCACGTGCCGCCCGAGTTCGTCGACAGCTTCCTGCAGCGCAACCCGGGCAACCGCGCGTTGCTCGCCGCCGCAGTCCGTCGACTTCAGCGGTAAAACCGGCGGAAACGTCTACCGGGCCAGGTCCGCTGTAGGACTTGTCCTATGCCGCACCAGCTTCACAACCGATGGCACGGCGCCGCCGACGGGGCCAAACTCGCGGCTGAACGCTCATCCCTACTCATCCCCTACAGTGGCGCCCTTGCGCAAGCAGGCCAGAGGGGTCGTCCAGCCAAGCCGGCAAAACGCCGCGGGTACATTGCCGTCCATGCACAGGCTCAAGACCTACCTCGTTGAAGACAGCGCCGTCATTCGAGAGAACTTGATCGCCGCCCTGGAAGAGCTGGCGCCGGTCGAAGTGATCGGCTGGGCCGAGGACGAAGCCAGCGCCGTGGCGTGGATGGCCTCACCGGACAGCCAGGCCGATCTGGTGATCGTCGACATCTTCCTCAAGCAGGGTTCGGGTCTAGGTGTTCTGCGCTCCGCGCAGACGCAGGCCAGGGACCGCAAGGTCGTGGTCCTGACCAACTACGCCACGCCCGACATCCGGCGCAAGTGCCTGGAGCTGGGCGCCGACCGTGTGTTCGACAAGTCGAATGAAATCGACAATCTCATCCTCTATTGCCTGCGCATGGCGCGTGGCGAACCAGACCTGAGCCGCCATGGCGCGCTGATCTGAACCCCCAGGGAGCCGTGTTGCATGATGCGGTGATTTGCGCCGGGGGTGTGCCGTGAACGTGTTGACGATTGCCCGGCGCAACCCCTGGGTGCTGCTCATGGCCTTCATCGGGGCGGCGGCCATGGTCTTCATCAGCGAGGGCTCGTACTGGCAATCGGTCGATCTGCTCGACGACCAGGGCGAGATGGCCGCGGCGCGACTCAACATCCAGCGCCTGGAGCGCAGCTTGGTCGACGCCGAGACGGGGCAGCGGGGGTACCTGCTGACGAGCAGCAAGGACTACCTGCGGCCCTACGACAAGGCGCTGACCGACATCAACGCATCGTTCGTGTTCCTGGATTCGCACTACAGCGTGCAGCCCGAAGCCGCCTCATTGCTGCAACGCCTGCGTGCGCTGTCGGACACCAGGCTCTCGGAGCTGGCGCTGACGATCCGCCTGCACGACGAGGGCCAGCGCGAGGCGAGCACCGACAGGGTGCGGAGCGGCATCGAAAAGGAGCACATGGTGGCGATCCGCAGCACCGCCGAGGCGCTGCTGGAGCTCGAGTCGCAGAAGGTGAGCGCAGGCCGCCAACTCATCTACCGCACGCTGCAGATCAGCCGCGTCGGCGTCGCGGTGCTGAGCTGCGTGATGCTGGCCGCGCTGATGATGTACCTGCTCAAGAGCCTGGCGCTCGTGCGCACCCAGAGCCAGCAGCAGCAGCTCGTGCAGGCCGAGCGCGATCGCCTTGAGATCGAGGTCGCCCAACGCACCGGGGAGCTCACCGAGCTCACGCGCCACCTGCTCACGGCGCGCGAAGACGAACGCCACCGCCTCGCACGCGACCTGCACGACGAGCTCGGCGCCTTGCTCACCTCGGCCAAGCTCGACGCCGCGCGCATCAAGTCGCGCCTGGCCGGGGCTCCCGAGACACTGGAGCGCCTGGCCGAGCTGGTGGGCAAGCTCAACGAGGGCATCGCGCTCGGGCGCCGCATCATCGAAGACCTGCGCCCGTCGACGCTCGGCCACTTCGGGCTCGAAGCCACGCTCGAGATCCTGGCGCGCGGTTTTGCCCAGCAGACCGGGATCGAAGTCGTGACTTCGCTCGAGCCGGTGCACGTGGGTGCGACGCGCGAGCTCGTGCTCTACCGGGTCGCGCAAGAGGCGATCACCAACATCAGCAAGTACGCCAACGCACGCCGCGTCAGCGTGACCCTGGCGGCGCACGGCGGCCGTGTCGAGCTCACGGTGCAGGACGACGGCGCCGGCTTCGACTCGCAGGCTCGGCCGCGCTCGGCCTACGGCCTGGTCGGCATGCGTTTCAGGGTCGAGGCCGAAGGTGGTGTGCTCACGGTGGTCTCGGCGCCGGGCCAGGGCACCGCGATCAAGGCGACGTTGCCGACGCAGGACGACAGCGCGGATTGAGCGTCTGTCGGCGGTGTCCTACGCCGCATCGCCGGATAGCCCGACGCCTGCTCGGCGCCTTGACCGCTCGTGCGGCGGGCGGCCCGTATCCACACTGAGACATCGCCTCGAGTCCCGTGGCGACGAACAGCGGCTTCGAGGCCGCGCCAATAAAACCGCCATCAGGAGCCCACCATGCTGCATTACGCCGTCGTCTTTTTCGTCATCGCCCTCATCGCAGCCGTCTTCGGCTTCGGTGGCATCGCCGCCAGTGCGGCGGGCATCGGCAAGATCCTCTTCATCGTCTTCGCGCTGCTCGCGGTCGCGAGCTTCCTGTACGGCCTGATCAAGAAAGGCTGACACCCACCGAGCGTGGCCCGCACTGCGTGCCGCGCCCTCCACCCGCCCACAACAAAAGAGGAACATCATGTTTGCACGCAAGTCGACTCTTCCGCACAACCAGTTCGCCGATCAGGCTGCAAGGTCGTTTTCCGACGCTGCCCACAACGGTGAAACCATGCTCGACCGCGCGGTGGGCCGTCTGGAAGACGCCGCGCACGGTATGGAACAAGGGCTCGCGCCAGTCATGAACCGTGTCAGTGGGACTCTTTCGGCCGGTGCAGACCGTGCCGCGGAAGCCCTGCGCCACACTCCGCAGCAATTGCGCGCCGCGGCCTTGCAGGCTGGGCAGTACACCGCGGGTGTGGTCAAGGCGGAGCCTGCCAAGTCGGTGCTCGTGGCTTTTGCCGCCGGCGCGGCTGTGATGGCGTTGGTCAGTCTGTTCTCGCAGCGTCGCTACTGACCGGCCCACGGGACGAGGCGCGCCTGTCCTACAGGCCGCGGCGTCTCGTCCGACAGACGGCGCGGTCGGCACTGCCTAGCATCGTCCCGGACGCCGCGGCTGTGGGCCAGAGGCCTTCGAAGCACTCAGCGCCGTCGCATTCCCGATCCATTTTGACGATCGGCCCCTCGGGGCCGGCCGAGCGGAGCCATTGATGACGACACAGTCCACTGCCATCCCCTGCTGGTCCACCGCAGCCTTCGCTGAGCCCGCACACACCTCGCCCGGCGAGTTGAGAGCACTCGGCCAGCACATGCAGCAATGCCAGGGCCTGCGCGGACGGTTGTTCACCCTTCGATGTGCCGGCGAATTGGTCCACCGCGCCTTGGGGGCCCGCATCGTGACGACGCTCACGGTCGCGGCCGCCTTGATCGGGACCGTGGTCGTGCTCGTATAGCGGATGGCCGCATCGGCGCTGCAGCAAAGGGTTCCCAACGCACCGCACCGCCTGTGCGAGATGCTCGATCCGGCGCGCGGCGCGCCCGAGCCGCCGATCCGGGCCGAGATCTTCGGCCAGCAGCGTTTTGCCTCGCACGGTCACAGCCTTGGTGAGACCCATCGGGCGGCGGCTTCGCCGCACCGCGCCGCGATCTTCTTCCCGCGTCTGCTCGACAACATCCGCACGCTGCGTGAGGCACACCAGTACATCGGCGTGCAGGCCGCCACCGGGTACGACATCAGCCCGGCTGCGGAATGGCTGCTCGACAACTTCCACCTCATCGAGGCCCAGCTCAAAGAGGTGCGCGAGGGCCTGCCGCGACGCTATTTCCGCAGCCTGCCGGTGCTCGTCGACGAGCCGCTCGCCGGCCTGCCACGGGTCTACGGCGTGGCCTGGGCCTTTGTCGCCCACACCGACGGCGCCTTCGACGAAGGACTGTGGCTCCACTTCCTGAGCGCCTACCAGGAGACACGCCCGCTCAACCTGGGCGAGATGTGGGCGCTGCCGACAACGCTGCGCGTGGTGCTGATCGAGAACCTGCGCCGCCTGGCCGAACGTGTCGCGATCAACAAGGCCGCGCGCGAGGTCGCCAACCTGTGCAGCGACAACATCGAGGCCTACCCGCCACACCTGCTCGACCCGGTGCTGGCGCTGCTCGAGCAACGGGGTGCCGGCCCGGTGTTCCTCGCCCACATGGCCCACCGCCTGCAGGATCGGCGCGCCAAGGGCCAGGACCGGGTGCACGAGTGGCTCGACGCCCACCTGCCCGACGCCGCCGGCGTGCAGGCGCAGCAGATCGCGAACCAGGCCGCCGACAACCTCAGCGTGAGCAACGCGGTGACTTCACTGCGCGCCATCGGCGACGCCGACTGGAGCGACATCGTCGCCCGCACCAGCGTGCTCATGCGCCTGATGCTGCAGTCGCCGTTGTTCGCTGCCGAGAACGGCAGCAGCCGCGACCAGACTTTGCACGCGATCGAAGCCCTCGCGCGGCGCAGCGGCCGCAGCGAGCAAGAAGTCGCGCAGGCCCTGCTGGGCTTGATGCAGGGCGGCGATGCACCGGCCGACGAGACCTCGGTGCGTGGTGCTGCGGTGGCGAGTCACTGGCTCGAAGGGGCCGGTCGGCCGGAGCTGCTGCGCTCGCTCGGCCTGCGCGAGAACGCCGCCGGCCTGGCGCGAGCCAGCTTGCGCAGATTGGCCGGGCCGGCCTACCTGATCGCGATCCTTGCCGGCACCGCGAGCCTGGTCGCCTGGATGCTGGGCCATCACTCAGCGGCGCCAGCCATCCCGGGCTCCTTCGGGGTCTGGGCCTTCGTCGCCGCCTTGCTGTTGCTGTTTCCGGCGTCGGAGGCGGTGGTCGCGATCGTCAACCGCGTCATCAGCGAACTCGCACGCCCGCGCCGGTTGCCACGGCTGTCGCTGGCCGAAGGCATCCCGGCCGATCACCGCGTGATGGTGGTGATCCCGGGCATGCTGAGCGACACCGCTGCCACCCATGAACTCGGGCACCGCCTGCACCTGCATTGGCTTGCGAACCAGGAGCGCGAGGCGCAGTTCGCGCTCCTCACCGATTGGGCCGATGCCGACGCCGAGACGGTCCCAACGGACGCGCCGCTGCTCGACGCCGCGGTCGAGCAGGTGCGGGCGCTCAACGAGCGCCACCCTGTGGCGCCCGGCGCGGCGCCCCGCTTCATCGTCCTGCACCGGGCGCGCCAGTACAGCCAGAGCGAAGGGGCCTGGATCGGCTGGGAGCGCAAGCGCGGCAAGCTCGAGCAGTTGCTGGGCGCGCTGGCCCAGGGCACCCGGGGTGTCTTCCTCGACCTCGGCACGACCTCGGCGATCGCGAGTGATACGCGCTACGTCGTCACGCTCGACAGCGACACCCAGCTCCCGCCCGGGCGCCTGCGCGAGCTCGTCGGCGTCGCGGCGCACCCGCAGAACACGCCGGAGCTCGATCGCCTGCACCGGCGTGTCGTGCGCGGTTACGCGATCCTGCAGCCGCGGGTGGTGACACCGCTGCCGTCGCCGCGCGACGTCACGCTGTTCCACGGCCTGTTTGCCGGCCAATGTGGCATCGACCCCTACAGCGCCGCCAGTTCCGAGGTCTACCAGGACCTGTTCGGCGAGGGCACCTTCGCCGGCAAGGGCTTGCTCCACGTCCACGCCGTGCACAAGGTGCTGGCGGGCC
This sequence comes from Rubrivivax sp., assembly GCA_036523095.1. Lineage (GTDB taxonomy): Bacteria > Pseudomonadota > Gammaproteobacteria > Burkholderiales > Burkholderiaceae_C > Rubrivivax. Next base: position 12,902 of record DATDER010000311.1, read on the forward strand.
GCCTGCCCGAGGGCCAGGTGCTGAGCCACGATCTGCTAGAAGGTTCGATCGCACGTTGCGCCGCTGTGACCGACATCACGCTGGTCGAAGACGCGCCTTTCCATGCCGACGTCGCTGCCGCGCGGCTGCACCGCTGGACACGTGGCGACTGGCAACTGCTGCCCTTGCTCTTCAACCCCTGGCGCTACGGCCTGAGCGCGATCAACGCCTGGAAGATGTTCGACAACCTGCGGCGCTCGCTCGTGGCGCCGCTGTCGATGGCCTTGCTGCTCTTGGCGCTTACGGGCCACGGGGTGACGCCGTGGGCCGCGTTGGGCATGGTGGCCGTGGCCTTCGCAGCGGGGCCGCTGCTGGGCGCCGTCGCCGCCTTCGCACCGAGCCGCGACGACATCGGCAAACGATACTTCTACCGCCTCGCCGCTGCCGATCTGTTGCGCGCGCTGGGCGCCGGCGCATGGCATCTGGCGCAGTTGCTGCAAGCCTCGATGCGCGCGCTCGACGCGATCGCACGCTCGCTCTACCGCACGGCCATCAGCCAACGTCTGTTGCTGCAGTGGACCACGGCGGCAGCGTCGCAGCGCGCCGCGCAACGACGGCTGCCGGCGCTGCTGCGCCAGCACGCTGCCGAACCGGCAGTTGCGCTGCTGCTGCTGGCGGCCCTGCTGCTGCTGGGCACGCCGTACCCGTTGCTGGCGCTGCTCTTGTGCAGTTTGTGGGCGGCCGCGCCGATCAGCACCTGGTGGGTCAGCCGGCCGCGGCCGCCGCGTCCGCAGGGGGCGTTGCCTGCGGCCGAGCAGGAAGGGCTGCACGACATCGCACGCGACACCTGGCGCCTGTTCGAGCGTTGTGTCGGCCCCGGCGATCACTACCTGCCCCCCGACAACCTGCAGACCACGCCGCACGACCTGGTCGCGCACCGCACTTCGCCGACCAACATCGGCCTCTACCTGCTCAGCGCGGCCTGTGCGCGGCAGTTCGGCTGGATAGGGACCGAGGAACTGCTGGAGCGGCTCGAAGCCACGCTCGCCACGCTGCAGCGCATGCCGCGCCACCGAGGCCACTTCTTCAACTGGTACGACACGCAGACGCTGACCACGTTGCTGCCGTTGTACGTATCCACCGTCGACAGCGGCAACCTCAGCGGCCACCTGCTCGCAACCGCGCGCGCCTGCGAAGCGCTGGCGATGGCGCCGTACGACGACTCGCCGGCGCGGCGCGCGCTGCGGGCGTCGAAACGCCGGCTCGCGGCAATGAGTGCACGCCAGCCCGTCCACGACGCCGCGCAGAACGCCGCACTGGCTCGTGTGCTCGACGGGCCCGACGCACTTGAAGCCGGCGCTGCCGACCGCCCGAGCGTCGAACGTCTGTTCGCCGACGCCGCGGCCTCCGCGTTGCAGGATCCGCTGGCCTGGTGCCTGGCCGATCACCGGGCGACACTGGTGTCGGCCTGGCGCGACCGCGATTCGCTGGCCCGGGAGGGCCCCCAGCGGGTGGCACCCGGTGCGGCCGACGCAGCGCTCGCTGCGGGGCGCCTGGTCGCCCTCGCGCGGGCCTTCGACACGCTGGCGTGGGAGGCAGAGTTCGGCTTCCTGTACCACCCCAAGCGGCACTTGCTGCACATCGGTTATCGCGTCGCCGAGCAGCAACTCGACGCCGGCTTCTACGACCTGCTGGCGTCGGAGTCGCGCCTGACGAGCCTGCTCGCGATCGCCAAGGGCGACGTCCCGGTGCGCCACTGGGCCTCGCTCGGCCGCCCGTTCTGCGCCGTCGGTGCGGGCGCCGGGCTGCGCTCGTGGTCGGGCTCGATGTTCGAGTACCTGATGCCGAGCCTGGTACTCGCCGAGCCGCATGGCAGCGTACTGCGCGAAGCCTGTTGTGCGGCGGTGCACGAGCAGGTCGACTTCGCCATCGAGCGCGGGGTGCCGTGGGGGATTTCGGAGTCGGCCTATGCCGCGAGCGATCACACGCTGGCGTTCCAGTACGCCCCCCAGGGCGTGCCCCGTCTGGCGCTGCGCCGAACGCCGGCCGACGAACTCGTGATCGCACCCTACGCCACCGCGCTGGCGGCGCAGGTGGCGCCGCGGCGTGCGAGCCTGAACCTGGCTGCGCTGGGCGCGCTGGGGGCGCACGCCCGCTACGGTTTCATCGAAGCACTGGACTATTCGCCCGCGCGCCGGTCGGACACCACCGCCTTCGCGCCGGTCAGCACCTTCATGGCGCACCACCAGGGCATGACGATCGTATCGATCGCGAACGTGCTGCTGGGCGGGCTGGCGCAGCGCTGGGGCATGGCGAACGCGCCGATCGAGGCGGTGGCGTCGCTGCTGCACGAACGTGCACCGCGCGAGGTCGTCCCGCTCAGCACGCCGCTGTCGGGTGCGCCGCCGCAGTCGCTCCAGCAACGTGCCCCGGGCCTGTTGCGCGACGTCGTGCCGGGCGCGTCGGCGCTCGAGCCGACGCACCTGCTGTCGAACGGACGCTACAGCGTTGCGCTGCGGCCGAACGGCGCCGGCTGGAGCCGCTGGGGCGGCGCAGGCATCACACGCTGGCGTGACGACGCATTGCGCGACGCCCACGGCAGCTTCTTCTACCTGCGCTGGGCCGGGCAGCCGACGCCGGTGTCGATCACCCAGCATCCCGCGCCCGATCCCGCGGCGCACTACTACGGCACCTTCCACGCCGATCGGGTGTGTTTCGATGCCACTTGGCGGCAGGTGCAGGCTCACACCACGGTCTGGGTCAGCCCCGAAGACGACATCGAGTTCCGCCAGATCGAATTGCGCAACCTGGGTTCGCGTGAACTCGAGATCGAGCTCATCTCGGCCTTCGACGTGGCCCTGTCGGACCCGCGCGCGGACGAGTCGCACCCCGCGTTCATGAATCTTTTCGTACGTGCCGAGTGGCAACCGGAACACCAGGCGCTGTGGTTCGAACGCAAGCCGCGCCTGGCGACCGAGCGCGGCCTGCAGGCGGCGCACTTCCTGGCCGACCACGACGCACAGGTGATCGAGCTGCGCATCCAGACCGACCGCCAGCGCTGGCTCGGCCGCAATCATGCGGCGTGCCGGCCGCAGGCGCTGCTCGATGCCGCGCCCGCGGACGGCCCGACGCTGCCGCTGGACACCGGCCTCGACCCGGTGTGTGCGTTGTCGGTGCGGATCCGGTTGAAGCCGCACAGCCATGCCCAGCTGACCTTCGCCACCGCGGCCTCCGACAGCGCCGGCGCGCTCGCGGCGGTGATCGACAAGTACCGGCAGACGAGCCACGTCCAGCGCGCTTCGTTGATGTCGGCCACGCTCGCAGGCATCCGGCTGCGTGCACTGCGCATCGGGCCCGAGAACTTTGCCGCCGTGCAATCGCTCACGACCGCGCTCGTGCAGACGCTGTCGCGCCCCGACCGCCGGCGTCTGGCGCGCACGGGCGACAGCACGCCCGAGCTCTGCGATCGGCGCCTGCTGTGGCGCTTCGGCATTTCGGGCGAGCGCCCGATCGTGCTCGTGTCGGCCGGGGCGATGCAGGGGGTGGGGCTGCTGCGCGCGTTGGCGCAGGCGCTGCGCATCTGGGCCTGGGGCGGCATCGACTGCGACCTGGTGGTGGTGAACGACGAACCCGCTTCGTACCAGATGGCGTTGCAGCGTGAGGTGGGAGCGCTGCGTGACCGCCACGCTGCCGAAACCGGGGCGCAGGAAGGCGCGCGCGCCGGCACCGCGTTGCACCTGTTGCGCGCGGAAGAACTGTCGGCGGCCGAACTGCATGCACTGCGCAGCCTGGCGCGGGTCTGGCTCTCGGCCGACGGTCGCCCGCTCACGCACCACGTGCAGGCGTGGACCGGCCTGCACGAACGGGCCTTCGACGAGCGCCACGGCACCTCGAGTTCTGCGCTGGGACTGACCGCCGCGCCGGGCACGGCGGTCCCGGCGCCGACCGGGGCCTTCCTCCCCGACTCGGGCGCTTTCGCCTTCGACGTGAGCCCCACGCTGAGGCCCGTGCGGCCCTGGCTCAACGTGCTCTCGAACCCAGGTTTCGGGGCCCAGATCTCCGAAGCCGGCGGCGGCTACACCTGGGCCCTGAACAGCCGCCTGAACCAGCTCACCGCGTGGTCGAACGACCCGGTGGCCGACCCGCCTTCGGAGTGGTTCCTGCTCCAGGATCTGCGCTCGCGTGAGGTCTGGAGCATGGTGCCCTCGGCCTGGGGTGCGCCCGACGACGAACGCGGACCGGTCCTGCACCAGGTGCGCCACGCGCCCGGCACCAGCAGCATCCGGCACCGGCGAGACGATCTCGAGGTGACGGTGTCATGGTGTGTCGACCTGCACGCCGCCGTGAAGCAGGTGCGGGTGCGGCTGGTGAACCGCGGCACGCGGGCCTTGCAATTGCGCGTGGTGGCCGTCGCCGAGTGGGTGCTCGGTGCCCAGCGCGGCGACCGCAGCACGGTGCACACGGCGCTCGCACGCCAACGGCTGCCGGGGCTCGGCGCGGCCGAGCGGCGGAGCGCGGGGGCGGTCGGCGCTTCGGGTGGTCGCATGCTCACCGCGTTGCTCGCGACGCAGCGCGAACAAGGCGCCGGCTTCGGTGGCGGCACCGCCTTCCTGGCCCTGGCGGGCGACGCCGGCGAGAGCGAGGACTGGACTTGCGACCGGCGTGAACTCTTCGACGCCCGCGGCCAGCCCGTGCTGCCGGACCACCTCGGCCGTGCCAGCGGCGCCGGGCTCGACCCCTGCGCCGCGCTGTCGGCCACGATCGAGGTCGCCGAAGGCGCGGTCGCCGAGCGCGTGTTCCTGATCGGCTACGGCGCGAGCGCCGACGCCGCGCGCCAGCTTGCTGCGACGGCGGCGGTGGTGGCACCGGCCCAGCGCCAGGAGCAGGTTCAGGATCATTGGGACACGCTGCTCGGTGCCACGACGGTGCGCACACCGGACCCGCTGTTCGACGCTCTCGTGAACCGCTGGCTGCTGTACCAGGCCGTGGCGTGCCGGCTCTGGGCCAAGGCGGGCTTCTACCAGGCGGGCGGCGCCACCGGCTTTCGGGATCAACTGCAGGACAGCATGGCCCTCGCCTGGGCGTCACCGGCGATGTTGCGCGACCAGATCGTGCTCTGCGCTTCGCGCCAGTTTGCCGAAGGCGATGTGCAGCACTGGTGGCATGCGCCGAGCGGCGCCGGCGTGCGCACGCATTTCTCCGACGACCTGCTGTGGCTGCCCTACGCCTGCGCCCACTACCTGCGCGCGACCGGCGACACGTCGGTGCTCGAAGTGCAGGCGCCGTTCATCGAAGGATTGGTGATCGCGCCGGGCGCCGAGGACGCCTACGACATCCCGCGCGTCAGCGCCGAGAGCGTCTCGGTCTACGAACACGCGGCGCGCGCGATCGACCGCAGCCTTCCGGTCGGCGCACACGGCCTGCCGCTGATGGGCAGCGGCGACTGGAACGACGGCATGAACCGGGTCGGCCACGAGGGGCGCGGCGAATCGGTGTGGCTGGGCTGGTTCCTGTGCCGGGTCGTCGCCGACTTTGCCCCCTGGGCTGAACGGCGCGGGGACCACGCGCGGGCAGCGCGTTGGGCGCACGCGGCCGAGGGCTGGAGGGCCGCGCTGGCCGGGCCGGCCTGGGACGGTGAGTGGTTCAAGCGTGCGTTTTTCGACAACGGCGAGGCACTCGGATCGCAAGCCAATCCTGAAGCGCGCATCGACCTCATCGCGCAGGCCTGGTCGGTCCTGTCGCAGGCCACGACGCCGACACGCCAGGGCCTGGCGCTGGCGGCGGTGCAGGCGCACCTGGTGGATCCGAAGGCCGGCCTCATCCGGCTCCTTGATCCGCCGCTCGCGGACAGCGTGCCAAGCGCCGGCTACATACAGGCCTACCCGCCGGGTGTACGCGAGAACGGTGGCCAGTACACCCACGGCGGGGTCTGGGCGCTGATGGCGCAGGCCGCCTACAACCGCGAGCGGCCCGACCACCCGGTCAAGGACGACCTGCCGTTCACCTATTTCAAGTACCTGAGCCCGGCGCACCGCAGCGCCGACGCGGCGCAGGGCGCCGTGTACGGACTCGAGCCCTACGTCGTCGCGGGCGACATCTACAGCCAGCCGCCCTACGTCGGGCGTGGGGGATGGAGCTGGTACACCGGCGCCGCCGCCTGGTTGCACCGCGCCGCTGTCGAGTCGATCTTCGGTTTGCGCATGGACGCGACGACACTCGAGTTCAAGCCTTGCCTGCCCTCGCATTGGCCCGCCGCCGAGCTTGCGCTCCAGCGCGACGGCCGCAGCATGCGTTTCGTGTTCCATCGCGGCACCGAGCAGGAGGCGCTGGCGGCCACGGCGACACGCGGCGCGAAGTTGCTTCGGCCTGGCGAGCCGGTAGCCTGGACGGTCCTGCCCGAGTTGAGCTGCTTCGTGATCGCGCTGCCAACCTGAGCGGCTGGCCCAGCGCCGTCCCACAAAGGGCGTGCGTCGTGTCCTACAGGTGCAGGCGATGAGCGCCGATGGCTGCCTCGACCTGTGGTTCCTAAAGTGCAAACACGGTCGGCTTCTTTGGGGAGCGGCCTGGGCCGCACAAACCAAGGACTTCCATGCAGCGTCAGAACGCACCCGACAACGTCAAGCAGTTCGTCCCCGTCGACGCCCCCGTCCTGGCACTGGACCACGCGGCCATCGAGGCCGCGCGCAACAGTGTCGCCAAGGGCGCGCCGGAGCCGCGCGACGCACCTTGGCGTGAAGGCATCGCCAAACTGCTGAACGACGCGCTCGCGACCGAGCTGGTCTGTGTGCTGCGCTACAAGCGCCACCATTTCACCGCCGCCGGCATGGCGTCGCCGAAGATCGCGGAAGAGTTCCTGGTCCATGCGAACGAGGAGTCGGCCCATGCCGACCGGCTCGCCAAGCGCATCGTGCAGCTCGGCGGTGAACCCGACTTCGCGCCCGACACGCTGAGCCAGCGCAGCCACGCTGCGTACGACGACTCGGCCGACCTGAAAGACATGATCCGCGCAAACCTCGTCGCCGAACGTGTCGCGATCGAAAGCTACACCCAGCTCATCGGTCTGGTCGGCGACCGGGACCCCAGCACCCGCCGCCTGCTCGAAGACATCCTTGCCGACGAACAGGAGCACGCCGAAGAACTCAAGGACTGGCTCGACGAGTGAAGCCCGCCTGACCTTTCATGCCCTCGGGCGGTGGGGCTTCTCACCACCCCGATGCACATCCGCATCGACCCACACCGACAGGAGATTCGATATGACCATTCGCCACACCCTTGCCGCCGTCATCACCGCAGCGGCGCTGCTCACCACTGCAGGCTGCGCCGTCACGCGCGGCCAGCAATCGGCCGGCTCGTACGTCGACGACGCCGCGATCACGACCGCGGTGAAAGCCAAGTTCGTCGACGACAAGATGGTCGACGCTGCGTCGATCACCGTCGAGACGATGAAGGGCACCGTGATGCTGTCCGGCTTTGCCAAGAGCCCGACTGAAAAGGCCGCCGCTGAAACGCTGGCGATGAAGGTCGACGGCGTGAAGTCGGTCAAGAACGAGATCGCCGTCCGGCCTTGAACGTCCGCCCGCCAGCGTGCGGGATTTCAACTCAACACACCACTGCAAAGGAGTTCATATGAACTGGGATCGCATTGAAGGCAACTGGAAGCAAGTCACCGGCAAGGTCAAGGAGCAATGGGGCAAGCTGACCGAGGACGACATCGACGTCGTCGCCGGCCGCCGCGACCAGCTCGCCGGCAAGATCCAGGAGCGTTATGGCGTGGCCAAGGACGAGGCTGAAAACCAGCTCGCCGCCTGGCAACGCAACGCGAGCGACGACTGGTTCGAACGGAGCAAGGACAAGGTCTAA
>DATDER010000312.1:0-4396 GCA_036523095.1 Rubrivivax sp.
CCCCCTGCCCCGCCGAGGCCGAAGCTGAGGCCGTACGTCGTGAACACGGCGTAGCCGGGTGCCGCAGCCACGGCAGCCTTGAGCTTGGAGTCCGCCTTGTAGAAGTCCTGCAGCGCCTGCATGGCCTTGGCCTTCACCTCGGCCTGCTGGGCGGTCTTGTCCTGTGCATAGGCGCCGGCGCCCAGCATCGAGACAAGCGCGATGCCAGTGATGAGCAACTTGCTGAATCGCATCGAAAATCTCCTGAATGGGTTTGGGGGGAGAAATGCTACTCCTGTACGAGCAGCATGGAGAGGCGATCGGAAGATCGCTATGGGCCCCGTAGCGGGAGTGCACTCCCACGCCGATCGGGCGCCGCTGGCCGCCCTCAGGCAAACACCCCCGCCGTATCCTGCATCCGCGCGCTCACCTCGCCCAGGTGGTGCAACGTGTCGCCCCAGGCCAGTTCCAGCACTGTCAGGCGCTTGAAGTGGTGGCTGGCGATGTACTCGTCGGTGACGCCGATGCCGCCGTGCAGCTGGATGCACTGCTGGCCGACGAAGCGCATGCTGTGGCCCAACTGCACCTTGGCCTGTGACAGCGCGCGCCGGCGCTGCGGGGCCGCGTCGCCCAGCTTCATGCTGGCGTAGTAGCTCATCGCACGCGCCAGTTCGAGCTGCATCTTCACGTCGGCAATGCGGTGACGCAGCGCCTGGAAGCTGGCCAGCGTGGCGCCGAACTGCTTGCGTGTGTTCATGTATTCCACGGTCACGGCGACCAGGCTGTCCATCAAGCCCACCGCCTCGGCGCACGCCGTGGCAATGCCGACGTCGGCCGCCTGTTCCAGAAGCGCGCCACCCTCGTCCGTGATCAGCGTGGCCGGTGCGGCGGCGAGCTGGAGTTCGGCGGCGCGGGCGCCATCCTGCGTCGGGTAGCCTCGCGCCTGTGCACCAATGGCGCCGCTTTCCACGATGAAGAGGCCGATGCCGGCGGCGTCACCCTCGGCGCCGGCGAGCCGTGCCGGCACGATGAACGCATCGGCCTCGTCGCCGGCGGGCACGATGCTCTTGTTGCCGGTCAGCACAAAGCCGCTGCTGTCGGTGGTGGCGCGGGTGCTGACGTGGTGCAGCCGGTATCGCGCGGCGCGTTCCTGATGCGCCAGCACGACCAGCTTGTCGCCCGAGGCCATCTTCGGCAGCCACGCGGCCTGCACGGCGGCGGGCGCCGCCGACAGCAGTGTCGGCGCCACCAGCGCACCCGCAGCGTAGGGCGCGTTGACGAGTCCGCGGCCGAGTTCCTCCATCACCACCATCGCTTCGATCGCGCCGAAGCCCATGCCGCCCTGCGCTTCGGGGATCGCCAGGCCGGTGAGCCCCAGTTCGGCCAGCTCGCCGTAGACCGCGCGCGTCCTGCCGCCGGCCTTGGCGATGCCGTGCCGGCGTTCGAAGGAGAAGCCCTTTTCGACCCAGCGTGCGACGGCGTCGCGCAGCGAAACCTGGTCGTCTGAAAAATCGAAGTCCATTCAGGTCTCCTGCCGGGCCACCCCAAGGGAGGCGCGCGCCCCCCTGGGGGGCAGTGAACGAAAGTGAACGTGGGGGCTCATGTTTCTAGCTCCCGAGCACGGTTTGAGCCACGATGTTGCGTTGCACTTCGTTCGACCCACCGTAGATGCTCGTCTTGCGATAGTTGAAGTAGGTGCCCATCAGCGGCGCGCAGTGCGCCGCGCCGACGTGGTCACCCTGCCAGCCGGCTTCCATCGCCTCGCGAATGAAGGGCACGCTGTACGGCCCGCCGGCCAGCATCATCAGCTCGGTGTAACGCTGCTGGATCTCGCTGCCGCGGATCTTGAGCAGGCCGGCGACATCCAGGCTCTGCTTGCCGGACTTCTCGGCCGAGATCACGCGCAGGATCATCATCTCGAGCGCCACGACGTCGACTTCGAGCAGCGCGATCTGGTCGCGGAAGCGCCCGTCGTCGTACAGCCCTTCGGCCTTGGCGATGCGCTTCAGGCGTTCCAGCTCGCGTTTCGCGCGGTTGACCTCGCCGATGCCGGCACGTTCGTGCGCGAGCAGGTACTTGGCGTAGGTCCAGCCCTTGTTTTCCTCGCCCACGAGATTGTCGGCCGGCACCTCGACGTTGTCGAACCAGACCTCGTTGACCTCGACGCTGCCATCGAGCAGCGTGATCGGCCGCACGCTGACACCCGGGCTCTTCATGTCGATGAGCAAAAAGCTGATGCCGGTCTGCGGTTTGCCTTCGCTGCTGGTGCGCACGAGGCAGAAGATCCACTCGCCGTACTGGCCGAGCGTGGTCCAGGTCTTCTGGCCGTTGACGATGTAGTAGTCGCCGCGCCGTTCGGCCTTGCACTTCAGCGACGCCAGGTCGGAACCCGCGCCGGGTTCGCTGTAACCCTGGCTCCACCAGACGTCGCCGCTCATGATGCCGGGCAGGTGCTGTTGCTGCTGCGCCGGCGAGCCGAAGGCCATGATCACCGGCGCCACCATCACCGGGCCGAAGGGCACGATGCGCGGCGCCCCGGCGAGCGCGCACTCCTCCTCGAACAGGTGGCGCTGCACGGCGCTCCAGCCCGGGCCGCCGAACTGCTTGGGCCAGGCGTAACCGTGCCAGCCCTGCCGGCCCAGGATGCGCGCCCAGCGCTGCTGGTCGTCGCGGGTCAGGTGCAGCGCGTGGTGCACCTTGTGGCTGATGTCCCGGGGCAGGTTCTCGGCCACCCAGCGCCGGATGCCGGCACGGAACTCGAGTTCTTCGGGCGTGAAATTCAGGTCCATCAGGGGCGTCTCCTGGGCGGCGCTGGCGCGCGAACCCGGGTTTTAGCACGACCGTTCGTTTTGACGGTCGACCCCGCCCATCCCTACGGCCTGAGTTCCAGCCGCATCACGTCGTTCTCGCGCCGCATCTGGAAGCGCGTGAGGAAGCTGTTGCCCAGCAGCACGTAGGGCATCTGCGCCGGCAGCACGACGGCGCTGACGTTGGCGACCTCGACGTCGCCGACGCGCACCGATCGCAGCATCAGCAGGTGCACGGGCACCGCGCCGTTGGCGGTGGATGTCAGCGCACGCTGGCCTTTGCGCCAATCCAGGCCCAGACGCTCGGCCTGGGCCTGGCTGAGCGCGACCGAGGTGGCACCGGTGTCGACCATGAACTGCACCGTGCTGCCGTTGATCGCGCCGGTGGTGATGAAGTGACCACCCGTGCTGGCGCTGACGACGATCTCGCGCCCGCCGCCGGATTTGAGGCTCCCGCCGAGCGCGGCCGGTGCGCCGCCGATGCGCAGCGCAGTGATGCCGCCGTTGCGTTCGACCCGCGCCACGCCGTCGGTCAGCGACAGCAGCTTGACCCCGGCGTGGCTCTCGCCGACGGCCAGCATGCGGGTCTGGCCGTCGATCACGAGCAGCGCCTTCGTGCCCATGTTGCCGGCGAACTGGACACTCTGCCCGGAGCCCTGGCCCGCCACTGCGCCGCACAGGCCGGCCAGCAGGGCGCCCAGGACAACGGCGCGCCGCATGTTCATTCGCGGAAGTTGGTGTAGGTCAACGGCAGATCGGTCACTTCACGCTTGAGCAGCGCGATCGCCTGCTGCAGTTCGTCGCGTTTGGCCCCGGTGACACGCACCACGTCGCCCTGGATCGCACCTTGCACCTTGAGCTTGCTCTGCTTGAGCAGGCCCTGGATCTTCTTGGCGCTTTCGGCGTCGATGCCGGTCTTGACCGCGACCGGCTGCTTGACCTTGTCGCCGCCCATCTTCTCGACCTTGGCTTTCAGGTCGAGGAAGCGGATGTCGAGGCCGCGTTTGCTGAGCTTGCCGAGCAGCAGGTCGGTCACCTGCTGGATCTGGAAGTCGCTGTCGGCAAAGAGCACGAGTTCGCGCTGCTCCTTGCCCTTGTCGTTCAATTCGACCCGTGCGCTCGATCCCTTGAAATCGAAGCGGGTGCCGATTTCCTTGTTGGCCTGTTCCACCGCATTGCGCAGCTCCACGAGGTTGGGTTCGAGAACGGTGTCGAAACTGGGCATGGGTGTCACCGATTGCGGTCAAAATTCCGGCCATGACACTTTCCGTCACGGGCCCCGTCGTCGAGCAGCGTGTGAGCCTTCGCACGCTCAACTCCTTCGGCCTGCCTGCCATGGCGGCGAATCTGGCACGCGTGCGCAGCGACGCCGATGTTCGGCGCATTGTCGACCATCCGCAATGGGGCACGGCGCGCAAATTCGTGCTCGGCGGCGGCAGCAACGTCGTCTTCACGCACGATGTGGCGGACCTGGTTCTCAAGGTCGAGGTGCCCGGCATGCGCCTGCTGCAGGAGACACACGACGCCTGGATCGTCGAGGCCGGCGCGGGCGAGTCCTGGCACGGCCTGGTCGAGTGGACTCTGGCGCAGGGCTACCCCGGGCTGGAGAA
>DATDER010000313.1:0-21342 GCA_036523095.1 Rubrivivax sp.
CTCGTCGCCACGCTGAAGGCCTCGCCCCATGCTTGAACTGTCGAAGTTCCAGGCCCGGGGTCAAGAGACCTGTTTCCACGGTCGCCACGTCGGTGCGCAGATCTATGCCGGCCTCGACGGCAACAACTGGCGCCTGCAGGACTACCTGGCCCGCGGCGGCTATTCGGCGCTGAAGAAGATCCTCGGCCTCGACGGCGGCGTGGGCATGACACCCGATCAGGTCATTGCCGACGTCAAGCTGTCGGCGCTGCGCGGCCGCGGCGGCGCGGGTTTCCCGACCGGCCTGAAGTGGAGTTTCATGCCGCGCCAGTTCCCGGGGCCGAAGTACCTCGTCTGCAATTCCGACGAAGGCGAACCCGGCACCTGCAAGGACCGCGACATCCTGGCCTACAACCCGCACATCGTGATCGAGGGCATGGCCATCGCTGCGTATGCCATGGGCATCAAGGTCGGCTACAACTACATCCACGGCGAGATCTTCGAGGTCTACGATCGTTTCGAAGTGGCGCTCGAAGAAGCACGTGCCGCTAGTTTCCTGGGCGACAATATCCAGGGCTCCAGCTACAGCTTCCAGCTCCACGCCTTCCACGGTTTCGGCGCCTACATCTGCGGCGAAGAGACGGCGTTGCTCGAATCGCTCGAAGGCAAGAAGGGCCAGCCGCGCTTCAAGCCACCGTTCCCGGCCAGCTTCGGCCTCTACGGCAAGCCGACCACGATCAACAACACCGAGACCTTCGCCGCGGTGCCGTGGATCATCAACAACGGCGGCCAGGCCTATCTCGAATGCGGCAAGCCGAACAACGGCGGCACCAAGATCTTCTCGGTTGTCGGCGATGTCGAGCGGCCCGGCAACTTCGAAGTGCCGCTCGGGCTGCCGTTTGCCAAGCTGCTCGAACTCGCCGGGGGCGTGAAGGGCGGCCGGGCGCTCAAGGCGGTGATCCCCGGCGGCTCGTCGGCGCCGGTGCTGCCGGCTCAGATCATGATGGACACGACGATGGACTACGACGCCATCGCCAAGGCCGGCTCGATGCTCGGGTCGGGCGCCGTGATCGTGATGGACGACACCCGCTGCATGGTCAAGAGCCTGCTGCGCCTGAGCTACTTCTACCAGCACGAAAGCTGCGGCCAGTGCACACCTTGCCGTGAAGGCACGGGCTGGCTCTGGCGCATGGTCGACCGCATCGAACATGGCAAGGGCCGGGCCGAAGACCTGGCGCTGCTCGATTCGGTGGCCGACAACATCAAGGGCCGCACGATCTGCGCCCTGGGCGACGCTGCGGCGATGCCGGTGCAAGGCATGCTGAAACACTTCCGCAACGAGTTCGAGCACCACATCGAACACAAGAACTGCCTCGTGGGTGCTGCCGTCCATGGCTGAAATCAACCTCGACGGCAAGACCGTCAGCGTGCCCGACGGCAGCATGATCATGCATGCGGCCGACGCAGCTGGCACCTACATCCCGCACTTCTGCTATCACAAGAAGCTCAGCATCGCGGCCAACTGCCGCATGTGCCTGGTCGACGTGGAGAAGGCGCCCAAGCCGATGCCGGCCTGCGCCACGCCGGTGACCAACGGCATGATCGTTCGCACCAAGAGCGACAAGGCGCTGAAGGCGCAGCAGGGGGTGATGGAGTTCCTGCTCATCAACCACCCGCTCGACTGCCCCATCTGCGACCAGGGCGGCGAATGCCAGCTGCAGGACCTGGCGGTCGGCTACGGTGCCTCGGCCTCGCGCTACACCGAAGAAAAACGCGTCGTCTTCCACAAGGACGTGGGCCCGCTCGTCAGCATGGAAGAGATGAGCCGCTGCATCCACTGCACGCGCTGCGTGCGCTTCGGCCAGGAGGTGGCCGGGGTGATGGAACTCGGCATGATCCACCGCGGCGAGCACAGCGAGATCACGACGATGGTGGGCAACACCATCGACTCCGAACTGTCGGGCAACATGATCGACATCTGCCCGGTCGGCGCGCTCACGAGCAAGCCCTTCCGCTACAGCGCCCGCACCTGGGAACTGTCGCGCCGCAAGAGCGTGAGCCCGCACGACAGCACCGGTGCCAACCTGATCGTTCAGGTCAAGTCGGGCAAGGTCATGCGCGTCGTACCGCTCGAGAACGAAGCCGTCAACGAGTGCTGGATCGCCGACCGCGACCGCTTCAGCTACGAGGCGGTCAACAGCGACCAACGGCTGACGACGCCGATGTTGAAGCAGGGCGGGCAGTGGAGAGCAGTCGACTGGACGACGGCGCTCGAATACGTCGCCAACGGCCTGAAGCAGATCGCTGCCGACCACGGCCCGGCATCGATCGGCGCGATGGGTTCGCCGCACAGCACGGTCGAGGAACTGCATCTGCTGGCCAAGCTCACCCGCGGGCTGGGCAGCCAGAACGTCGACCACCGCCTGCGCCACGCCGACTTCCGGCGCGACGGCGCCGCGCCCGGCAGCGCGCGCTGGCTCGGCGCACCGATCGCGTCGCTGTCGGAACTGCAGCGTGTGCTCGTGGTCGGCTCGTTCCTGCGCAAGGACCACCCGCTGTTTGCCGCGCGCATCCGCCACGCCGCGCGGCGCGGCGCCAAGGTCATCAGCCTGCACGCCGTGCACGACGACTGGCTGATGCCGGCGGCGCAGCGCATCACGGCCGCGCCGAGCGGCTGGGTGCAGTCGCTGGCCGACATCGCGACCGCGTTGGCACAAGCCGCGGGTGTGCAGGCGCCGGCGGCAGGCGAGGCCACCGAAGCCGCGCAGGCGGCCGCGAAGACGCTGCTGTCCGGTGAACGCAAGGCCGTGCTGCTGGGCAACGTGGCGGCGCAACACCCGCAAGCGGCCGAGTTGCTGGCGTTGGCGCAGTTCATCGGTGCCCACACCGGGGCCACGGTGGGGTTCCTCGGCGAAGCGGCCAACAGCGTCGGCGCGCAACTGGTCGATGCTTTGCCGGGTGCCGGCGGCTTGGATGCAGCACAAATGCTGGCGCAGCCGCGCCGTGCGCTGCTGCTGCTGAACGTGGAACCCGTGCTCGACATGGCCAACCCGCAAGCGGCCCACGCCGCGCTGCAGGCGGCCGACATGGTGGTTGCCTTCACCTCGTTCAGGGACGCCGCGGTCGACGGTGCCGACGTGCTGCTGCCGATAGCCCCCTTCACCGAAACGGCGGGCGCCTTCGTCAACGCCGAAGGCCGCCTGCAGAGTTTCCACGGCGTGGTCAAGCCGCTCGGCGACACACGCCCGGCATGGAAGGTGCTGCGTGTGCTCGGCAACCTGCTCGGCCTCAGCGGCTTCGACCACGAAAGTGCCGAAGACGTGCGGGCAGAAGCGCTCGGCGATGCGCTGGCACTGAGCCCGCGTTTGTCGAATGCTGTCGACGTCGGCGTGCGTTCGGCGCCGGCACAGGGCGGGCTCGAGCGCCTGGCCGACGTGCCGATCTATGCCACCGACGCCCTCGTGCGTCATGCCACGTCGCTGCAACTCACGGCCGATGCCCGCCCGCCTGCGGCCAGCCTGCCGGCCGCGCTGTGGCACGAACTCGGCCTGCGCGACAGTGAGCACGTGTGCATCGAGCAGGGCAGCGGGCAGGTCGTCTTGCCGGCTCGGCTGGACGCGACGCTCGCCGATGGCACCGTGCGCGTACCGGCCGGCCACCCCGCCACCGCGGCCCTGGGGGCGATGAGCGGTGCCCTGAGCGTCACGCGTGTCGCCCAGCGCGAAGGAGCCGTCGCTTGATCGAGTCGATCACCGCGCACGGCGCCGCGCTGTTCGGGCCGACGCTCTGGCTCGTGCTCTGGAGCCTGATCAAGATCGTCGCGGTCGTGCTGCCGCTGCTGGGCTGTGTCGCCTACCTCACGCTCTGGGAGCGCAAGGCGATCGGCTGGAGCCAGATCCGTCCGGGTCCGAACCGGGTCGGGCCCTGGGGCCTGCTGACACCGATCGCCGATGCGGTGAAGCTGATCTTCAAGGAGATCATCCGCCCGACTGCCGCGAACAAGGGGCTCTTCTTCCTGGGCCCGGTGATGACGATCATGCCGGCACTTGCGGCCTGGGCGGTGATCCCCTTCGGCCCCGACGTGGCGCTGGCCAACGTCAACGCGGGCCTGCTGTTCCTGATGGCGATCACTTCGCTCGAGGTCTACGGCGTCATCATCGCCGGCTGGGCCTCGAACTCGAAGTACGCCTTCCTCGGCGCCTTGCGTGCTTCGGCGCAGATGGTGAGCTACGAGATCGCGATGGGCTTCGCGCTCGTCGTGGTGTTGATGGTCTCGGGCAGCATGAACATGACCGAGATCGTCATGGTTCAGGGCCGGGGCGCCTTTGCCGACATGGGGCTCACGTTCCTGAGCTGGAACTGGCTGCCGTTGCTGCCGATCTTCGTCGTCTACTTCATCTCGGGCCTGGCCGAGACCAACCGCCACCCCTTCGATGTGGTGGAAGGCGAGTCCGAGATCGTGGCCGGGCACATGATCGAGTACTCGGGCATGGCGTTCGCGATGTTCTTCCTCGCCGAATACGCCAACATGATCCTGGTCTCGATGTTGACGGTGCTGCTGTTCCTGGGCGGCTGGTTGCCGCCGATCGACAGCGCGCTCTTCAACTGGATCCCGGGCTGGATCTGGCTCGGCATCAAGGTCTTCTGCGTCGCCACCATGTTCCTGTGGGTGCGCGCCACCTTCCCGCGCTTCCGCTACGACCAGATCATGCGCCTCGGCTGGAAGATCTTCATTCCGGTCACGCTGGTCTGGCTCGTCGTCGTGGGCCTGTGGATCCAGTCGCCGTTCAACATCTGGAAATGACATGAATCGACCCCAAGCTCGCTGCCCCCGAGGGGCGCCTCAGTACCTTCGGGCGGCCGGGCGGTACTGACATGGCTGTAAAAGACGTCCTCCAGAGCTTCCTGCTCACCGAGCTCTTCAAGGGCATGGCGCTGACCGGTCGGCACTTCCTGTCGAAGACGATCACGGTGCAGTTCCCGGAAGAGAAGACGCCGCAGTCGCCGCGTTTCCGCGGCTTGCATGCGCTGCGCCGCTATGAAAACGGCGAAGAGCGCTGCATCGCCTGCAAGCTGTGCGAGGCGGTGTGCCCGGCGATGGCGATCACGATCGAAAGCGACGTGCGCGACGACGGCAGCCGACGCACCACGCGTTACGACATCGATCTCACGAAGTGCATCTTCTGCGGCTTCTGCGAAGAGAGCTGCCCGGTCGATTCGATCGTCGAGACCCACATCTTCGAATACCACGGCGAAAAGCGTGGCGACCTCTACTTCACGAAGGACATGCTGCTCGCGGTGGGCGACCGCTACGAAAAAGAGATCGCCGCCAGCCGCGCCGCAGACGCCAAGTTCCGCTGAAACGCGGCGCCCCACGGCTTTCCTTCCACGTTCCATGAACACGATCACCGCCCTGTTCTACGTCTTCTCGGCCGTGCTGCTGTTCGCCGCCTTCCGTGTCATCACGGCGCGCAGCACGGTACATGCGGCGCTGTTCCTGGTGCTCGCCTTCTTCAGCGCGAGTTGCATCTGGATGTTGCTCGAAGCCGAGTTCCTGGCGATCGCACTGGTGCTGGTCTACGTTGGCGCGGTGATGGTGCTGTTCCTGTTCGTCGTGATGATGCTGGACATCAACACCGACAGCTTCCGCGAAGGCTTCTGGCGCCACTTCCCTCTTGCCGGCCTGGTCGGCGCGCTCATCGCACTCGAGATGGCGCTCGTGCTGACAAGCGGCTTCCGTGTCAGCGACGTGCCTGCGGCAGAGGCTGCGGCCGCGAACCTCGGCAACACGCGCCTGCTTGGGATCGAGGTCTACACCGCCTACCTGTACCCCTTGCAGGTGGCGGCGGTGCTGCTGCTCGTGGCCATCATCGCCGCGATTGCGCTCACGCTGCGCCAGCGCAAGGATGCTCGCCACATGGACGCGGGCGATCAGGTGCGGGTCAAGAAGGCGGACCGCCTGCGCATGGTGAAGATGGATGCCGTGAAGGAAGTGCCTTCGGCCCCTGCAGCTGAAGAGGGCAAGGCATGATCCTCGGCAACGTCACGCTCGCGCACTACCTGTCGCTCGGCGGCATCCTGTTTGCGCTCTCGGTTGTGGGCATCTTCCTCAACCGGCGCAACCTCATCGTGCTGCTGATGGCGATCGAGCTCATGCTGCTGGCGGTGAATCTGAACTTCGTCGCCTTCTCGCACTACCTCGGCGACATGGCGGGGCAGGTCTTCGTCTTCTTCATCCTGACGGTGGCGGCAGCGGAGTCGGCCATCGGACTGGCGATCCTGGTCGTGCTCTTCCGCAACCGCGCCACGATTGCCGTCGATGAGCTCGACACGCTGAAGGGCTGACCGGCATGGCTTCCACGCTCTCGCAGAACCTGCTGCTCGTCGTGCCGCTCGCGCCTCTGGTGGGTGCGCTCGTCGCCGGTCTCGCCGGCAAATCGGTGGGCCGCACCGGCAGCCACTTCGTCACCATCCTCGGTGTGCTGGTGTCGTTCATCTGCTCTGCGATCGTGCTCAAGGCGGTGGCGCTCGACGGTGCACGCTTCAATGCCACCGTCTACGAGTGGATGGTGCTCGGCGGCCTGAAGATGGAGGTCGGCTTCCTCGTCGACGGCCTGACCGCGATGATGATGTGCGTCGTCACCTTCGTCTCGCTGATGGTGCACATCTACACCATCGGCTACATGGAAGAAGACCCGGGCTACCAGCGCTTCTTCAGCTACATCTCGCTCTTCACCTTCAGCATGTTGATGCTCGTGATGAGCAACAACTTCCTCCAGCTCTTCTTCGGCTGGGAAGCGGTCGGCCTGGTGAGCTACCTGCTGATCGGCTTCTGGTTCAAGAAGCCGACGGCGGTGTTCGCCAACATGAAGGCCTTCATCGTCAACCGGGTCGGCGACTTCGGCTTCATCCTTGGCATCGGCCTCGTCGTGGCCTACGCCGGCACGCTGAACTATGCCGAGGCTTTTGCCAAGGGCAGCGAGCTCGCCCAACTCGGATTCCCTGGCACCGAGTGGATGCTCATCACCGTGATCTGCATCTGCCTGTTCATCGGCGCGATGGGCAAGAGCGCGCAGTTCCCGCTCCACGTCTGGCTGCCCGATTCGATGGAAGGCCCGACGCCGATCTCGGCGCTGATCCACGCCGCGACGATGGTGACGGCGGGCATCTTCATGGTCGCGCGGATGTCGCCGCTGTTCGAGCTCTCGGACACGGCGCTCAGCTTCGTGATGATCATCGGCGCGATCACGGCGCTCTTCATGGGCTTCCTGGGCATCATCCAGAACGACATCAAGCGTGTGGTGGCCTATTCGACGTTGAGCCAGCTCGGTTACATGACGGTGGCGCTCGGCGCCTCGGCCTATTCGGTGGCGGTGTTCCACCTGATGACCCACGCCTTCTTCAAGGCGCTGCTGTTCCTGGCCGCGGGCTCGGTGATCATCGGCATGCACCACGACCAGGACATCCGCAACATGGGGGGGCTGCGCAAGTACATGCCCATCACCTGGGTCACGGCGCTGCTGGGCTCGCTGGCGCTGATCGGCACGCCGCTCTTCAGCGGCTTCTACAGCAAGGACAGCATCATCGAAGCCGTGCACGCGAGCACGCTGCCGGGCGCCGGCTTTGCGCTCTTTGCCGTGACCGCCGGCGTCTTCGTGACTGCGTTTTATTCGTTCCGGATGTACTTCCTCGTCTTCCACGGCAAGGAGCGCTTCCATCACAAGCCCTTCCCGCCGGAGGATGACCATGGCGCCCACGACGATCACGGGCAGGGCCACGCGGATCACACGCCGCACGAGTCGCCCTGGGTCGTGACCGCACCGCTCGTGTTGCTGGCGATACCGTCGGTCGTGATCGGCTTCATGACGATCCAGCCGATGCTCTATGGCGACTTCTTCAAGGACTCGATCTTCGTCAACGAGACCCTCCATCCGGCGATGAAGGAACTGGCGGAACACTTTCACGGTGCGACGGCGATGGCCTTGCATTCGCTGGGCACGGCGCCGCTGTGGCTGGCGGTGGCGGGTGTCGCGACGGCCTGGTGGTTCTACCTGATGCAGCCGGCCATCCCGGCGGCGATCAAGGCGCGCACCGCCTTCGTCAACCGGCTGCTCGACAACAAGTACTACATGGACTGGTTCAACGAGCACGTGCTTGCCGCCGGCGCCCGGCTGCTGGGGCAGGGGCTGTGGAAGGGCGGCGACGTCGGCATCATCGACGGCGTCGTCGTCAACGGGTCGGCGCGGGTGGTGGGCGCGGTGTCGCAGGTGGCGCGCCTGGTCCAGACGGGGCACCTCTACTGGTATGCACTCGTGATGGTGCTGGGTGTCTTCGGCCTGCTGACCTGGAAGCTGTGGCCTTACCTGAGCAGCGTGCTGGCGCGCTGAGCGACAAGAACAACACGACGAGGCGGGGAACGAGAAATGGGTCTTCTGAGCGTGGCCATCTGGCTGCCGATCATCGCGGGCGCGCTGCTGCTCGCGGTCGGCCGCGACGAGCACGCGGGCATGGCGCGCGCTCTCGCGCTGCTCGCTGCCGTCGCGAGCTTCGTCGTCACGATTCCGCTCGTCACCGGCTTCGACACTTCGACCGCCGCGATGCAGTTCCAGGAAGCGCTGCCCTGGATCGACCGCTTCAACGTGCGTTACCACCTGGGGGTCGACGGCATCTCGGTCTGGTTCGTGCTGCTCACCGCGTTCATCACCGTGATCGTCGTGATCGCCGGCTGGGAGGTGGTGACCGAATCGGTGCACCAGTACATGGGCGCGTTCCTGATCCTGTCCGGCCTGATGGTCGGCGTCTTCAGCGCGCTCGACGGGCTGCTCTTCTACGTCTTCTTCGAAGCCACTCTGATCCCGATGTACATCATCATCGGTGTCTGGGGTGGCCCGCGGCGGGTCTACGCCGCCTTCAAGTTCTTCCTCTACACCTTGCTCGGCTCGCTGCTGATGCTGGTGGCGCTGGTCTACCTGTATTACAAGTCCGGCGGCAGCTTCGACATCCTCACCTGGCACCAGTTGCCGCTGTCGATGGACGTGCAGACGTTGCTCTTCTTCGCCTTCTTCGCCGCCTTCTCGGTCAAGGTGCCGATGTGGCCGGTGCACACCTGGCTGCCCGACGCCCACGTCGAGGCCCCGACTGGCGGCTCGGTCGTGCTGGCCGCGATCATGCTCAAGCTCGGGGCCTACGGGTTCCTGCGTTTCTCGATGCCGATCGCGCCCGATGCCAGCCACGAGTGGGCCTGGTTCATGATCACGCTGAGCCTGATCGCGGTGGTCTACATCGGCCTCGTCGCGCTGGTGCAGCAGGACATGAAGAAGCTGGTGGCCTATTCGTCGATCGCGCACATGGGTTTCGTAACGCTCGGCTTCTTCATCTTCAACGAGCTGGGTGTCTCCGGCGGCCTGGTCCAGATGATCAGCCACGGCTTCGTCTCGGGTGCGATGTTCCTGTGCATCGGCGTGCTCTACGACCGCGTGCACTCGCGCGAGATCTCGGCCTACGGCGGCGTCGCCAACACGATGCCGAAGTTCGCCGCCTTTGCGGTCCTGTTCGCGATGGCCAACGTCGGCCTGCCGGGCACGGCCGGCTTCGTCGGCGAGTGGATGGTCATCCTGGGCACCGTGAAAGCCAACTTCTGGCTCGCCGCGATCGCGGCGACCACCCTCGTCTTCGGCGCCGCCTACACCCTGTGGATGGTCAAGCGGGTCTACTTCGGTGACGTCGCCAACGACCACGTGCGCGATCTGGTGGACATCAATGCACGCGAGTTCACGATGCTGGCGCTGCTGGCGCTGGCGGTGCTCGCGATGGGCCTGTACCCCAAGCCCTTCACCGACGTGATGCACGTCTCGGTGACCGAACTGCTCAAACACGTCGGGCAGGGCAAGTTATGAACGCGATGAACTGGCTTGTCGTCTACCCCGAGATCGTGCTGCTGGCAATGGCCTGCGTGGTCCTGCTGGCCGACCTGTGGGTCACCGACCCGGGCCGCCGCCTCACCTTCTGGCTCACCCAGGGCACGCTCGTGGTCGTCGCCGTGATGCACCTGCTCTACTTCAACGGCGGGCTCACGCTCTACGGCATGCAGGGCATGGTCGTCACCGACCCGCTCGGGCACCTGCTCGCGTTTTTCGCCTGCGTGGCGACGCTCGTCACGATCGCCTACGCGCAGCCCTACCTCGCCTCGCGCGACATGCTGAAGGGCGAGTTCTTCACCCTGTCGCTGTTCTCGCTGCTTGGCATCTCGGTGATGTGCTCGGCGAACAACTTCCTCGTCATCTATCTCGGCCTCGAGTTGATGAGCCTGTCGCTCTACGCACTCACCGCGCTGCGGCGTGACCACCCGGTGGCCACCGAGGCGGCGATGAAATACTTCGTGCTCGGTGCGCTCGCGAGCGGCTTCCTGCTCTATGGCCTGTCGATGATGTACGGCGCGACCGGCTCGCTCGAGTTGCCGAAGGTCTTCGAAAGCATCGCCACCGGCCGCATCAACAAGGAAGTCCTGGTCTTCGGCATCGTCTTCGTCGTCGCCGGGCTGGGCTTCAAGCTCGGCGCCGCGCCTTTCCACATGTGGGTGCCCGACGTCTACCAGGGCGCGCCGACGGCGGTCACGCTGCTCATCGGCGGGGCGCCCAAGCTGGCGGCGTTTGCGATCACGATCCGCCTGCTCGTTGAAGGCATGCTCGGCCTGGCGGTGGACTGGCAGCAGATGTTCATCGTGCTCGCGGTCGCGTCGCTGCTGATCGGCAACCTGGCCGCGATCGCGCAGAGCAACTTGAAGCGCATGCTGGCCTACTCGACGATCGCGCAGATGGGCTTCGTGCTGCTGGGCATGAGCGCCGGCGTCGTCAGCGGCAACACGCTTTCCGCGGGCAACGCCTACAGCTCGTCGATGTTCTACATCGTCGCCTACGTGCTGACGACACTCGGCACCTTTGGCGTCATCATGTTCATCGCACGCGAAGGTTTCGAGGGCGAAGAGGTCACCGACCTCGCCGGCCTGAGTCGGCGCTCGCCGTGGCTCGCCGGTGTGATGGCGGTCTTCATGTTCTCGCTCGCCGGGCTGCCGCCGATGGTCGGTTTCTACGCCAAGCTGGCGGTGCTGCAGGCGCTGGTCTCGACCAATCTCAGCAGCTACATGGTGCTCGCCGTGCTCGCGGTGCTGATGTCGCTCGTCGGTGCCTTCTACTACCTGCGTGTGGTCAAGGTGATGTACTTCGACGAACCGGTCGACAAGGCGCCGCTGCCGCAAGGGGGTGGTGTGAGTGCCTTGCTGGCGCTGAACGGTGCCGCGGTGCTGCTCTTCGGCCTTTTGCCGGGGAGCCTGATGGCGGCGTGCCGTGACGCCATCATCCGGGCGCTCACGAGCTGAGGCGCCTGATGGCCCGGCCCGATGCGCACCTGATCGAACACCTCGTCAGTTCCGAGACCCGTCTCGAAGGCGGCTACCTCACCGTTCGGCGCGACACGGTCACGCTGCCCGACGGGACGCAGGCCACGCGCGAATTCGTCGCGCACCCGGGTGCCGTCGCGGTGGTGCCGATCCTCGACGACGGACGCGTGGTGATGGTGCGCCAGTACCGTCACCCGGTCGGCAAGGTGCTGGTGGAGTTCCCGGCCGGCAAGATCGATCCCGGCGAGGCGCCGTTCACCTGCGCCGTGCGTGAACTCGCCGAGGAAACCGGCTACCGCGCTCGCGAGTGGGCACGTGCCGGGGTCTTCCACAACGCTGCGGCCTACTCCACCGAAGGCATCGAGATCTGGTTCGCGCGCGGCCTGACGCCCGGCGTGCAAGCGCTCGACATCGGCGAGTTCGTCGAAGTCTGCGCGCTGAGCGAAGCCGAGCTCGACGGCCTCGCGCTGGCGGGCGACTTGCCCGACATGAAGACGATGATCGGGCTGCAATGGCTCCAGCGCCAACGGGCGGGGAAGTGGCCATTGGCGTGGCGCGCTGCAGCTTGAGCCGAGGCTGGCGACAATCCAGGACATGGAGTCCCCAAGCGCACTTCGTTCGCTACCCCTCAAGGGGGAGGGCAGCGCCCTTCGGACGGCCGGGCAGGCGCTGCCGTGAAGGTCCTCAACCTGCGCTGCGCCAACGGTCACGGCTTCGAAGGCTGGTTCGCCTCGGAGGATGACTTCCTGGCGCAGAACGGCAGCGGGCTGATCGAGTGCCCGCTCTGCGCCGACCGCGTTGTCTCGCGTTTGCCGAGCGCGCCGCGCCTGAACCTGTCCGGCACGCGCGAGGCGACGCCGGCGGAGACGTCCAAAGCTGTGGCGCCCGCTGCGGCCGACCTGCAGGTCTTGTGGTTGCAGGCGGTGCGGCGTGCGATCGAGAACACCGACGACGTCGGTGACCGCTTTGCCGAAGAGGCCCGGCGTATCCACTACGGCGAAACCGATGCACGCGGCATCCGTGGCCAGACCACGGCCGAAGAGCGCGTCGCGTTGCGCGAGGAGGGCATCGAGGTGCTGTCGCTACCCCTGCCCGCGGCGCTGAAGGGCACGCTGCAGTAGGCCTGCGGGGATTGCGCGGCGTTACAGCACGCGGCCCGGATTCATCAAGCGCGAAGGGTCCAGCGCGGCCTTGATCTGCCGCATCAATGCGAGCGCCACGGGCGACTTGTAGTGCACCAGCTCGTCACGCTTGAGCACGCCCACGCCGTGTTCGGCCGAGATCGATCCGCCGCAGGCGTGCACCGCGTCGTAGACGATGGTGTTCACTGCGCGCTCTTGGTCGCGCAGGAAGGCCGCGCCGTCGCTTCCCGGCGGCGCCTGCACGTTGTAGTGCAGGTTGCCGTCGCCCAGGTGGCCGAAATTGACGAGCCGCACGCCCGCGGCATGGGCTTCGAGCGCGGTGTCGGTGCTTTCGACAAAGGCGGGGATCGCCGACACCGGCAACGCGATGTCGTGTTTGATGTTGAGGCCTTCTTCGGCCTGCGCGAGCGGGATCGACTCACGCACGTGCCAGAGGGCGTTCGATTGCGCCAGGCTTTCGGCAACGACCGCATCGGCGACCGCGCCGGACTCGATCGCCGCTTCCAGCAGCGCCTCGAAGCGGCTGCGCGCGCTGGCTTCGCCCTCGGTGTCCGACTGCTCCAGCAGCACGGTCCACCGGGCACCCGGCAGAGGCTGGGGCAGGGTGGGGAAGTGACGCGCCACCAGATCGAGCGAAAAGCGGTTCATGACCTCGAAGCCGGTAAGCCCGGCACCGAGCCGTGCGCGCGCCAGCGACAGCAGGGCCACGCAGTCGACGAGCGAGTGGCAGGCGGCAAACGCCGTCGTCACCGCGGCGGGTTCGGGATACAGCTTCAGCGTCGCGGCGGTAATGATGCCGAGGGTGCCTTCGCTGCCGATGAACAGGCCTCGCAGGTCGTAGCCGGTGTTGTCCTTGCGCAGCCCCGACAAACCGTCCCAGACCTCGCCCTGCGCTGTGACGACTTCGAGCCCGAGGCACAGGTCGCGTGCATTGCCGAAGCGCAGCACCTGAGTGCCGCCGGCGTTCGTCGCCAAGTTGCCGCCGATGGTGCAACTGCCCTCGGCCGCGAGGCTGAGCGGGAACAGCAGGCCCTCGGCGGCGGCCGCCTGCTGCACCTGCTGCAGCACGCAGCCGGCCTCGACCGTGAGCGTCAGGTTGGCGCGGTCGACCGTGCGCACCCGGTTCATGCGCTGCAGCGACAGCAGGACCTGGGTGCCGCTCGCATCCGGCACACCGCCGCCGACGAGCCCGGTGTTGCCGCCTTGGGGCACGATCGCCACGTCGTGCGCAGCGCACACCCGCACGACGGCCGCCACTTCGGCGGTGCTGCCCGGCCGCACGACGGCGAGCGCACGGCCGCTCCAGCGCTTGCGCCAGTCGCGCTCCCACGCCGACAGATCACCTTCGGTCAGCACCTGCGCGGCCCCGACGGCGGCGCGCAGCTGGTTCAGCAGCGGCTCGTTGATCACACCGGCGCCGCTTCGCTTGGGCCGCGCAAACGCCAGCGAACGTGCAGCGCGCAGGCCGTGAAGAGCACGAGGCACAGCAGCACTTCGATCGCCGCCAGCGTGGCCGACAGGCCCTCTTCGGTGGTCGCGCGCATCACGCCCTCGGCGAAGTACAGCCATATGAAAAGGCTGAGCCAGCGGTAGGTGTACATGCGGTGGCGTAGCAAGCCGCCCAGGGGCAGCAGCAAGGGCACGACCTTCAGCGCCAGCGTGCCCGAGCCGGTGGGGGCGAGCCAGAGTTCCCAGGCCAGGCCGAGCACGATCAGCCCGACCAGGCTCGCCAACGCCACGGCGCGGGTCGAGCGCACGACCGCGTCGGGTGCACGCGGCGCGGGCGCAATGTCGATCGACGGCATGCTGGCATCATAGCCAGCATGAGCAGCGCAACGGAACCGCAAACCTCCTGGCGCCAGTTCGTGCCGGACCTGCTGGAGACGCTCAGCCGATGGCCGTGGCTCGACACCGTGCGCATCCTGCGCCAGCGCTTTCGCGACGACCGCCTCGGCCTCACCGCGAGCAGCCTGACCTTCACGACCCTGATCGCGCTCGTGCCGCTGATCACGGTGATGCTCGCGGTGTTCACGGCGTTCCCGATGTTTGCTTCGTTGCAGGGCGCGCTCGAGAAGTATTTCCTGCAGCATCTGGTGCCCGACACGCTGGCGCGCCCGGTGCTCACCGCGTTGACCCAGTTCGCCGGCAAGGCCAGCCGCATCGGTGCCCTCGGCCTGGGCCTGCTGCTGGTCACGGCGCTCGCGCTCATGCTGACGATCGACCGGACGCTGAACGGCATCTGGCGTGTGCGCCGGCCCCGTCCCTTGGCGCAGCGCCTGCTGGTCTACTGGGCCGCGTTGACCCTCGGCCCGCTCGTGCTCGGTGCGAGCCTGACCCTCACGTCCTATGCGGTCTCGACCTCGACCGGACTCGCGGACCGGATTTCGGGCCATCTTGAGTTTCTGATCGACACGCTGCAGTTCATGCTGCTCGCGGCTGCGATGGCCGGTCTTTACCGCGTCGTGCCCAACACCCACGTGCGCTGGGCGCACGCCTGGGCTGGTGCGATCTTCGTCGCCGGCGCTTTCGAGCTGGCCAAGAAGGGCCTGGCCTGGTACGTGGGCGCTGTGCCGACCTTCACGTCGATCTACGGCGCCTTCGCATCGGTGCCGATCCTGCTCTTGTGGATCTACCTCGTCTGGGTCATCGTGCTGCTGGGCGCGGTGATCGCGGCCTATGCCCCGAGCCTGCAGATGCATCTGGTGAACCGGCCCGACACCCCTGGGCAGCGTTTCGAGCTCGCCGTCGCGGTGCTGCGCCAACTCGAAGCCGCGCGCCACAGCGGGTCACACGGCCTGACGCTGGTGGAGCTGGCGCGCGCGCTGCGCAACGACCCGCTGCAGGTCGAGAGCACGGTCGAACTGCTTTCGGAACTGGGCTGGGTCGCGCGCCTGGACGAAGACGGCGCCCAGCGCCACGTGCTGCTCGCCGACCCGCGCATCACCCGGGCCGAGCCCCTGGTCGACGCGCTCCTGCTCGGGCCGTCGGCGCGGAGCCAGGCTTTCAGGCGCCATGCCGGCGTGGCTTCGATGACCTTGGCGCAAGTGCTGGGCTGAGCGCCCGGGTTCAGGAAGGCGCGTCGGCGCTGGCGTGCAGCGCGCGGTTCTTGCCGGCGCGCTTGGCCGCATACATGGCTTCGTCGGCCATCTGCAACAGGCGCATCGGCTGCGTCGCATCCATGGGCGCGAGCGCGTAGCCGATACTCGCGCCGATCTCGGCGCCCTGGCCCGGCTGCCAGTTGCAACCGCGCACGGCTTCCATCAAGTGGTGTGCCAGCGTGTGTGCGCCCGCGGCGTCACGCACCTTGGCCAGGACCAGGAATTCGTCACCGCCGAAACGACCCACCGCATCGTCGGCGCGCACCGCGCCTTGCAGCGCCACCGTCACCGCCTTGAGCACGCGGTCGCCGGCAACATGGCCGAAGGTGTCGTTGACCGGCTTGAAGCCATCGAGGTCGACGAAAAACAGCGCCACCGGGTCGCGCGCGGCGTTGGTCACCGCGATGTCGATGCGGTCCATCAGCGTACGCCGGCTCAACGCGCCGGTGAGCTCGTCGTGCTCGACCTCGCGCTTCAGCCGTTCTT
This sequence comes from Rubrivivax sp., assembly GCA_036523095.1. GTDB lineage: Bacteria > Pseudomonadota > Gammaproteobacteria > Burkholderiales > Burkholderiaceae_C > Rubrivivax. The sequence continues at coordinate 16,101 of DATDER010000313.1, forward strand.
GGGCGACCGTCAGGTCATGCACGTCGATCGTCACCGTGTACAGGCCGACGACCTTGTGGTCGTTGTCGAAGTCGGGCACGTAGCTCGTGCGCAACCAGCGCGGGCCCACGGGCAGGTTGTCGACCAGGCGCGTGAACTGCACCGCCTCGCCCGCCAGGGCGCGGTCGAAGTAGGGCTTGTGCTGGGCCCAGCGTGCCGGCCCGCGAACCCTGCCGATGTGCTGCCCGATGAGCGCCGACGCCGGCTGTCGCACCGAGTCGACGTAGGCCCGGTTGACGAAACGGATCACGTAGGCGGCATCGACGTAGGTCAGCGGGTAGGGGATGTTCTCGGTGAAACGGTCGAGGCGCTGGCGCGTGTCCTCCAGCGTCTCGCGGTGGATCACGTCGTCATGGATGTCGACTGCCAGGGTGCAGACGTGTTCGATCCGACCGTCTCGCGCCCGCTCCGGGAAGACCTGCATCCGCGCCCAGCGCGCGTCGCCGCTGCGGTGTGTGAGACGGCGCTCGTAGTGCGCCGGGCGCCCGGCAAACGCGGCCGCGAATGCGTTTTGTGCCGCGGCCCAGGCGGTGCTGCCGTACAGGTCGGCCAGGGTGCGGCCCAGCAGTTCCGCGCGCGGGCGCCCGGCCCACTCCACGTACGGCTCGTTACACAACACGAGGCGGAGCTCGCGATCCCAGCGCCCGACGGGCATGTCGATGGCGTCGATCAACCCGGCCATGGTTTCGAACCCGGCTCGCGATGGGGTTTGCGCGGTCGACATGTTCATTGGCTTGTATCGTCCATGCCATCGTGGCAGCGCCCGCCGCCGGCGTCCATCCACCCCTTGGGGGAAGCTCTCTAGTTGGCGCCTCAGGCGCTGTGCACGACCACCAGCACCGCGGTCGCCGAGCTGCGCGCGGTGTTGCGGATGGCATGTGGCTGGTCGACAGCGTAGCGCACCGTCTCGCCCGCCTTGACGCGCATCTGCGACACGCCGGCGCTGACCTCGAGCGCGCCCGTCAGCACCGTGAGGTGCTCGCGCGAGCCGGGCTGGTGCGCCTGCGACACGAGCGCGCCGCCCGCCTGCACGCCCAACTCGTACCACTCGAACTGGCCCGCGAGCTCGATCGGCCCCAGGATGCGCAGTTCGCAGAGCCCGTCCGGGCTGCGCAGTGCCGGGGTGGCGTGTGCGGGCACGAGCTCGATCGCAGGCAGGGCGGGCTCGGGGGCGCCCCCCAGCAGCTCACCGAGCGGGATGCCCAGCGCGTTGGCCAGGCGCCAGACCACCGCGACCGTGGGGTTGGCCTGCGCACGCTCTATCTGCGACAACATCGACTTGGAGACACCCGCACGTCGCGACAGCTCGTCCAGCGACAAGGCGCGCGCCTGGCGCAGCAGCGCCAGGGTGGCGCCGACCGGCGGCGGCTCGGTCGCGGAACTCCTGCTGATCGATCGGCTGTTCGGCATAAGGGAAACTCGTTCGATATACTGTACGGAGCCCGATGGGTACATAGTACCGAACGATCCTATTCTGCCTGCACTTTCGCTGACGGGACCCTCCATGAACCACAAGCTGCACGCCTCTTCGCCCTTCCTCGACCACCTGAACCACGAATTGCAGGGCCTGCGCGACGCCGGCCTGTTCAAGGCCGAGCGCGTGATCTCGTCGCCGCAGGGTGCGCTGGTCCGCACCGCCGACGGGCGCGAGGTGCTCAACCTGTGCGCCAACAACTACCTTGGCCTGAGCGCGCACCCGGCAGTCATCGAGGCCGCGCACGAAGCCCTGCGCACTCACGGCTACGGCCTCAGTTCGGTGCGCTTCATCTGCGGCACGCAGGACCTGCACAAGACGCTCGAGGCACGGCTGGCCCGCTTCCTGGGCACCGAGGACGCGATCCTCTACGCAGCCGCCTTCGACGCCAACGGCGGCCTCTTCGAACCGCTGCTGGGCGAGCAGGACGCGGTCATCAGCGACGAGTTGAACCACGCCTCGATCATCGACGGGATCCGCCTTTGCAAGGCCAAGCGCTACCGCTACAAGCACAACGACATGGCGGACCTGGAGCGTTGCCTCGAGCAGTCGGCGGCCGACGGTGCACGTTTCAAGCTCGTCTTCACCGATGGCGTGTTCTCGATGGATGGCACGGTGGCGCAGCTCGACAAGATACGCGCCGCCTGCGATCGCCACGGCGCGCTGCTCGGCATCGACGAGTGCCACGCCAGCGGCTTCATGGGGCGCAGCGGACGCGGCACGCACGAGCACCGGGGTATCTTCGGCCAGATCGACATCATCACCGGCACGCTGGGCAAGGCGCTGGGCGGCGCGTCGGGCGGCTTCACCGCGGCGCGTCGCGAAGTCGTGGAGCTGCTGCGCCAACGCTCGCGGCCGTATTTGTTCTCCAACACCGTGGCGCCCTCGATCGTCGGCGCATCGATCGCCGTGCTCGACCTGCTCGAGGGCTCGACCGCCTTGCGCGACAAGCTCGAACACAACACACGCTGGTTCCGCCAGGCCATCGTGGCCGCGGGTTTCGAGATCAAGCCCGGCGACCACGCGATCGTGCCGATCATGGTGCACGACGCGGTCAAGGCGCAGGCGCTCAGTGCACGGCTCTTGGAGCTGGGCATCTATGCGGTGGGCTTCTTCTTCCCCGTGGTACCCAAGGGCCAGGCGCGCATCCGCGTGCAGATGAGCGCGGTGCACGAACAAGCGCACCTGGAGCGCGCGGTTGCGGCGTTCACCCAGGCGGGACGGGAGCTGGGGCTGATCACATGAAGACGCTCGTCATCCGGCGGGAACCTGTGATGGCGCCGACGATTCTCATCATCGGCGCCAACGGCCAGATCGGCACCGAGCTTGCCGAGACGCTGCTGCAGCAGCACGGCCGCGACGCCGTCGTCACGAGCGACCTGGCTTCTTTCGGCCGTGTGCCGGGCGTGGCGCACGAGTCGCTCGACGTCACCGACGCGGGTGCGCTGACGGCGGTGATCGAGCGCCATGCCATCACCCAGGTCTACCACCTCGCCGCGGCCCTGTCGGCACGCGGCGAGCAGCACCCGATGTGGGCCTGGGACCTGAACATGAAGGGACTTCTCAACGTGCTCGAGATCGCACGCACGCACAAGCTGCAGCGTGTGTTCTGGCCCAGTTCGATCGCCGCCTTCGGCCCCTCGACCCCACGTGACAACACGCCCCAGAAAACGGTGATGGACCCGAGCACGGTCTACGGCATCAGCAAGCTCGCGGGCGAGGGCTGGTGCCACTGGTACCACCGCAACCACGGTGTCGATGTGCGCAGCCTGCGTTACCCCGGCCTCATCAGCTGGAAGACACCACCCGGCGGCGGCACCACCGACTACGCGGTGGAGATCTTCCACGCCGCGCTGAAGGAAGGGCGTTACACCAGCTTCCTGCGCGAGGACACGGCCTTGCCGATGATGTACATGCCCGACGCGATCCGCGCCACGATCGAGCTGATGGACGCGCCAGCGGCGTCGGTTCGAGAACGCCAGAGCTACAACCTGGGCGGCATCAGCTTCACGCCGGCGCAGATCGCGCAGGCGATCGCGCGCCGGGTCGCCGGCTTCGGCTTCGACTGCGCGCCCGACTACCGCCAGGCCATTGCCGACAGCTGGCCGCGCAGCATCGACGACAGCGCGGCGCAGGGCGACTGGGGCTGGCGAGCACGTTACGATCTGCAGGCGATGGTGGACGACATGCTGGCCAACCTGGCCGCGGGCTTGCCGTTGGCCCCGCAGACCGCGGCGCCTCAGCGCCGGTAGGCCGGCAGCGTGTGGTCGCGTGCCAGGAAGGCGGCGACCTGGATCATGAGTTCGAGGTCGATCTGGCGCGGGTCGCGCGGCACGTCGTCGTAGTGGCACAAGGTGCCCAGGATGGCGCCTGCGTCGTCCATGATCGGGACACCGCAGTAGGCGCGCACGGCGCCGCGGGCCGGGTGAGCGCCGAGGCGCGGGTCCTGCAGCGCGTCGGCGGTGGTGAAGGCCCCCTGGCTGTCACGCACGTAGCAGCAGTAGGTGGCCGTGTCGAGCACCTCGCTGGTGTCGAGCACCTCGGGGTTCTGGCGGTCGTAGTGGACGACCGAATTCGCCATGCCGTTGTCGAAGCGGAAGATCCCGATGTAGCGGTAGTCGGTCGCCATCAGGATGTCGGACAGCGCATGCCGCAGTCCAGCGCTGTCCAGTCTCGTCTGGAACGTAGCGAAGCGCTCGGCGGGCACGCGGGCCGGCGCAGCAGTCGTGTCGGATAGCGAAATCATGGTTCCTCGATACAGACGCGAAGGTGGGCTCGGCTGCCGCGCCCACACCAGTCAGCAATGCACCGATTCTCGTCGATCGCGAGGCGGGGCCGCGCGGCTCGGAACGGTTCCCCGTTCGACCAGCCGTCCAGCCATCCTTGCATGCGTGTGCGACCCCTGGTTCGGGTGGTGATCCCCGGTGCCGTGCCACACGCCGGCCCGTACACTCGCAGCGATGATCAACTGCCCGAGTTGCGGCGAAGAGAACCCCCCGAAGTTTCGCCTCTGCGGCTACTGCGGCACGCCGCTCGCCCCCGCACCGGCCGCCCTGCCGGTGCGCGAGATGCGCAAGACGGTGACGATGATCTTCAGCGACCTGAAGGATTCCACCGCGCTCGGCGAACGACTCGACTCCGAGGCGCTGCACGAAGTCAAGAACCGTTACTTCGACGCGATGGCCGCCGACATCACGCGCCACGGCGGCAAGATCGAGAAGTACATCGGCGACGCGATCATGGCCGTCTTCGGCCTGCCGCGCGCACATGAAGACGATGCGCTGCGCGCCGTGCGCGCCGCCGATGACATGCGCAAGACGCTCACGCGCATCAACGAAGACCTGATGAAGCGCTACGGCGTGGCGCTGGCCAACCGCACCGGCGTCAACACCGGCGAGGTGGTGGCCAACGACGACGACAAAGCCGATCAGAAGCTGGCTACCGGCGACGCCGTGAACGTGGCCGCGCGGCTCGAGCAGGCGGCGCCGGTGAACGAGATCTACCTCGGCGAGACGACCTACCAGCTGGTGCGGGACGCGGTCGAGGTCGAGGCGGTCGAGCCGCTGGCGCTGAAGGGCAAGACCGAGAAGGTGGCCGCCTACCGGCTGGTGGCGGCGCGCGGCCTCGACGGCTATGCGCGGCGCCAGGACACGAAGATCGTTGGCCGCGACGACGAGCTCGCCGCGTTGCACGCGGCGTACCGGCAGGTAGTCGAGGGCCAGGCGGCGC
>DATDER010000314.1:0-15048 GCA_036523095.1 Rubrivivax sp.
CTTGAGGGCGAAGAGTGCGAAGCTGTCGATGTTGTAGGTGTAGGCGTTGGCCGTGCCCGGCGCCGCGGCGCAGCAGAAGTCCTTGCCCGGCACCTTGCCCGCGGCGACGAACTCGCCCTTGGCCCAGTCGCCCATCAGCTGCATGCCGGCTTCGCCCTTGATGACCATCGCGGTGGCGAGGTTCCAGTCGCGGCCGTTGGCATTCTTGTCGGTGTAGCCCTTGACCTTCTTGAAGGTCTCGAGCGCCTTCAGCATCGTCGGGCTCTTCAGCGTCGCCGCATCCAGCTGCACGAATGCTTTCTTGTAGAACTCGGCCCCGCCGACGCCGAGCGCCACGCTCTCGAAGGTGGTGAAGTCCTGCCAGTTCTGGCCGCCGTGCGCGACCGGGATGATGCCGGCCTTCTTCAGCGCCTCGGCGGCGACGAAGAACTCGTCCCAGGTGGTCGGCATCTTCGCGCCCGCCTTCTTGAGCGCCTCGGGGTTGGCCCAGAGCCAGTTCACGCGGTGCACGTTGACCGGTGCGGCGACGTAGTTGCCCTTGTACTTCAGGCCGTCGGCGATCGTCTTCGGCAGCAGTTCGTCCCACTTCTCGGCCTTGGCCGTGGCGTCCATGTTGGCGAGCACGCCTTCGCGCGCCCACTCCTGGATCGACGGGCCCTTGATCTGCGCCGCGGCCGGCGCGTTGCCCGAGACCACACGCGACTTCAGCACCGTCATCGCGGCGTCGCCGCCGCCGCCGGCGACTGCAAAGTCCTTCCAGGTGTGGCCCTTCTTCTGCATCGTCGCCTTCAGCTCGGCCGCGGCCTTGGCCTCGCCGCCGCTGGTCCAGTAGTGCAGCACTTCGACTTCGGCGGCCTGGGCGCTGGCGCTGGCCAGCACCGCGGCGGAGGCGAGGGCGGTGATTCGGTGCGTCGAAGTCATGGTCTGTCTCCTGCGGTGGGCGTGGCGTCGTGAGAGGGCCGCAGCATAAGCCCGCCCGGGGCCGTCGTCAGCCTGCGACAACCCGCATTGGCGCCAGCCTTATCAGGGCCGAAACTGGCGCCGTCACACGGCCCTACAAGGTGCATTGCCAATGAAGATCGTCGACCTGAAGATCCACGTCCTGAAGTCCCCCTTGGCCGAGCCTTTTGCGTTTTCGCAGGGCTGGGTCCGCCAGCGCAGCGCGACATTGGTCGAGGTGTCCACCGACGACGGCCTGATCGGCTGGGGCGAGTCCTTCACACAAGGGCTGGAACCGCCCGAGATCGGTGCCGCGGTGATCGAGCATGCGCTCAAGCCGCTCGTCGTCGGCGAGGATCCGCTCGACACCGAGGTGCTGTGGCACCGCATGTACCAGCGCACCCGCGACTACGGCCGCAAGGGCTCGGTGGTCTCGGGCATCAGTGCGGTCGACACGGCGCTGTGGGACATCGCCGGCAAGTTCCACGGCCTGCCGATCCACAAGCTGCTCGGCGGCGCCTTCCGCCAGCGCGTGCAGCCTTACGCGACGGGCTTCTACCGCCTGCGCGGGCCCGGCGAGGCCGCACGCCTGGCGGACGAGGCGCAGCGCCACTTCGGCAACGGCTTCACGCAGATGAAGGTCAAGCTCGGCTTCGGCGTCGAGGACGACATCGCCTGCATGAACGCCGTCGGCAAGGTGCTGCAGGGCAAGCCGGTGCGCCTGATGATCGACACCAACCACGCCTACGGCCGTTCCGAAGCCTTGCGCTTGGGGCAGGCACTGGCCGACTTCGACCTGCGCTGGTACGAGGAGCCCGTGGTACCGGAGGACCTGCAGAGTTACGCCGAGCTGCGGCGCCGGCTGCCGATGGCGATCGCCGGCGGCGAGAACGAACACACCCTGTACGGCTTCCAGGAATTCCTCTCCGCCGGTTGCGTCGACGTGGCCCAGCCCGACATCTCGTCGTGCGGCGGCCTCAGCGCCGGGCGCCACATCCTGGCGCTGGCGCAGTCGCACGGTGTGCAGGTCAACCCGCACGTCTGGGGTTCGGCCATCGCGCAGGCCGCGGCGCTGCAGTTCATCGCCGCGGTGCCGGTGGCGCACCACTCCCTCTTTGCGCAGGAGCCGGTGCTGGAGTACGACCAGTCGTCGCACCCGTTCCGCCAGCGGCTGGTGACGCGGCCGATGCAGATGGTGGACGGCTGGGTCGCGGTGCCCGACGGCCCCGGGTTGGGCGTGGAGGTGGACCGGTCAGTGCTGGCCGAGTTCGCGGCCTGACGAAGGCCGGGATCACCCCGGGGGCAGCGCTCGATCCTTCAACACTCGACGATGTTCACCGCCAGCCCGCCACGTGCCGTTTCCTTGTACTTGGTCATCATGTCGGCGCCGGTTTCGCGCATCGTCTTGATGACCTTGTCCAGGCTCACGTGGTGCGTTCCGTCGCCGCGCAAGGCCATGCGTGCGGCGTTGATGGCCTTGACCGACGCGATCGCATTGCGTTCGATGCAGGGGATCTGCACCAGCCCGCCGACGGGGTCGCAGGTCAGGCCAAGGTGGTGTTCCATGCCGATCTCGGCCGCGTTCTCGGCCTGTTCGGGGGTGCCGCCCATCACCGCGCACAGCGCGCCGGCCGCCATCGAACACGCCACGCCGACCTCGCCCTGGCAGCCGACTTCGGCGCCGCTGATCGATGCGTTTTCCTTGTAGAGCAGGCCGATCGCCGCGGCGGTGAGCAGATAGTCGACCACGCCCTGTTCGGTCGAGCCGTGCACGAAGCGGGTGTAGTAGTGCAGGACGGCCGGCACGATGCCCGCAGCGCCGTTGGTCGGCGCCGTGACCACGCGCCCGCCGGCGGCGTTCTCCTCGTTCACCGCCAGCGCGTACAGGTTGACCCAGTCCATCACCATCAGCGGGTCACGCAGCGCCGCCTCGGGGTTGGCGGTGAGGTCGCGGTACAGCGGCGCGGCGCGGCGCCGGACCTTGAAGCCGCCGGGCAGCACGCCGTCGGTGCGGCACCCGCGTGCAACGCAGTCCTGCATCACACCCCAGATCTTCAGCAGGCCGGCGTCGATCTCGGCGTCGCTGCGCCAGTGGCGTTCGTTGCGGCGCATCACTTCGGCGATGCTGCAGCCCAGGCGCTGGGTCAGCACCAGCAGTTCCTCACCGCTGTGGAAGGGGTGCGGCAACACGGCGGTGTCGGGCGCGATGACCTTCTGCTTGCTGCCGTCGGCGGCAACTTCGTCGCTGACGACAAAGCCACCGCCCACCGAGTAATAACTTCGGTTGGCCAGCTCGCGGCCCGCGGCGTCGAAGGCGATGAAGCGCATGCCGTTGGCGTGGAAGGGCAGGCTCTCGCGGCGGTGGAAGACCAGGTCTTCGCGCTCGTTGAAAGCCACCCCGTGGCTGCCGAGCAGTGCGAGTCCGGCGCTGCCGCGGATGGCTTCCAGCAACGCGGGGATTGCCTCGACATCCACCGTGTCGGGCTCGTGCCCGGCCAGGCCCAGCAGCACCGCCTTGTCGCTGCCGTGCCCTTTGCCGGTGGCGCCGAGCGAGCCGTAAAGCGCGCACTGCACCCGCGACGTCTGCGCCAGCACGCAGTCGTGTTGCAGGCGCAACGCGAAGAGCCGCGCCGCGCGCATCGGCCCGACCGTGTGCGAGCTGCTGGGGCCGATGCCGATCTTGAAGAGGTCGAAGACGGAAACAGCCATGTGCTCGGGCTCCTCAGGGCTGGCGCGGAAGCACTAGCCTAAGCCGGTTCAGGCCGCGTTCGCGTGTGTATTTGAAGCTGCGGGCCATCTGCTTCACCAGCACCACGCCGAGGCCGCCCACACGCGACTTGTCCAGGTCGGATTCGAGCTCGGCCCCGGACTGGTCGACACGCGCCGTCGGGTCGAAGGCCGGCGCGGTGTCCTCGTACACGACGTCGATCTCGCCCGGGCTCGCGTTCAGCCTCAGCCGGATCGGCGCATCGCTGTCGCCGCCGTGGCCGTGGTGCACCGCGTTCGTGAAGATCTCTTCGATGACGAGTGTCAGGCGCAGCATGTCATTCGCCGAGATGCCTTGGTCGCGGCAAAACGATTCGATGAAGGCAGCGGCGTCCGGCAGGCATTGCATGCTGGCGCGAAAGTCACGCTGGGACCCGACCGTCATCACCGCTACCATCTCAGAGTACAGGGCGCCCCGGATTGTGCCTGCCGCCTGTCCGGTGCCCGATCCCCCTTCGCGAAGGACCGACCATGCGTTTTCCGAGCCGCCGCATCCGAAACGCGCTGACCGCGCTCTGGCTGGCGGCGCTGCCGGTGCTCGACTGCGCGGCCGATGTCGGCCAGGTCAAGGTCGCCAAGGGGCAGGTGGCAGTCGAGCGTGCCGGCCGGACCCTGGCCGCGCAGGTGGGCATGCCGCTGGAGCTGGCCGACATCCTGAAGACCGGGACCGACGGCTCGGTGGGGGTCACGATGCGCGACAACTCGCTGCTGTCCGCCGGGCCCAACAGCGTGCTGTCGCTGGAGCGGTTCGAGTTCGATCCGGCCACGAACGAGGGGCGCTTCGAGTCCCGGTTGCAGCGCGGCACGCTAGCGGTCGTCTCCGGCCGCATCGCCAAGAGCGCGCCTTCGGCCATGACGGTGCGCACACCGTCGGCCGTGCTCGGGGTGCGTGGCACCGAATTCCTCGTGCGTGTGAATGACTGACCCTCGCTGGGTCGTCGCTGCCCTGGCGCTGCTGTTGGGCGGCTGTGCCACGCGCCAGCAAGGTGCGGTGGTGTTGCTGCCGCAGGCTGACGGCAGCCGGTCGGCGTTGACGGTTGCACAAGGGTCGCAGCAGGCGCTGCTGGAGCAGCCCTACGCCGCGGCCCACCTGACCAGCGGCGGCCCGCAGCCCTACCAGGCGAACGCGCAGGACGTGCAGTTGCAGTTCGGTGCCGCCCTGGCGGCGCGGCCGATGCCGCCGGCACAGTTCACGCTCTATTTCGTCGAGGGCAAGGACGAATTCACCGACGAATCCAAGCGCCTCATCGACGGTGTCTTTGCCGAGATCGCGAAGCGCCCGCTGCCGGACGTGATGGTCATCGGCCACACCGACAAGGTCGGCAGCGACGCCCTCAACGATCCCTTGTCGCGCCAGCGTGCAGAGATCGTGCGCAACGCCTTGCTCGCACGGGGCATCGCGGTCGACAAGGTCGTCGCCATAGGGCGCGGCAAACGCGAGCCGATCGTGCCCACCGCCGACGGCGTGGCCGAAGCGCGCAACCGGCGCGTCGAGATTCTGGTTCGCTGAGACCACGCCCCGGGGTCAGCCCGGCACCGGCGCGGCTTCGTCCGACACGGGCCCGTGCCAGCGCAGCGCCAGGATCGTCAGGTCGTCCGCGGCTTCGGCGCCACCGACGAAGACGGCGACGTCGCTCACCAGCGTGTCGACCGCCACGCGTGCGCTGGCGCCGCGGCGGTTCAGCGCAAGCAGCGCCTTTCCCACCCGCGCCGGACCGTACAACTCGCCGGCCGCGTTTTGGGCTTCGGTCACCCCGTCGGTCAACATCAGCAGCGTCTCACCCGGGCGCAACTGGCAACTGGCGCCAACGTAGACGAAGCTGGCCATGGCGCACAACGGCGGGCCGTCGCCGTCCTCGATGCGGCCCGGTTCCGACTGCGCGGGATGCAGTCGATAGGGGTTGTCGTTGCCGGCGTTGCAGTAGCTCAGGCGGCCGCTTTGGAGGTCGAGCACCGCGGCGAAGGCGGTGACGAACAGCCGCTGCGCGTTGTCACGCGAGACCTCGGCGTTGGCCAGGGTCATGATGCGGCCCGGGTCGGCGTCGGGCGTGCGCAACGTCACGCTCTTGTACAGGGCCTTGCTGACGGCCATGAAGATCGATGCCGACAGCCCCTTGCCGGCGACGTCGCCGATGAGCAGGAACAGGCGGTGCTCGTCGAGCATGAAGTAGTCGTACAGATCGCCGCCGACTTCGCGTGCCGGCGTCAGCGTGGCGTGGAGGTCCACACGGCGATCGCCTTGCAGCAGGTCCTGCCGCGGCAGCATCGAGGTCTGGATGCGCTGCGCGGCCTCCAGCTCGCCGGCGATGCGGGCGTTGTCCTCGCGTTCGTCCTGCACCTGCAGCTCCAGGACCCGCCGCTGGCGCGTCGAATCGGCCAGCGTCGACACCAGCAGCACACCGAACAGCAGGACGAGGCTGAGGCCGGGTGCCGCGGCGTCGAGCAGCAAGCGCTCCGAGCGAAAGACGCTGAAGGCCACGGCGATGGGCAGCACGACGCAGCCCAGCATCAACGCCGCCGCGTTGTAGGGCCGCCAGCGCGGCGTGACCCAGAGCAGCAGCAGGCCGAGCAGCAGCAGGCCCCCCGCCTCCAGGGCCGGCCCCCAGGAGGGCCGGTGCAGCAATGTGCCGTCGACCAGGTTCTCGAGCAGCTGGGCCTGGATCTCGCTGCCCGACATGCGTGTACCGAGCGGCGTGTCCAGGTACTCGTGCAAGCCGATGCCGGTGATGCCGATCAGCACGAGTTGCCCCTGCAGGCGGCCCGGATCGATCTTGCCGTCGAGCACGTTGATCGCCGACAACGAGCGCTCTGACGAGGGGGTGGCGAAGTACACCCGGACGGCGCCGTCCGCCTCGGTCGGTACGCCGAGCCGGCCGACCGACACGGCGGTGACGGTCGCGCCCGAGACCGCCAGACGCAGCGACGGTGCGCGCGCGGCGACCCGCAGCATCTCGATGGCCAGCGTCGGCACCAGCGTGCCGTCGATGCTTGCCACGAGCGGGATGCGCCGCAGCACGCCGCGTGTCGGATCGGCCGATATCAGGCCCCAGCCGCCGGCCGCCTGGTTCAGTACCTCGATGTTGCCCAGCGCCCCCGCGTGACGCGCGACGGCCGGCGGCGTGGCGTCGGCACCCGGCGCATTGCGCACCGTGATCGGCGCTGCGCGCAGCGGCATGCCGGTGATCTCCGGCATGCCGGCGATGACCAGTACCGCGCGGGCGCTGCTCAGGGCACGCGCAAGCAACTCATCGTTCGACGGCAGGGAATCCAGCGCGGCGGCGACCGCACGATCGTTCGCGCCGACGTTCGACAGCAGGCGTTCGGGTGACAGGGCGTCGGGTTCGGGCATCAGGATGTTGACGCCGATCGCCGCCGCCCCGGCCGCGTTCACGGTGTCGACCAGGCGCGCCAGCTGGGTCCGCGGCCAGGGCCACTGCCCGAGTGCGAGCAGGCTCTTCTGGTCGATCTCGATCACCGTGACGGGCAGGTCGCCGAGCGGGCGCGGTGCGATCGCCTGATGCGCGTCGAACCACGGCGCCTGGATCCAGCCGATCCACGGTGCCTGCAGCGCGATGCACAGCACCAGCACGCCGAGCAATGCAGCACCGACGCCCCGGCTGCGACCGACACCGCCGCGTGCCGGCGCCGCATCGCGGCTCGTCACAACTCGATTTCCAGCCCGTCGTAAGCAGCGCTGACGAGCAGCCGGGCCGGGCCGCGCGTGATCTCCTCCAGGCGCCGGGTTTCGACCAGCATCGACTCGATCGCGGCGTCGTCGAAGACCGGCTCGTGGTGGAACAGGCACAGGTGGCGTGCATCCGCGCGCTGGCACAGCTCGACACCGACGACGTTGTTGGAGTGGCCCCAGTCGGCCTTGACCGAGATCGAATCGGCGAGCGAGTACATGGCATCGAAGACCACGAGGTCGGCGTTGCGGAAGAACTCGACGAAGCGATCGGTGTGCTCGGGCTGCGCCAGCGGATGCTCCGAGTCCGTCGAGTACACGACGGCCTTGCCACCGGCCTCGAAGCGATAGGCGTAGGAGTCGCCGGTGTGGCGCTGGAGCATGGTCGTGACGCCGACACCGCCGATGTCGTAGCGGCGGCCGGGCTCAAGGTGGACGAACTCCATCTTGGCGCCGAAGATCTGGAAGCCGATCGGGAACGACGGGGGATCCTGCTGGCGCCGCAGGGCGGCCTCCAGCTCGAGGTGGCTGCCGTAGATCACCACGCGGTTGCCGGGAATGAAGGCCGGCACGAAGAACGGCAGCCCCATGATGTGGTCCCAGTGCAGGTGAGACATGAAGATGTGGAAGGTCTGCCCGCCGCTGCGCTGCGCCATCGCCGTCTGCCCGAAGGGCCGCAGGCCGCTGCCCATGTCACAGACGAAGTAGTCGGGGCCGCCGGTGTCGATCTGCACGCAGGAGCTGTGGCCGCCGAAGGTGCCTGCGGTGGCGAAGGGCAGGCTGTCGAGCACCTGATCGAGGTCGGCCTCCGACTCGAGCGACCGTCCGCGCGCCGCACGCAGCGTGGCGAGCAGTTTCTGGCGCAGGCCCGCGGCGGTCAGCGCGACCGGCAAGGACCCACGGGTGCCCCAGAAGCGCACCCGCTTCATGCTGTGCGTCCCGGGCCCGCCTGCCGGTAGGCGGCGAGCGCGGCGGGGGAGGCCTGTTCGAGCGCGGCATCGAGCGTCGGGCACACGACCAGCACGCGGTGGAAGCGGCTGATCGCGAAGATCTCGGCCACCACGGTCTGCAACACCGCGACGAGCAACCGGGCGTGTTGGGTACGCAGCTTCTCGGCCGCGATCATCAACACACGCAGGCCGACGCTGCTGATGTACTCGACACCGGAGAAGTCCAGCACCAGGGCGCCGCCCGTGGGCTGCTGCAGCAAGGGCGCCAGCGCAGCTTCGAAAGACGCTGCGCTGAGGTGATCGATGCGGCCCATCGGCGCTACCACGAGCGTGTCGGCAAACTGTCGAGTCGCGATCTGCGCCATGCGTCCGTCCTGAACATCGGGCCCGTGCGGGTGGGGGTCGGGGACTAAATCCAGTATAGAAGATGGGTCCGGCGCCGCCACCCTGCCGCTAGGCCGAACGGCTCTGCCGGTGCTTCGACAGCCTCATACGCTCTTCGGGCCGGTGTCGTTCGATCGCGCGGGCAAAGGCCGGAGCGCTCATGCGCGCTGCGTGCTGCGCCAGAAACTGCGCTGCCACGCCAGGATGCTTGCGCCCGAGTTCACGCAGCACCCAGCCGAGTGCGAGGGCGACGAACTTGCGGTGATCGTCGACACAAGCCGACAGCAGCGGCAGCATGCGCTCGGGTGGCAGGAAGACGGCGTTCTGGCCGGTGTAGTGGATCAGGCTCGTCAGCGACAGGCGGCGTGGCCATTCACCCGGCGACCGGTTCCAGGCCTCGAGCTGCGGATAGACCTCGTCGAAGCGCGCTTCGAGCACACGCGAGTAGACGCCGGCCAGTACATCGCTGTGGCACCAGTTGTCGATGCGCTCGTGCCAGTGGCGGACGACGGGCCACACCCCCGGTGCCACCTCCTTGCGCACGATCGGCGCAAGGGTTTCGAGGGCGGCGAAGAGCACGTCGCCGTAGGGCGACGTGCGCCAGAGTTCATCCACGAGCTCGAGCAACTGCGCGGCTGGCAGGGCCGAGAAAGAGACGCCCTGCCTGACCCGCGCCCGCAGCGCCGGCACGCCGATGCCGAGGTACTGCAGCTGCGAGCCGCGGTCGCGCCGGATCGCCTCACCCCGACGCGGGTCGCCGATCGCCCTCAGCGCAGCGACGACCTCGTCGTGGTTTGCAGCCGCGCCCGTCGCGGCCATGCTTCACTGCGCGTATTCACGCTGCATACGCGCTCATCGGCACGCAGCTGCAGAACAGGTTGCGGTCGCCGTAGACGTTGTCGACGCGGCCCACCGGCACCCAGTACTTCTGCCGCCGCAGCGCCGCCACCGGGTAGGCCGCTTCCTCGCGCGAGTAGGCGTGCGGCCAATCGGCCTTGAGCAGCGCCTCGGCAGTGTGCGGGGCGTTCTTCAGCGGGTTGTCGTCCCTGGGCCAGGCGCCGGTCTCGACCTTGGCGATCTCTTGTCGGATCGCGATCATCGAATCGCAGAAGCGGTCCAGCTCGGCCAGCGGCTCGCTTTCGGTCGGCTCGACCATCAGCGTGCCGGCGACCGGAAAGCTCAGCGTCGGTGCGTGGAAGCCGTAATCGATCAGGCGCTTGGCGACGTCCTCGGCGCTGATGCCCGACGTGTCCTTCAGCGGGCGGAGGTCGAGGATGCATTCGTGTGCGACGCCGCCGCCCTGGAGTCCGGCCACGTTGCCGCTGAAATGGATGTCGTAGTGGCCCGACAGCCTGGCCGCGACGTAGTTGGCCGACAGGATCGCGATCTCGGTGGCGTCGCGCAGCCCGTCCGCGCCCATCATGCGCATGTACATCCAGCTGATCGGTAATACCGCGGCATTGCCCAGCGGTGCTGCCGAGACGGCGCCGACGCCGCCGTCGGCGACCTCGATGCCGGCCGTGGCGTGCCCGGGCAGGAACGGCACCAGGTCTTCGACGACGCAGACCGGCCCCACGCCCGGCCCGCCGCCGCCGTGCGGGATGCAGAAGGTCTTGTGCAGGTTGAGGTGGCTCACATCACCGCCGAACTCGCCCGGCGCGGCGACACCGACGAGCGCGTTCATGTTCGCGCCGTCGACATAGACCCGCCCGCCGTGCTCGTGCACCAGCGCGCAGATCTCCTTGACGTGGGTGTCGAAGACGCCGTAGGTCGAGGGGTAGGTGATCATGATCGCGGCCAGCGCGTCGCGGTGCGACGCGCACTTGGACTGCAGGTCGTTGATGTCGATGTTGCCTTCGGCGTCGCACTTGACGACGACGACCGACATGCCCGCCATCTGCGCGCTCGCCGGGTTGGTGCCGTGGGCGCTCTCGGGGATCAGGCAGATGCTGCGCCCGCTCTGGCCGCGTGACGCGTGCCAGGCGCGGATGGCGAGCAAGCCCGCGTATTCGCCT
Organism: Rubrivivax sp.; assembly: GCA_036523095.1. Taxonomy (GTDB): domain Bacteria; phylum Pseudomonadota; class Gammaproteobacteria; order Burkholderiales; family Burkholderiaceae_C; genus Rubrivivax. The sequence goes on from DATDER010000314.1 coordinate 10,740, forward strand.
TGCGACCCCGCGTTGGGCTGCAGGCTGATGCCGGCATAACCGGTCGCCTGGCTGAGCCAGGCGCAGAGCTGGTCGTTCAGCGCCCAGTAGCCGGCCAGCTGCTCGCGCGGCGCGAAGGGGTGGACGTTCGCAAACTCGGGCCAGGTGATCGGAATCATCTCGCTCGTGGCGTTGAGCTTCATCGTGCACGAGCCGAGCGGGATCATCGTGCGATCGAGCGCCAGGTCCTTGTCCGACAGGCTGCGGATGTAACGCAGCATCTCGGTCTCGCTATGGTGGGTGTTGAAGACCGGGTGGGTGAGGAAGGGGCTGGTGCGGCGCAATGCGGCGGGAATCATGTCGGCGATGCCGCGTTCGAAGGCCGCCATGTCGGGCAGCTTCTGGCCGGGTCGGGCGAACACTTGCCACAGCGCGACGATGTCCGCGCGCGTGGTCGTCTCGTCGAGCGCGATGCCGATGTAGGCGTCGTCCCATTCGCGGAACCGGCGCAGGTTCATGCCTTTGGCGGCGGCGGCGTCGACAAGGGCACCGGTCTGGCCGTCGGTCTTCAGCGTCAAGGTGTCGAAGGCTTCTCGCGAGTGCGGTGAGTGGCCGAGTTGCTTGAGTCCTTCGGCCAGGATCGCGGTGTAGCTGGCCACCCGCTGCGCGATGCGCTTCAGTCCGGCGGGTCCGTGGTAGACGGCGTACATGCTCGCGATCACCGCCAGCAGCACCTGCGCGGTGCAGATGTTGCTGGTGGCCTTCTCGCGCCGGATGTGCTGCTCGCGTGTCTGCAGGGCCAGCCGGTAGGCGGGCGCGCCGTGGGCGTCGACGCTGACCCCGACCAGACGGCCGGGCAGGCTGCGCTTGAACTCGTCGCGGCAGGCCATGAAGGCTGCGTGCGGGCCGCCGCCGCCCATCGGCACGCCGAAGCGCTGGCTGTTGCCGACGACGATGTCGGCGCCCCATTCACCGGGTGGCGCCAGCAGCGTCAGCGCCAGCAGGTCGGTGCAGACGATGAACGCCGCCTGCTTGTTGTGGACGGTGACGGTGTCGGCGCGCAGGTCGTGGATCGAGCCGCTTGTCGTCGGGTAGCCGATCAGGACCGCGAAGTAGTCGTCCTGCGCCAGCAACTGGTCCCACTCGGGCCCGGAGTTGGCGATCTTCACCGTGTAGCCCAGCGGCTCGGCGCGTGTGCGCACCACTTCGATCGTCTGGGCGTGGCAATCGCCCGCCACCACGATCGCCGAGCCCTTGGCCTTGACGCTGCGCCGGGCCAGCGTCATCGCCTCGGCGGCGGCGGTGGCTTCGTCGAGCATCGACGCATTGGCGATCGCCATGCCGGTGAGATCGCAGACCATGGTCTGGAAGTTGACCAGCGCTTCCATCCGGCCTTGCGAAATCTCGGCCTGGTAGGGTGTGTAGGCGGTGTACCAGGCCGGGTTCTCGAGGATGTTGCGCAGGATCACGCCCGGCGTGAGCGTGCCGTGATAACCCTGGCCGATGAAGCTCTTGAGCACCCGGTTCCGCGCGGCCAGGGCCTTCATCTCGGCGAGTGCCTGCGCTTCGCTCACGGCGGGCAGCAGCGCCATCGGATGGGCGCGGGCGATGCTGCGCGGCACGATGGCTTCGATCAGTGCGCGGCGCGATGCGGCGCCGATCACCGACAGCATCAGCGCCTCATCCTCGGCCGACGGCCCGATGTGGCGCGACGTGAACTCGGCCGGGTTCTCCAGCTCACCGAGCGGCTTCAGAGCAGACATCAGCATGGTGTTCTCTTCACAGCGTCTTCAGCAGCGCGTCGTAACCGGGGGGGTCCATCAGGCGGTCGAACTCGGCCATGTCGGACAGCTTGACCTTGAAGAACCAGCCGTTGCCCATCGGGTCGCTGTTGGCGAGCGAAGGGTCGGCACGCAGCGCTTCGTTGACCTCGACGATCTCGCCCGAGACCGGCATCTTCACGTCGGCCGCGGCCTTGACCGACTCGACCACCGCGGCGTTGTCGCCCTGCTTGAAGGTCTTACCGACTTCGGGCAGGTCGACGAACACCACGTCGCCAAGCGCGTCCTGCGCGTGCAGCGTGATGCCCACGGCAGCGGCTTCGTGGTCTTCGATATTGACCCATTCGTGGTCGGGTGTGAACATGGTCGTCATGGGCGTGCTCCTGGGTTGAACGAAAGGGAATCTCGGGCCGCGCCTGGCCGCTCCCAAGCGGACCGAGCTCCCCTCGGGGGAATCGAGCGCGGCGAGCGCGGGGCTGTCATTTCAGCCGCGGAGGTAGCGGTGGGGCGCGAAAGGCATCGGGCTCACGCGCATCGGCACGCGCTTGCCACGCACCTCGGCGTAGACCTCGTGCTGCGGCAATGCATGCTCCATGCCCAGGTAGGCCATCGCCACCACCTGGTTGACGGTGGGTGCCAGCGTGCCGCTGGTGACGTGCCCCAGCTTGTGGCCATGCGCGTCGACGATCGCCGCGCCTTCGCGCACCGGCACACGCTCCAGCCCGACCAGACCCACGCGTTTGGCCTTCACGCCGCCTGCGAGCTGCATTTCGATCGTGCGCGCACCGGGGTAGCCGCCCGCGCGTGCGCCGCCGGGGCGGCGCACCTTCTGGATCGCCCACGTCAACGCGGCTTCCACCGGTGTCGTGGTGTCGTTGATGTCGTGGCCGTAGAGGCACAGGCCGGCTTCGAGCCGCAAGGTGTCGCGTGCACCCAGGCCGGCGGGTTTGACTTCGGGCTCGGCGAGCAGCGCTCGCGCCAGCGCCACCGCCGCGTCGGCCGGGGCCGAGATCTCGAAGCCGTCTTCGCCGGTGTAGCCCGAGCGCGTGACGTAACACTCGGCGCCCGCCAGTTCGAAGGGGCCGCCCGTCATGAAGGTGAGCGCGGCGACACCCGGGTTCAGTCGCGCCAGCGCAATCACCGCCTTCGGGCCCTGCAGCGCCAGCAGCGCCCGGTCGGGCAAGGGCACCACGGTGCAGCGGTGGCCGATGTGGGTGACGAGGTGCTGCGTGTCCTGCACTTTGCACGCGGCGTTGACGATGACGAAGAGATCGTCCGCGCGCCGCGTGATCATGAGGTCGTCGAGCAGCCCGCCGTTGGCGTTGGTGAAGAGGCCGTAGCGCTGTTTGCCGATGGGCAGGTCGACGACGTCCACCGGTACCAGGCGCTCCAGCGCCGCCGCGGCGTCGTCGCCGAGAAGGCGCAGCTGGCCCATGTGCGAGACATCGAAGAGCGCCGCCGACGCGCGGCACCAGTGGTGCTCGGCCATCAGCCCGGCCGGGTACTGCACCGGCATGTCGTAGCCGGCAAAAGGCACCATGCGCGCACCGAGTTCGAGATGCAGCGCGTGCAGCGGTGTTGTTTGCAGGTCGGCGGCCAAGGCGTTCTCCGAGGGCATGGAATCCGCCACCGGCCAAGCCGGTGGGGCTGCCCTCGCTGTCCGCTTTACCTGAGAGATTCAGCACCGCCCCAAACGGCGGGCCTTGCCCCTTCGGTGGGCTGCTCGGCACCGTGCCGGCAACCTCTCTCCAGTGAGGATAGAAGTCAGTCCTTTTGCCTGAGCGTTCGAGGTCTGGACCCCTGCGCCTTCGGCGGCCCTGGCGGGCTCTCTCCTGACGCAATCAGTGTAGCAGCGCAGGTGCGCCCGCCGGGCGGTGCGCCCTCGGGTTGATCCTCAGGCGGGCGGGCCGGCTTTGCGCAGATGCTTGCAGTTCGGCTCGTGACGCCCCGCGCTCGGCCCACCGACCAGGAATTGAATGGACGACCGTGCCCTGTTCTGCCGCCAGACCGCCGAAGCCGCCGGCCGCCTCGCGCACACCGCCTTTGGCACCTCGGCCACGTCGATGAAAGGCCGGCACGACGTGCTGACGGCGATGGACGGGCAGGTCGAACGTTTCATCCGCGACGCCATCACGCAGCGTTTCCCCGGCGACGCCGTGCTGGGCGAAGAAGAGGGCGCTTCGATCGGCGCATCGTTGGGGGGGGCGGGCTGGCTCTGGATCATCGACCCCATCGATGGCACCGCCAACTTCGCACGCGGCATCGCGCACTACTGCGTCTCGATCGGCATCGTGCACGACGGCGTGCCTGTCATCGGTGCGCTGCACGACCCCAGCCACGAGCGGCTGTACTGGGCCGCACAAGGCGAGGGTGCGTGGATGAACGGGCAGCGCATCGGCGTCAGCCCTTGCGACGACATCGGCGCCGCAACGGTCGAGTGCGGCTGGTCGGTACGTCGCAGCACCGCCGACTACCTGGCACTGGTGACGCGGGTGATGGGCGCCGGCTGCGCGATGCGCCGCGCCGGCTCGGGTGCGCTCGGCCTTTGC
>DATDER010000315.1:0-3713 GCA_036523095.1 Rubrivivax sp.
ACGTGTGGCATTGTCCTGACCGACGCCCGATGATCCTTATGTGTCCGAGGAACCCGCCATGACCCTCCCCGCCGACCGCGAACACTTCAGCGACGCTGCCAACCCGCTCGGGCTTGAAGGCATCGAGTTCATCGAATACGCCACGACCAAGCCGCAGGCGTTGGGACAGGTGCTCGAGGTCATGGGCTTCCGGCCGGTGGCTCGCCACCGCTCGCGCGAAGTGCTGCTCTACCGCCAGGGCAGCATGAACATCGTCATCAACGCCCACGTCAGCCACCACCCGCGCGCGCTGCAGCCGACCGAACGGCCGGCGATCACCGCGATCGCGCTGCGTGTGCGCGACGCGGCCGCAGCGTACCGCCACGCGCTCGACCGCGGCGCCTGGGCCGTGCCGACGCACGTCGAGGTGATGGAGCTCAACATCCCGGCGATCCACGGCGTCGGTGCGAGCCGCATCTACTTCGTCGACCGGCACCGCGAGTTCTCGATCTACGACGTCGACTTCACGCGCATCCCCACGGTGGATCTGAGCCCGCCCGCGATCGCCGGGCTGCAGTGGTTCGGTGTCGTGCAGTACATCGGCAACGACCGGCTCGAGGACTGGACCGAGTTCTACGCCGAGCTCTTCGGCTTCGCTGCGCTGCCCGACGAGCAGCGTTTCGGCATCCTGCACAAGGGCCGGGTGTTGAAGAGCCCCTGCGGCACCTTCTTCCTGCAGCTCATCGAGCCCGAGCCCGGCATCGTCGAAGTCGAGGGTGAAGAATCGCTGCAGCGCGTGGGGCTGGGCACGGCCGACGTGGCAGCAGCGGTCACGGCCTTGCGCGGCCGCGGCATGTCGTTCGTCGAATCGGCCACCATGCACACGAGCGAGCGCGGTGCGTTGACCCAGACGCAGCTCGGCTCGGTGATGTTCGAGCTGGTCCGCAAGGCAGGCTGAAGGAGCGGAGCATGAGCCAACTCCAGGGCAACTTCGACGACTTCGGCATGGACACGATCACGCTCGCGGGCCCGCTCTCGGCCAAGCTGCGAGCCATCCGCGAGGCGGGCTTTTCGCAAGTGATGCTGTCCGCACGCGACCTCGTCGGACACGCCGGCGGCTGGCGTGCCGCGGTGCAGGAGGTGCAGGACAGCGGGCTGCGTGTCACCGGCTTCCAGGTCCTGCGTGATTTCGAAGGCCTGAGCGGGCACCTGCACGACTACAAGGTCGACATCGCAAAGTCGATGCTCGAGATGTGCGCCGCGCTCGACTGTCGCGTGCTGCTGGTGTGTTCTTCGACGTCGACCCATGCCTCGCAGGACCTCGACACCATTGCACGCGACCTGCGCAAGCTTGCGATGCTGGCGGTGCCGCTGAACATCAAGGTCGCTTTCGAGGGCCTGAGCTGGGGCCGCACGATCAACGAGTTCACGACCGCATGGGACGTGGTCTGCCGCGCCGACGTGCCGAACCTGGGCCTGGGCTTCGACTCCTACCACATGGTCGCGAGCAAGACCTCGCTCGACGACCTGGACATGCTCGACCCGCAGAAGATCTTTCTCGTCCAGCTGGCCGACTTCATGTGGACCGAGGTGCGCTCTTTTGAGGAGCGCATGACCACGGCGCGCCACTTCCGCGTCTTCCCCGGCGAGGGCGTGCACAGCGACGCGCTCGCCGAACTGGTGATCCGCCTCGACAAGCTGGGCTACCGCGGCGACTACAGCTTCGAGGTTTTTAACGACGACTACCAGCAGATCCCGCTCGAGGCCGTGGCCGACCGCGCCCGCCGCGCCGCGGTCTGGTTGGGCGAAGAGGTGTTGCGCCGTGCGGTGCCGCTGCCCAACGCGATGCGGCTGAAGGGGCGCGAGCAGCTGCGCGGCTGAGACCAACGGCCGCGTCGGGTCGCAGGCCAGGCCAAACCATGACAAACCCCGCTTGGTGGACGATGTCCCACGTGCAGGTCGCGGTCGAATCCGTGGCGACGGTGGCGTTTGCACTCTCGGGCTTGCTCGAGGCCGCACGCAAGCGGCTCGACGCTGTCGGCGTTTGCGTGGTGGCAGGGCTGGCGGCCTTCGGCGGCGGCACCTTGCGCGACATCCTGCTCGACCGCCGCCCCTTCTTCTGGGTCGAGCACTCGGGCTGGCTGTGGGCGCTGCTGGCGCTCTGCGTCGCGGCGATGCTGTTCCTGCGTGCACGCCACTTCGCGCCCACCGAGCGTGCGATGCAGTGGCCCGACGCGCTCGGGCTCGGGCTGTTCACCGCGGGCGGCACGCAGATCGCGCTCGACGCGTCGTTGCCGGCGATCGTCGCGGTGCTGATGGGCATGGTCACGGCGGTCTTCGGCGGCGTGCTGCGCGACATCGTGTGCAACGAGATCCCGACCGCGTTCCGCGACCACCGGCCTTACGCCGTGTGCTCCTTTGCCGGCGGCTGGGTGCTGGTGGCGGCGCACCTGCTGGGGGCGCCGCAGGGCCTCGGCCTGGCTGCTGCCGCGATCACCGCCAGCGGCCTGCGCCTGCTCGCGCTCGCCACCGGCTTCAGCTTGCCGGCTTGGCGTTCAGATGCCCGCTGAGCCGGCGCCTACGATGCCGAAGCCGTGCCGCTAGACGCGCTCGACGATCAAGGCGATGCCCTGGCCGACGCCGATGCACATCGTGCACAAGGCATAACGCCCGCCGCTCGCGTGCAGCTGGTTCACGGCCGTGGTCACCAGGCGGGCGCCGCTCGCGCCGAGCGGGTGGCCGAGTGCGATCGCGCCGCCGTTCGGGTTGACACGTGCTTCGTCGTCGGCCAGGCCGAGTTCGCGCAGCACGGCCAGGCCCTGGGCGGCGAAGGCTTCGTTCAACTCGATCACGTCCATCTGGTCCAGGCGCAGGCCGGTGAGCTCGAGTACCTTGCGTGTCGCCGGCGCCGGGCCGATGCCCATGATGCGCGGCGCCACGCCGGCGGCGGCCATGCCCACTACACGCGCGCGCGGTGTCAGGCCGTGGCGTGAGGCCGCGCCTTCGCTCGCCAGCAGAAGCGCGCAGGCGCCATCGTTCACGCCGCTCGAGTTGCCGGCGGTGACGCTGCCGTCGGGGCGCACGATGCCCCTCAGCTTGGTCAGCACATCGAGCGCGGTGTCGCGCGGGTGTTCGTCGCGGTTCACCAACAGCGGCTCGCCTTTCTTCTGCGCAATCGGCACCGGAACGATCTCGGCGTCGAAGAAACCGCGCTGCTGGGCGCGCACGGCGTTCTGCTGCGAGCGCAGCGCCATGCGGTCCTGCGCTTCGCGTTCGATGCCGAACTGCAGCGCCACGTTCTCGGCCGTCTCGGGCATCGAGTCGACACCGTACTGCTCGCGCATCAGCCGGTTGACGAATCTCCAGCCGATCGTGGTGTCGTAGACCGCGTTGGCGCGGCCGAAGGCGCTTTCGGCCTTGGGCATGACAAAGGGCGCGCGGCTCATGCTCTCGACACCGCCCGCGATCATCAGCTGCGCTTGCCCGCACTCGATCGCACGTGCTGCCGTGCCGACCGCGTCGAGACCCGATCCGCAGAGGCGGTTGATGGTCGCGCCCGGCACCTCCACTGGCAGGCCCGCCAGCAGCGCGGCCATGCGTGCGACGTTGCGGTTGTCCTCGCCGGCCTGGTTGGCGCAGCCGTAGAGCACGTCGGTGACTGCCGCCCAATCGAGCTTCGGATTGCGCTGCATCAGCGCCTTGATCGGGAGCGCGGCGAGGTGGGGGGGGGGGGG
>DATDER010000316.1:0-2174 GCA_036523095.1 Rubrivivax sp.
AGCGTGATCTCAGCCTCGGACACCGGCGTCAACTGCCGCTCGGGCATCACGAAGGCCGAGGCGAACAAGCCCTGGGCATGCGGAAAGATGCTCGCGCTGCCGAGGAAGTACATCCGCCGGCACAGGTTCATGCGCCCGCCGCGGCAGTAGTCGCACTGGCCGCAGGGATGCGACGGGTCGATCGCGACCCTGTCGCCGGCCTTCACGCGCGTCACCTCGCTGCCAATCGCGTCGACCACGCCCGAAGCCTCGTGTCCCGGCACCAGTGGCTCGCGGATCACGAAAGCGCCGACGCGGCCATGCTGGTAGTAATGCAGGTCTGAGCCGCAGATGCCGCCGGCGCCCAGGCGCAGGCGCACGTCGTGCGGGCCGAGGGTCTTGGGCGGGCGCGGCTCCAAGCGCAGATCAAGTGCGCCATGCAGCGTGCAGGCGAGGGTTGAGGGTTCGGTCATGCAGCCTCCTTGGTCGGTGCGGCCTCGATCCAGACCGCGGCGAAGCGGTCGTGTGAATTGCCGAGGTGGGTGCGCATCGCCGCACGCGCGGCGGCCACGTCGCCGGCCGCGATGGCGCGCACGACAGCGCGGTGCTCGGCGACGGCCTGGCGCCAGCTGCGCGCATTCTCGAAGTGCCGGCCGAGCCGCTCGAACACCGGGTTGTAGCGCTCGTCGTAGAGCTCGGTCACCACGCGCAGCAGCGCGGCGTTGTTGCTCGCCTCGGCCAGCGCGAGGTGGAACTCACGGTCGCCGTCGATCGGCATCACGCCGCGCCCGATGTCGTCTTCCATCCGCTTGATCGCGGCGCGCAGGCGCTTCACCGTCACGCTCCCCTTTTGCCGCGCGGCGACGGCGGCCAATTCGGCCTCGATCAGCTGGCGCGCGCGGATGGTGTCGAAGGGCCCGAGCGCGGCATCGACACGGTGCGGCGCGGCACGCGCCGGATCGGTGACCGTGACGTAAATGCCCGAGCCCATCCGCACCTCGACCAGGCCCTCGACCTCGAGGGCGATCAGGGCTTCGCGCACCGAAGGCCGCGACACGCCGAGTTGCGTCGCGAGATCGCGCTCAGGCGGCAGGCGTGAGCCGGGCACGAACTCGCCTGCCGCGATCAAGGCGCGCAACTGGTCGGCGATCTGGCGGTAGAGCCGGCGCGGCTCGATGGTCTGGATCGGCATGCGGGGTGGCCAACTGGTCTGACCAATTGGCCGGCGAGTGTGGCCCGCCGGGCAGCCGGCGCCTGCGCTCGTTTTCCCTTAATCGAGCCCGGCCGACGCAAGCTCGGACCGCGTCGGCAGCCCCTCTGTGTCGCCGCGCACCTGGACCGCTCGGGCGCCGATCCAGGCCCCCCGGCGCACTGCGTCGGGCACGCTGCGGCCTCCCAGCAGTGCACTGATCACGCCGACCGCGAAACCATCACCCGCGCCGACGGTGTCGACGACGCGCTCGACCGGAAAGGCCGGGACACGATCCTGTCCGGACTCGCCGTCGAAGTACGCGCCATCCGGGCCGAGCTTGACGACCACCAGGCGTGCGCCACGCGCGCGGTAGAACGCGGCGATGGCCGCGGGATCGGCGCTGCCGGCCAGCAGCTCGCCCTCGGCCACGCCGGGCAAAACCCAGTCGCACCCTTCGGCCAGCGAATTCAGCGCGTCGCGCATCGCCTCGCGCGACGGCCACAGGGGCGGGCGCAGGTTGGGGTCGAAGGACACCGTGCGGCCGTGCTGCCGCGCAAGGGCCATCGCTCGGCGCGTCGCGGCCAGCGTGCTCGCCGACAGCGCCGGGAACACGCCGCTGACATGCAGGTGGCGCGCGCCGGCGATCCAGGCTTCGTCGATCTCATCGGGGCCGAGCTGGCTGGCCGCCGAGCCTTTGCGGTGGTACTCGATCGGCGGGTCGCTGCCGTCCTCGACGCGGCCCTTGAACATGAAGCCGGTGCGCTGGCCCGGATCGCAGACCACGCGCGAGCAATCAACTCCCTCGCCGCCGATCGCGTCCAGCAGGTAGCGCGCCATCGAGTCGCTGCCCAGCCGGCTCTGCCAGCCGACCTTCAGGCCCAGCCTGGCCAAGCCGATCGCGACATTGGTCTCGGCGCCGGCCGTGCGCTTTGAAAAGCGCTGCACGGTCTCCAGCGGCCCGGGCGTCTCGGCGACGAACATCGTCATCGCCTCGCCCAGCGTC
>DATDER010000317.1:0-9927 GCA_036523095.1 Rubrivivax sp.
GAGAAGCCGCTCTGGCGCCTCTCTGGACGAAGACCTGCGCCGCATCGATTCGATCATGGAGGTGCTGCAGGACGGCCAGAAGCTGTGCGTCGATGCCAATGGCCGCTTCGACCTCGACACCGCCATCGCCTACGCCAAGGCGCTGTCGCAATACGACCTGTTCTGGTACGAGGAGCCGGGCGACCCGCTCGACTTCGAGCTGCAGGCCACGCTGCGCAACTACTACAAGAACCCGATGGCCACGGGCGAAGACCTGTTCTCGATGCAGGACGCGCGCAACCTGATCCGCTACGGCGGCATGCGCCCCGACCGCGACTGGCTGCAGTTCGACTGCGCGTTGAGCTACGGCCTGGTCGAGTACCTGCGCACGCTGGACATGCTCAAGGAACACGGCTGGTCGGCCAGCCGCTGCATCCCGCACGGCGGCCACCAGATGTCGCTGAACATCGCCGCCGGCCTGGGCCTCGGTGGCAACGAGAGCTACCCGGACCTGTTCCAGCCCTTCGGTGGCTTCCCCGATGGAGTGAAGGTCGACAACAGCTTCGTCACCTTGCCAGACCTGCCCGGCATCGGCTTCGAGGGCAAGGCCGACCTGTACCGCGAGATGACTGCGCTTTCGGCCTGACGCATCGATACCGACACTCGGAGACAAGATCATGACATTCAATCAACGCGCGATCGCTCGCGCCAGCCGAGCCCTGCTCGCTTGCGGCATCGTTGCCGCATCTGTGTCCGCCCATGCCGCGTACCCTGACAAGCCGATCACGCTGGTCGTGCCGTTCTCGGCCGGCGGGCCGACCGACAAGATCGCCCGCGATCTGGCCGAGGCCCTGCGCAAGCCGTTGGGGCAAGTGGTCGTGGTGGACAACACGTCGGGCGCTGGCGGCACCCTCGGCACGGCGAAGGTGCTTCGCGCAACCGCCGACGGCTACACCCTGCTGCTGCACCACATCGGGCTGGCGACCGCGCCAGCGTTGTACAAGAAGCTGGGCTACAACACCGAGGATCTGGAGTTCCTGGGCCTGGTCAACGAAGCGCCATCCACGCTGATCGGCAAGCAGGCTCTGCCGGCCGCCAACTTTGCGGAGCTGCGAAAGTACGTTGCCGCGAATGCCGGCAAGGTCAACCTGGCCAACGCGGGCGTCGGCTCGGCGTCGCACCTTTGCAGCCTGCTGCTGCAGGGCGCGCTCAAGAGCGACATGGTCTTCGTGCCCTACAAGGGCACCGGGCCGGCGATGAACGACCTGCTGGGCGGCACGGTGGACCTGATGTGCGAACAGGCGACCAACGCCACGCCGCAGATCGAAGCCAACAAGGTCAGGGCCTACGGCGTGACAAGCGCACAGCGCATGAAGGTGCCGGCGCTCGCCTCACTGCCCACGCTCGTGGAAAGCGGTCTGCCGGGCTTCACCTTCACGGTCTGGCACGGTCTGTACGCGCCCCGCGGCACACCGCCCGAAGTGGTCGAGAAGCTCAATGCCGCGCTGCGCACCGCGCTCAAGGACCCCGAGTTGATCAAGCGCCAGGAGGCGCTGGGCATCACGGTGGTCACCGATGGGCGGCTGGCACCCGCGGAGCACAAGAAGTTCTTCGACAGCGAGGTCAATCGCTGGAGCAAGGCCATCAAGGATGCCGGCGTCCAGCCTGAGTGAGTTGATGCCGAATGCCCGGCGCGGGTCGATGCCGCCGTCAGACGCAGCGGCGGTGGCGCTCGATGCAGGTGTCCAGCACCTCGCCGCCATCGCACTGCCACCAGTTGGCGGTCGAAAAGATCTCGACTTCGCTGTAACCGGCGAAACCCTGTCTTTCGACCGCGGCCCGGATGCCGGGCAGGTCGATCACGCCGTCGCCCATCATGCCGCGGTCGTTCAGCAGGTCGGTGGTAGGGGTGAGCCAGTCGCAGACGTGCAGGGCGAGCAGGCGCTCGCGGCGGGCGCGTTCGATCTGCGCGTGGAGTTTTGGATCCCACCAGACGTGGTAGACATCCAGCGCGACGCCGAGGGCGCCGGTCCTGCCGGGGTCGAGCAGGTCGCAGACGTCGAGCGCCTGCTCCATCGTGTTGATGCAGGCGCGGTCGGCCGCGTACATCGGGTGCAGCGGCTCGATGGCCAGCGGCATGGCCCGCGCACGCGCATCCTCGAGCAAGGCCGCGATGCCTTCGGTGACCTGCGCGCGTGCGCCCGCGATGTCGCGGTGCGCCGCCCGTCCCGCCAGCGCGCCGGGCAAGCCGCCGACGACGAGTACGAGGCAGGGTGCGCCGAGCGTGCAGGCCTCGTCGAGCGCACGCCGGTTGTCGTCGCGTGCGGTTTCTCGGCCGGCGGCGTCGGTGTAGGTGAACATGCCGCCGCGGCAGTAGCCGGAAAGCTCGATGCCGTGTTCGCGCAGGCGCCGCGCGGTGGCTTGCAGGCCGGCGGACGCGACCTGGTCGCGCCACGGAGAAACGGCGCGGATGCCGCGTGCGGCGCAGGCGTCGAGGATGTCCAGCAAGGGCCACTCCACGCCGCGCTGCTTGCGCACCGTGGCGGTGTTGATCGAGAGCCAGCGGTGATCCTGCGAAAAGTCACGCACCGGCTCAGCCCTCCACGCCATGCAGCGCCAGCAGCGTCTTCATCCGCTGCAGCGCGAGATCGGGCTGTTCGATCAGGCCCGCGGCGTCCGCGAGGCGGAAGAGTTCTGCCAGGTGCGGCAGCGAACGTGTGCTTTGCTGCCCGCCGACCATCGTGAAGTGACCCTGGTGGCCATTGATCCAGGCCATGAAGACGACGCCGGTCTTGTAGAAGCGGGTCGGCGCGCGGAAGATGTGGCGTGACAGCGGCACCGTCGGCGCCAGGATCGCGTGAAAGCGCGCCGTGTCGCGGACCGCCAGCGCCGCCAGCGCTGCGCTCGCGGCGGGCGCGATGGCGTCGAAGATGCCGAGCAGTGCGTCGCTGTGCTGTCGTGTCGGCGCGTCGCCGACACCGTCGCCCGCAATCAGTTCGGCGTAGTTGAAGTCGTCGCCGGTGTACATGCGCACACCTGCCGGCAGGCGGCGCCGCATCGCGACTTCCTTGTCCTTGTCGAGCAGCGAGATCTTGATCCCGTCGACCTTGTTCGTGTGCGCCTGGATGATGCCCAGCGTGGTGTCCATCGCCACCGAGGTGTCGCCGCTGCCCCAGTAACCCGCCAACGCCGGGTCGAACATGTCGCCCAGCCAATGCAGGATCACCGGCTCCCGGGCCTGGCGCAGCACGCGGTCGTACACACGCTCGTAGTCGGCCGGGCCGCGTGCCACCTTCGCGAGCGCCCGGCTCGCCATGACGATCAATTTGCCACCGAGTTTCTCGATCGCCGCCATCTGCGTTTCGTACGCACGGATGACGTCGTCGACGGTCTTGACGTCTTCGGGCGCGAGGTGGTCGGTGCCGCAGCCGCTGGCGAGGAAGGCGCCGGGAACGTCGCGTGATGCGTCGATCGAGCGCCGGATGAGTTCGAGCGAGGTCGGCCAATCGAGCCCCATGCCGCGCTGCGCCGTGTCCATCGCTTCGGCCACACCGAGGCCCATGGACCACAGGCGTTGGCGGTAGGCGATGGTCGTGTCCCAGTCGATGGCACATTCGAGCCAGGGGTCGATGGCCGCTCGGGCGTCGGCCACCACGTGCGCGGCGGAATACGCGATCCGGTTCAGCTTCGTGCCCGGCGTGGCGGGCGCGAAGGCCCCCGGGCCGCGCAAGGCGTAGCTGGCCAACGAGCCGTCGGCGGCGGGCAGTGTGATCTTCATGGCCACCTCAGATCGCCAGCGCAGGCACGTCGACCCAGCGCCGCTGTTTCCAGCTTTGCAACGCCGCTTCGACGAGTTGCACACCCTTCGCACCTTCGGGCAGCGTCCAGCGGTAAGGCGCGTCCTCGACCACGTGGCGAATGAAAGCCTCCCACTGGATCTTGAAGCCGTTGTCGTAGACCTGCGCGTCGGGCACGTCCTGCCACTGTTCCAAGAAATTCATCGCCTGCTTGACGTCGGGGTTCCACACCGGGCGCGGTGTGGTCACACGGCTTTGCGCCCGACATTCCTGCAGCCCGGCCACCGCCGAGCCATGCGTGCCATCGACGTGGAAGGTCACGAGATCGTCGCGCCGCACGCGGGTGGCCCAGCTCATCGTCATCTGCGCCACCACCGGCTCGCCGTTGTGGCCCTTGAGCTGCGCTGTCGCGTAGGCGGCATCGTCGGCGGTGGCCGCGTAGGCCTCGCCGGCTTCGTCCCAACGCTTGTCGATGTGGGTGGCGCCGAGGCAGGTGATGGACTGCACCTCGCCGAACAGGTTGTCCAGCACGTAGCGCCAGTGGCACATCATGTCGAGGATCATGCCGCCGCCGTCTTGCGCGCGGTAGTTCCAGCTCGGGCGCTGGATGGGTTGGAGGTCGCCCTCGAAGACCCAGTAACCAAAATCGATACGCACGCTCAGCATGCGGCCGAAGAAGCCGGCGCGGCGCAACATGTCCAGCTTGCGCAAGCCGGGCAGGAAGAGCTTGTCCTGCACCGCGCCGTGTTTGAGCCCCGAGCTTTGGGCCAGGCGACAGACCTCGACCGCTTCGTTCAGGTTGGTCGCGATGGGCTTCTCGCAGTAGACATGTTTGCCGGCGCGCAGCGCCTGCGCCAGCAGCGTGGGGCGCATCTGCGTGGTGCCGGCGTCGAAGAAGATGCTGTCACTCTTATTGGCGAGTGCGGCGTCGAGGTTGGTGCCGAAGCGATGGATGCCATGCGCCTTGGCCAGCGCTTCGATCTTGGCGGCGTTGCGCCCGATCAGCAACGGATCGGGCATCACACGTTCGCCGTTCGCCAGCGTCACGCCACCCTGGTTCCGGATGGCGACGATGGAGCGGATCAGGTGCTGGTTCATGCCCATGCGCCCCGTCACGCCGTTCATGATGATGCCGAGGGTCTTGGGGGTCATGACGGTTCTCCGTGTTCGGTCAATGTGAGGTCTTGCCGCGTCGCATCGACAGCAGCTTCCAGCCCACGCTGCCGATGATCAGCGCCGCCAGCGCGGCCGAGATCGGGCGCGTGAAAAACGGCGTCAGGTCGCCGTCGGACAAGACCAGCGCACGGCGCAGGTTCTTCTCGAACAGGTCGCCGAGCACGATGCCCAGCACCAGCGGCGCCATCGGGTAGCCGAAGTGGCGCAGTACGAAGCCGATGAGGCCGAAGGCCAGCATCACGTAGACGTCGAAGAGCCGACCGGACAGGGCAAAGGTGCCCACCGTGCAGAGCACGAAGATGATCGGCACGATGACATGCTGCGGCACGCGCAGCACCTGCACCAGCAGCTTGGTCAGCGTGAGGCCGTAGATCAGGATGCAGATGGTGGCGAAAAGCATCATCGCCACCACGTCGTACACGAACTGCGGGTTCTCGACCATGATCATCGGACCGGGCTTGATGCCGTGGATGATCATCGCGGCCATCAGCACCGCGGCCGGCGCCGATCCCGGCACAGCGAGCGTCAGCACCGGGATCACCGCGCCGGGCACGCAGGCGTTGTCGCCCGTCTCGGCCGCCATCAGGCCGTCGATCGAACCCTTGCCGAAGAGCTCGGGCTCCTTGCTTGCGCGTTTGGCGGCGGCGTAGGACGACCAGGCGGCGACGTCCTCGCCCACCCCGGGCACGATCCCGACGCCGGTGCCGATGAGACCCGAGCGCAGGATCGTGCGCCAGTACTGCGTCACGTCACGCAGCTTCGGGATCACGGTGTCGAAGGGGCTGATCTTCACCGGCAGCTGACGCTCCTTCATCGCGGTCAGAATCTCGGCAAAGCCAAAAGCGCCGACGAGCGCGGGAACGAGCTGGATGCCGCCAGCGAGGTCACGCACACCGAACGCAAAACGCTCGTAAGCGTAGTGCGACTCCTGCCCGATCGTGGCGACAAAGAGCCCCGCCACGCCGGCGATCCAGCCCTTGAGCGGGTCGTTGCCGGTCAGCGTGCCGGCGATGATGACGCCGAAGAGGGCGAGCCAGAAGAACTCGTAGGCACCGAACTTCAGCGCCAGGTTGCCGAGGACGGGTGTGAAGGCGGCGAGAAAGAACATGCCGATCAGCGTGCCCAGCACCGAGCCGGTGGTGGCGATGCCCATCGCACGCCCGGCCATGCCCTGGCGCGCGAGCGCATAGCCGTCCAGGCACGACGCGGCCGACGCCGGCGTGCCCGGGATGTTGAGCAGGATTGCCGAGCGCGAGCCGCCGTAGATGGCGCCGACGTAGGTGCAGATCAGGATCAGCAGCGCTTCGGCCGGCTGCAGCTTGATCGTCAGCGTGGTCATCAGCGCCAGACCCATGGTGGCGGTGAGCCCGGGCAGGGCGCCGATGACGACGCCGACCAGCGAAGCCAGCAGCGCGTAGAAGATCGTCTCGGGCGTGCCGAAGCGCACGATCGACTGGCCGAAGAGGATGAGGCCGTCGAACATTGGGTCTATGGCAGCCGGACGAGAAAGATCCGCTCGAACACCAGAACCACGGCGATGCTCGTCAGCACGCCCGCGGCCAGCGCCGTGACGACCCGGCGCCACGGCGGCAAGGTGTCGGCGTACACGCCGGTGAAGGCGGTGACGAAGAGCATGGTCGCGAGCCAGAACGGCAGCCGGCCCACGAGCAACCCGGCGTAGACCAGCGTCAACAGCAGCATCACGCCGATGCGGCGGCTCAGGAGCCGCCCGGTCGGGTCGCTGGGCGCGATCTGGCGGGCGAGCCATCCGCGTGCGGCCAGCAGCAGGCCCAGGAGGACGAGCGACAGGCCGAACAATGCCGGCACGAAGCCCGGCGCCGTGTAGACCGTCGCCCCCATCGACTCGAAGCGGTCCATCTGCCAGGACGCGGCAAGGATCGCGAGCCCGAACGCCACCCAGCCCACCCCGCCGAGACGGTCGGAGCGGGCGGTCTCACCGCCCTGCGACATCAGGGCCCCTTAAGGCTTGGCGATGCCGATGGTGTCGGGTGACACCTTGGCCTTGCCGGCCGCCTGCTGGGTCCAGGCGTAGGCCTGGATCGCGGGGAAGACGGCGTTCTGCGCCGTCTCGCCGGCCATCGGCGCGAAGAGGGCGCCGCGGCCCTGGGCGTACTTCTTGAGCGCCTCGTTGTTGGCGATCTGCGTCGCCCACACCTTGTCGAGCGTCGCCGTCACTTCGGCCGGCACGCCCTTGGGAACGAAGATGCCGAAGTAGTTGATCGGGTCCTTGAAGCCCGGGATGAACTGTGACAGTGGCGGCACCGTGCCGAAGCCTTCGATCTCGAGCGACTTGTCGCCCACGACCGCGAGCGGTCGGATCTTCTTGGCCCGGATCATGTCGGTCTGTTCGGCCGCGAGTTGGGTCGTGACCTGCGTTTCGCCCGCCACGGTGGCGACCACGGCCGGATTGCCGCCGTCGTAGGTGACGTGCTTGTAGGTGACACCGGCGCCGCGCGCGATGGCCTCGATCGCGGCGTGGCCGCTCGAATTGACGCCCGCGGTGGCCACGGCCACGCTGCCGGGCTTGGCCTTCATCGCCTCGAGCAACTCGGCCATCGTCTTGTAGGGCGCGTCGGCATTGACGCCGACGACGGCGATGTGCGCCACGTTGAGATACATGTGCCAGTCGCGTGCGCTGGTGTCGACCATGCCCAGCACCTTGTAGGTGCCCAGGTCCTTGGCGGCGCCGGCGGCCCAGGTGTAGCCGTCCTTGGGCGCTTCCATCGCGTTCTTGGTGCCGACCGAGCCCGAGGCACCGGGCTGGTTCAGGATCACGATCTTCTGGTTCAGTGCCTTTTCGACTTCGGCTGCCGTCACGCGTGTGACCTGGTCGGTCGAGCCGCCTGCCGCCCAGGGCACGATGATGGTGATCGGCTTGCTGGGCTGCCACTGGGCGTGTGCCGCGGCGCTGCAGGCAAGCAAGGCAGCGCCGAACGAGCGCTGGGCCAGGGTCGGGGTGTTGGGGCGCATCGTGTGTCTCCGGTCTAATTCACTGTGCCGGGAATTCTTCGGTGAGCATGGCGGGCTGTCAATGGCGGGCGATGCTCAGTCCCTCAGGACATACCCGAGGATCACATCGCAGATGTGGGACAAGCGTTCGCTGCGTGCCTTGGGCGCCATCAGGTTGCGCCCGAAGATGGCCGAGAGGGTGTGGTTGTTGCCGAGGTAGAAGTAACACAGGCCCGCGATAGAAATATAGAGCTGCATCGGATCGATGCCGCCGCGGAAGGCGCCGCTCGCTCGCCCGCGTTCGAGCACCTCGCCCAGGGTCTGGATCAGCGGCGTGTTGAGTTCGCGTGCTCGCGTCGAGCCCTCCAGGTGGCGTGCCCGGTGCAGGTTGGCGCTGTTGAGCAATGTCAGGAACTCCGGGTGCGCCAGGTAGTAGTTCCAGGTGAACTCGGTCAGCTTGCGTACCGCCTCTGCCGGCGGCAGGTCGTTCAGGCGAAGCTGCCTTTCGGCCTCGCGGATGTGCAGGTAGGTGTCCTCCAGCACCGCCAGGAAGAGGCTGTCCTTGTTCTGGAAGTAGTAGTAGATGAGGCGCTTGTCGAGTGCAGCACGCTCGGCGATGCGCTCCATGCGCGCGCCGCCCAGGCCATGTTCGGCGAACTCGTCGCGGGCCGCGCCGAGGATCGCCTGTTGCGAGCGGTCGGCGTCGCGCGAGCGTGGCTCCACGGTGGCGGCGGTCGGGCGTGGCATGGCGACATAATTCTCCAGCTGTTGAATAGTGTCATCCCGACAATCCCGCGGTGCCATCTGCCCATAATCACCTATTCACACTGACAGGCTGCACACGATGACTTCGCGACCCGCCGGCCACGCGTTGGTCGAGGCCTTGCTCGCGCAAGGCGTCGACACCTGTTTCGGCGTTCCCGGCGAGAGCTACCTCGCCGTGCTCGACGGGCTCTACGAACACCGCGACCGCATCCGCTTCATCGCCTGCCGCCAGGAGGGTGGTGCCGCCTTCATGGCCGAGGCGCAGGGCAAGCTGAGCGGGCGGCCCGGCATCTGCTTCGTCACACGCGGGCCGGGGGCCACCAACGCCAGCATCGGGTTGCACACGGCGTTCCAGGACTCGACGCCGATGATCCTGCTCATCGGACAGGTTGCGGGCGACCAGCGCGACCGCGAGGCGTTCCAGGAAGTCGACTACCGCCAGATGCTCGGCCCGGGCACGCTCGGCATGGCCAAGTGGGTGGGCGAAGTGCACGACGCCGACCGCCTGCCCGAGTACGTCGCGCGCGCTTTCCACACCGCGATGCAAGGCCGACCCGGACCCGTGGTGCTGGTGCTGCCCGAGGACATGCTGACGCAGCCGACGACCGCGCCGGTGCTGCCGCGCATCGAGCCCGCACGGGCGTGGCCCGCGCCGGGTGCGCTGCGCGACCTGCGCTCGCTGCTGCTCAAGGCCGAGCGTCCGCTGGCCATCATCGGTGGCGCCTGCTGGAGCGCGGAAAGCGCCCGCGCGCTGGAGCGCTTTGCCGAAGCATGGCAGTTGCCCGTCGGTTGCGGCTTCCGCTTTCAGGATGGTTTCGACAACCGCCACCCGCTGTATGCCGGGGACGTTGGCATCGGCATCAACCCGAAACTTGCCGCGCGCGTGCGTGACGCCGATCTGATCCTGGCCATCGGCGTTCGCCTGGGCGAGATGACGACCGGGGGCTACAGCCATCTGGCCGTGCCCCGCCCGGCGCAAAGGCTGGTGCACCTGCACGCCGGGGCCGAGGAACTGGGCCGGGTCTATGCCGCCGACCTGATGCTGCAATGTTCAATGGCCGCTGTCGGCCAGGCCCTGTCGGCGCTGGAGCCACCGCCCGGCCCGGCGCGCTGGGCCGAGTGGGCCGTCGGCGCACGCGCAGATTACGAGGCGAACCACGTCGCGCCGCCGGTTGCGCCACTCGACATGGCCCAGGTGATCAAGACGGTCCAGCGCCTGGCACCGGCCGATTCGGTGTAC
>DATDER010000318.1:0-5463 GCA_036523095.1 Rubrivivax sp.
CGTGGGCCCTCGCCGGCCGCGTGGCCAAGGAGCGTTGGCTGCGCCGCTGGCGCGAAGACCTGCCCGCCGAGGCGGGGGCGACACCCGTGGTTCGCACACCGGCCCAGCTGCGCGAGGCCGCCGCCGAGGAGGATGCGCTGCTCGCGGCGGCGATCACCCCCTACCGTGCCGCCTTCACCGCCGACGCGCGCCACTACTACTCCGGCATCAACGCGGTGGCGTTGATGGTGATCCGCCAGCACCTCGGCGGCGAGGTCGACGAGGCCGATCTGCAGATCGTCACCGGCGGCGTGCGCTGGGCTTGCGCCAGCGCCGAAGCGCAGGACAGCGGCAATTACTGGGTCGTGTCGAGCGCGGCCGAGTTGGCCCTGCTGTTCGAGCCGCTGGACAAGGTGCGGCGCCGCTTCAAGGCCGCGATCGCGGTCGCCAACCGCGACTGGTTCGCGCTCGACTCGACGCGGCAGACGCTCGAAGTGGCGCGCGACCTCGGTTTCCGGCCCGAGGAGACCGCCGTCGCGCTTGCGCTCGTGGAACGCGAGATCGAGCGCGCGCGGCCGCCGGTCCGGCCGCGCAAGGGGATCCAGTTCTCGGGTCACATGATGGACGCGCCCGGGCGCGATCCGCCGCGTTTTCCGCCCGAGCTGGAAGCTGCTGCCGCGCAGGCGATCGAAGCCGCGCTGGATCGGTTGGAGGCCGGCGAGGACGATCTCGCGCTGTGCCAGGCGGCGGCGGGCGGCGACCTGCTCTTTCTCGAAGCCTGCCAGCGGCGCAAGATGCACATCCAGATCATGCTGCCCTTCGACGAGGCTCGCTTTGTCGACGAATCGGTGCGCCCGTCGGCCAACGGCGACCAGTGGTGCATGCGTTATTACGCGGTGCAGGCGCAGTTGCGCACACCGCCGCGCGCGCTCGAGGACGAGCTCGGCCCGCTGCCGCGCGGTGCCAGCGCCTACGAGCGCTGCAACCAGTGGCTGCTGTGCACCGCGCTCGCCTGGGGCGTGGCCAAGGTCAACTTCATCTGCCTGTGGAACGGCGGTGGTGGCGACGGCCCCGGCGGCACAGCCCACATGTACAACGAGGTCAAGCGGCGCACCGGGCGGGTGACGTGGATCGACACCCGCACGCTCAAGCCCACACCCTGAACCGCAACACTCCTGGAGCCCCTCCGATGAGCACACTGACCGACCGCATCGCCGCCCCCGGCCCCAAGAAGATCCTCGCTTGCGACGGCGGCGGCATCCGCGGCCTGATGAGCGTGGAGATCCTGGCCCGGCTCGAAGCCGATCTGCGGGTCGCGCACGGGAAGCCCGAGATGGTGCTGGCCGACTTCTTCGACTTCACCTGCGGCACCAGCACCGGCGCGATCATCGCCGCCTGCATCTCGGCCGGCATGTCGATCGACGCGATCCGTGCCTTTTACGTCGACAGCGGCAAGGACATGTTCGACAAGGCCTTCGTACTCAAGCGCCTGAACTACCAGTACAACGACGAGCCGCTGGCGAACAAGCTGCGCGCTGAACTCGGCCGCGCGCTCGGCAGCGCCGCGGACAAGCCGGCGCTGCTCGGCGATGCGGGGCTGAAGACGGTGCTGATGATGGTGATGCGCAACCACACGACCGACTCGCCGTGGTTCGTGTCGAACAACCCGCATGCGCGCTACAACGACCCCACCCGCCCCGACTGCAACCTCAAGCTGCCCCTGTGGAAGCTGGTGCGTGCCAGCACCGCAGCGCCGGTGTACTTTCCACCCGAGGTCGTGATGCTGGGGGAAGGCAGCGCACGCGAGTACCCCTTCATCTTCGTCGACGGCGGTGTCACGACCTACAACAATCCGGCTTTCATCGCCTTCGAGATGGCGACCGCAGCGCCGTACAAGCTGATGTGGAGGACGGGCGTCGACGACCTGCTCATCGTCTCGGTCGGCACCGGCAAGGCGCCGCTCGAGCGGCCCGACATCACCAGCGGCGACATGACCCTGCTGCACCACGCGACCACGCTGCCCGGCGTGCTGATGAACGCCGCCGCCGACGGCTGGGACATGGCCTGCCGCACGCTCGGCGAGTGCCGCTTCGGCCCGAAGATCGACAACGAGGTCGGCACCATGACCGCCAGCAGCGAAATGCCCCGCACCTCGAGCACACCCAAGCTCTTCAGCTATCTGCGCTACGACCCGCTGCTCACACGCAAGGGGCTCGACGATCTCGGCCTGCGCGACATCAACCCGGCCAACGTGCAGCAGCTCGACTCGGTCCAGCACATCCCGGCGATCCAGCGTGTGGGGGTGGCTTACGGCGCGGCGAACGTCCAGCGCGCGCACCTCTCGGGCTTCCTGCCCGGTTGACCCGCTGAGAGCTCAGCGCCCGCCCGTGACCGGGATCACCGCCCCGGTGACGTAGGCCGACTCGGCCGACAGCAGCCACAGCACCGCGTCGGCCACTTCGGCGGCGCTGCCCGGGCGCTGCATCGGGATCACCGCCGCCGACTTGTGGGCCCGGTCGGCGTCGCCGCTGGCGGCGTGGATGTCGGTGTCGATGATGCCCGGGCGCACCGCGTTCACGCGCACGCCCTCGGTCGCCAGCTCGCGGCCGAGGCCGAGCGTGAAGGCGTCGATCGCACCCTTGCTCGCGGCGTAATCGACGTACATGCCGGGCGCGCCGAGCGCCGCCGCCACGCTCGACAGGTTGACGATGGCGCCGCCGCGCCCGCCGTGGCGGGTGCTCATGCGGCGCACCGCCTCGCGTGTGCAGAGCATCGTGCCGACGACATTCACGGCCAGCATGCGCTGCCAGCGCGCCACGTCCATCTCGTCGAAGCGCGACTGCAGCGCCACAATGCCGGCGTTGTTGACGAGCGCGGTGAGCGGGCCGAGTTCGGAGTCGATGCGCGCGAACATGCGCTGCACCTCGGCTTCGCTCGCCACGTCGGCCTGCACGGTGATGGCGCGGCGCCCCAGCGCACGGACTTCGGCCGCCACGGCCTCGGCCGCCGCTTCGTCGCGCGCGAAATTGACGGCGACATCGAAGCCGCGCTGTGCTGCACCGCGGGCGACGGCGGCGCCGATGCCGCGGCTGGCACCGGTGACGAGGGCAACGCCGGGGGTGGGGGTGGGGGCATTCTGGCTAGGCATCCCCGGATGGTAGGCCCACGGGTCGGCGGCTAAAGTCAGCGCCAACCCGATAACCACCACCCGTTGGAGACCACCATGCAACGCCGCCACCTGATCCTCGCCGCCGCCGGTGCCACCCTGGCCCTGCCAGCCTTCGTCCGCGCCCAGGCGCTCGAGAAGCCCAAGACCACGATCGCCGTCGGCGGCAAGAACCTGCTGTACTACCTGCCGCTGACGATCGCGGAACAGCGCGGCTACTTCAAGGCCGAGGGCCTGGACATCACGATCGTCGACTTCGCCGGCGGGGCGCGTGCGCTGCAGGCCGTGGTCGGCGGTAGCGCCGACGTCGTCAGCGGCGCCTTCGAGCACACCGTCAACATGCAGCACAAGGGCCAGCGCATGCGCGCCTTCGCGCTGCAAGGCGGCGCACCGCAGATCGTGCTCGGCGTGAACCCGAAGACGATGCCCGACTTCAAGACCGTCGCCGACCTGAAGGGCAAGAAGATCGGCGTCACCGCGCCGGGTTCGTCGACCAACGTGATGGTCAACTTCATCCTCGCCAAGGCCGGGCTGAAGCCGAGCGACGTGAGCATCATCGGCGTCGGCGCGGCGCAGGGCGCCGTCGCGGCGATGCGCAGCGGCCAGATCGACGCCATCAGCAACCTCGACCCCGTGATCACGCTGCTGCAGCGTTCCGGCGACCTGAAGATCGTGTCCGACACCCGCATCGTCGCCGAGTCGGAGAAGGTCTTCGGCGGGCCGATGCCGGCGGGCTGCTTCTATGCGCCGCAGACCTTCATCGACAAGAACCCCGCCACGGTGCAGGCGCTGACGAATGCCCTCGTGCGCGCCAACAAGTGGATCCAGACCGCGGGCCCGAGCGAGATCATCACGAACGTGCCCGAAAGCTTCCTGCTCGGCGACCGCGCGGTCTACATCGACGCCTTCCTCGCCGCCAAGGGCGCGCTGTCGCCCGACGGCATGATTCCCGAGAAAGGCGCCGATACCGCCTTCCGGGCCCTGGCCAGCATCGACGCCGAGATCGCCAAGGCCAAGCTCGACCTCGGCGCGGTGTACACGAACGAGTTCGTCAAGAAGGCGAACGCGAAGTACCCGAAGGGGTGAGCAACGAATCACGGCAGCAACCGCGTGCTGCCGTGGGCCTTGCGAACGACCGCAGCGTCCTCGCTGCGGGTGGGCGATCAGCGCAGCAGCTTGGCCGCGGCCAGCTCGCCGACCTTGGTGCCGAGCGTGTTGCCGACCTCGCCCGAGGTGCGGTAGTGCACGCCGTCGTAGATCCGGGCCAGTACCACCTCTTGTGTGAAAGCGTCGACGCTCGTCCATGAGCGGGTGACGCCGGCCAGGGTCGGGCTGGTGGTTGACAGGCGCGGTGTCGGCCCGCTGCCGATTTCGGCCTTGAGCACTGCCCCCAGCGACGCCGCGATCGTGCAGTGGGCGCACGGATACTCGGGGTGCATCGGTGTGTCGATGAAGGGCAGCCAGCCGGCGTCACGTTCGGTGGCGTCGTTTCCGTCCTGGTCGCCGTTGCGGATCGCCGTGAACGGGCGCCAGAAGTGGTACTGGTACTTGGCGTCGAAGACCGCGTCGATGGCATCGACCATCGCCTGCCCGCTCGCCGCGAGCAGGCGCGCGTTCTGCGTCACCTCGCGCCCGGGCTGGTTGGCCACCGAGCGCGCGATCGGGAAGTAGATCGTCGGTGTCGTCGCAGTCCAGAAGCGCGCGATCTCGGTCTGCTCGGCGGTGCGCTGGCTGCCGGTGCGCGCGCCGAGCGCCTTGATCTCGTTGTAGTCGCGCGCCCAGACGGCGCTCTTCAGGTCCGGCGGCGGGCCGGGGCGGAACTGATCGACCCGATCGAGCACCCAGCAGCGCGCCGGCGGCATGTCGGCATTCGCCGGCACGACGGTCGGCACATAAGCCCCGGGGGCCGTGACGGGACGGTAGAAGACTGGCGCTGCGCCCGTAGGCGCGCGCAGGGCCAGGATGCCGGCGGCGGCCCTCTCGCCGAGCGCGATGCCGTCGGCCTTGGCCGTGCCTTCGGGCACACCGGCCAGCGCGGCCTGGTAAGCCGACTCGGTCGCCGTGCCTTGGCTGGTCGCCATGCGGGTCAGCACGGCCCGGTTGGCGGCCGCCACGGCGGCGTCGATCGAGGCACCGGCAGGCGCTTCCAGTTTGAGGTAGCCCGCCTGCGGGTAGCGGCGGGTGATCGCGTTGACCGCTTCGAACACGGCCGCCTGGATCAGCACCATCGGCGCCTGTCCCCAGGGTCCGCCCATGTGGGCGACCGTGATCTCGCTGGCTTTCTGGTTCCAGTCGGTGACCACGTCGGCATGGGCGAC
>DATDER010000319.1:0-2785 GCA_036523095.1 Rubrivivax sp.
ACGTCAGGCCCGAGATGCGCATCTACCGGGAAGAGATCTTCGGCCCCGTGCTCGCCTGCGTGCGGGCCAAGGACTTCACCGAGGCGCTGCAACTCGTCAACGAGCACGAGTTCGGCAACGGCGTGGCGTGCTTCACCAGCGACGGCCACGTCGCGCGCGAGTTCGCCCGACGGGTGCAGGTGGGCATGGTCGGCATCAACGTGCCTATCCCCGTGCCGATGGCCTGGCACGGCTTCGGGGGCTGGAAGCGAAGCCTGTTCGGCGACACCCACGCCTACGGCGAAGAAGGCGTGAGGTTCTACACCAAGCAGAAGAGCGTGATGCAGCGCTGGCCCGAGAGCACACCCAAGGGCGCGGAGTTCGCGATGCCGACGGCGAAGTGAAGGCGGCGCCGGTCCTGCTGCCGATCGCGCAGGTGCGCTGCGCGGTCGGTGATGTGCTCACGCTCGGCACTGGGCCGCACGGTGAACGCCGCGTCGTGCCGCTGCTCGGCGGCACCGTGCAAGGGCCTGAACTGAACGGCGAGATCGTTCCCGGCGGCGCCGATTGGCAGACGCTGCGCGCCGACGGCGTGCTCGACATCGGCGCGCACTACGCCATCCGCAGCACCGACGGCGCGCTGATCGAAGTCCAGAGCAACGGCCTGCGCCACGGCGCGCCTTCGGTGATGGCGCGGCTCGCGCGCGGCGAGGCGGTCGACCCGGCCGAGTACTACTTCCGCACGCTCATGCGCTTCACCACCGGCCACCCGGCGTGGCTGCATCTCAATAAGGTGATGGCGGTGGCCTCGGGCCGGCGCGAAGCCCGCCTAGTGGTGCTGGACGTCTGGCGCCTGGGCTGAGCGCGCCGCGCCTTCAGGTTCCGATCACACCGCCGTCCTTGCGCCGCACCACCACCGTCGCCGAACGCGGCCGACCGCCTGCTCTGTAGTCGGGCCAGCGCGAGAACTTGGCCGGCTCGGCCGGGTCGCTGCGCTCGCTCGGTGTTTCACCCGGGTGCTGGATGTTGACGAACACGGTCGTGCCGTCGGGCGTGAACGCAGCGCCGGCGACCTCGCCATTGACCGGGCCGGTGAGGAAGCGCCGCATCTCGCCCGTGCTCACGTCGCAGGCCAGCATCTGGTTGTTGCCGATGCGAGCGAACTCGCCCTTGTTCATCACCGTCGGGCCCATGTCGGTCTGCACCCACAGTACGCCGCGCTGGTCGAAGCTGATGCCGTCGGGGCAGCCGAAGAGGTCGCCCCGGATGTTGCCTTGGGCTTCGGCGCGTGCGTTCGCCGGGTCGCCGGCGAGCACGAGGTGGTTCCACTGGAAGGTCACGCCGTCGAAATCGCCCGCTTCCTTCCAGCGGATGATGTGGCCCATCACGTTCTTGGCGCGCGGGTTGGCCGCATCGGGAGCGGGCTGGTCGACCTCGCCGCGCCGGCTGTTGTTGGTGAGCGTGGCGTAGACCCAGCCGGTCTTCGGGTCGATCGCCAGCCACTCCGGGCGGTCCATTTTGGTCGCGCCGAGCGCGTCGCTGGCCTGGCGCGACTTGATGACAACCTCTCCCTGGTCGGCAAAACCGTTTGCCGCCGTGAGCGGGCCCTGGCCCTGCACCAGCGGCAGCCAGCGCCCGCTGCCGTCGGCATCGAAGCGCGCGACGTAGAGCGTGCCGTGGTCGAGCAGTTCGCGGTTGGGCTGTGCGCCGCCGGGCGCGATGCGGTCGCGGCTGACGAACTTGTAGATGTATTCGAAACGTGCGTCCTCGCCCGAATACACCACGGCGCGCGCGTCCTTGGTGACGGCGACCCAGGCGCCTTCGTGCGCGGCACGGCCGAGTGCGGTGCGCTTGATGGGCGTGCTCGCCGGGTCCATCGGGTCGATCTCGACGATCCAGCCGAAGCGGTTGAACTCGTTCGGGTGCCGCGTGGCGTCGAAGCGCGCGTCGTGTTCGGGCCAGCGTGACCAGCCCGTCTTGCTCAAGCCCCAGCGCTTCTGGTACGCGTCGATCTGGTCGCCGCCGGCGAAGTAGCCGTGGAAGTTCTCTTCGCCCGACAGGTAGGTGCCCCACGGCGTCATCCCGCTGGCGCAGTTGTTCAAGGTGCCGAGCACCGTGCGGCCGGCCGGGTCGGCAGCGGTTTTCATCATCGCGTGGCCGGCCGCCGGGCCACCGAGCACGAACGGCGTGTTCGCGGTGAAGCGGCGTGCGTAGGACGACGGGCGAACCAGCTGCCAGGTGCCGCCCTTCAGCCCGAGTTCGATTATCGACACGCCGTGAGCGGCCTGCGACTTCCTGACCTTCTCGGCACTCCAGGTGTTGAGCCCGTCGCTGTGCAGCAGGCCGTCGTCGGTGTACTCGTGGTTCATCACCAGAAGGCCGCGGCTCGAACTGCCACCGATTGGGACGAAGTGAACGCCGTCGTGGTGCATGCCCATCTGCACCGCCTGGTCGGCGGCGCTGTTCGACGCGTCGTCGCGAAACGCCGGCATCTGGCCGGCGATGCCGACCGGTTCGCCCCAGGCCGCGATGACCTGGGCGACGTAACCCTCGGGCACGACCACGGTGTCGGCGGCGCTCGCCGCCACCCCCTTGAAGCCGAGCAGCGAACCCGTCGGCGCCCCATTGGCGCAGCCCGCAAGCGGCGAGAGCCACCCGGTCAACGCGGCGCCCACGCCACCCATCAGCACCGTGCGGCGCGCGGGGGCGGACACCTCGTGGATGCTCGGGTTGGCCGAGCGGTTGCTGTCTTCCATCGAATCGAAGTCTTTTGCCATGGAGAGTCTCTCAGTGGGGTGGGGCGGGA
>DATDER010000320.1:0-24787 GCA_036523095.1 Rubrivivax sp.
CAAAGCTGGCGATCTCGCAATCCGGGCGGTATTCGATCGGAAGTTCCTCGCCGCCCAGCACCTTCGGATGCGAGGCGACGACGTCCTTGATGAGGGGGACCAACGCGTCGATGTCACTGCTGTAGGCCACCGAGAAGTTCACCCGGTATCGCTGGCGCTTGTCCTGGTCCAGTTGATGAAGGTTTCGACGATGAACTTTTCGTTGCCGACGTTGACCGAAATCGATTCGAGGATCTTGATCAAGTCACCCAGCAGGCCGAGCAGATGCAGCAACAACAGCGGGATCTATCAGCTTGAACAGCTTTCGCACCAGGGCACTGCCGATGAAATCGTTGACTGCGGAGATGAACAGCAACAACATCGCGATGGTCAGGGCGGCCCTGAGCAGCCAGTCCTGATTCAGAAGCGTGCTGCTGAGGTCGGCCGAAACGCGCAGCAACAGGATGGCGGTCAATGGGAAGATCAGGTTTCCGCAGTGCGCGATGAACCGCAGGATCGGATGCGACGCGTCGGTGACGCGATCGTCGTCGAAGACGGGCGCGTGCTTGCGCACACGCTTGGCGACGAAGAAGGCAACCGCGTAGATCAGCGCAATGATGATGGCTTGGGTGTAGGTTTCAGGCTGCGTGAGCGCGGTCTGCGTCGCGTCGACGGACTGCTGCCAGAATTGACTGATAGCTTCCAGCTGCATTTCCTGGCCCTCGAAGTTTGCGCGCAGTTCACGGATGCCACCTTCTCCGTTCGGCCATCACGCACGAGCGAACCAGGCACAGGGATTCCAACCACCGTTGTTTTCGAGATGCACGCAACGTGACACTCGCCCGCCGCAGAAGGGCGGCAAGCGGGCGAAACGACTGCCCCCATCCCACTCATCTACCGAACACTCGTCGCCCCAAGCAGATGTTCTGCGCCCATTCGAAGCGGACGCAGGCGCGTCAGGGTGAACGGGGTCAATTGCCTTGGCCGGAACCAAACCAAGGACCCGGCCCTCCAGCATGGCCAATAGGATAGTTGAATTCGCCGTGCCGGAATCCGCGTTGGTGACCGAATCGCAGCGCATCTCGTCGGTGCTCGAAACCATGCGCCGTGAGCGCGCGCACAGCGTGCTGGTGTTGGACGAATGTGGCGTCTTCGGCGCCGTGGCCACGCTCGAGGACCTGATCGAAGAGATCGCCGGCGAAATTGCGGCCGATCGAATCAACGGCCTGGCAGCGATGCCAGGCCGTTGTCGTTTCGGGACGGCGCCAACACGTGAGAACTTGCCCTTCAAGATCTGCCGCAGCTCGGACGGCGTGGCAACGCTCGGATGCCACTTCAACACCTCACCAACGACAGGACGAATGGCGAGCACCCGGAGTCATGCCCATGCTTCATCACATCTCCTTCGCGGTAACCGACATAGAACGTGCCGCCGAGTTCTATGACCACGCGCTGTCGGCACTCGGCTACGTGAGAGTCTTTGAAGATCTGCGCCCTGGAGAACAGAACCAGGCGGTTGGCTACGGCCTCGAAGGAGGGGGCGACGGGTTTTGCATCAAGCAGGCCAGTGCATCCTCGGCGAGCGTGGGACCCGGTTTCCATCTTGCCTTCGCCGCACCGAACCGAAGCGCCGTGCACGACTTCCACCAACAAGCGCTTCTGCACGGCGGCAAGGACAACGGCGAGCCTGGGCCGAGGCCTGACTACGGCCCCCACTACTACGCTTGTTTCGTGGTCGATCCAGACGGTCACCGCGTGGAGGCGGTCATCAACAGTCCCGCGGCATCGCGTGGATGAGGGCGGCGATCGCTTTCGACTCCGTGGTGGCATCGCGCTCGGCGCGCGTGCGCCCGTTGCTGGGGTTGCTGACGAGGGATGGGTGTCGGCGCCTGGCTGACGGCCTCGGTGCTATCCCGACTTGCGATCAACTCGGCAGGAGGCAAGCATGGCCCCTTAACCCAGCCGAGAACGGACCTAAACATGATTGCATCGAACCGCCCCTGGAACCGCCCGACCGCCCTGCGCCTGGCCGCGCTGCTGGCGTGCAGCGCCTTCACCTGGGCCCATGCCGACGGCGGCGACGAGACGCTCGGTGTCGAGTCGTCGATCCAACTGCCGCCCAAGGCCCAGGGCAACCCGCCGTCGTGGGCCGGTCAGGCCTTCCGCAAGGGGGTGGTGAGTGTGGCCAACCCCTACGGTGCCGAGGCGGGTGCGCGCATCCTGGAGCAGGGCGGCAATGCGATCGACGCCGCGGTGGCGATCGCCTACGCCCTCAACGTCGTCGAGCCCCAGTCCGCCGGCATCGGCGGCGGCGGCTTCATGATGATCCACCTGGCGTCGACTGGGAAGACCTTCGCCATCGACACCCGCGAGCGCGCCCCCGCCGCCGCCACGCCATCGATGCTGGACGGTGTGCCCAGTGCGTCGCTGCAAGGCGTCGCGGTGGGCGTGCCCGGCATGGTGCGCGGCACCGCACTCGCGCTCGAGCGCCACGGCAAGCTGCCGCTGGCGCAGGTGCTACAGCCGGCGATCCAGCTTGCCGACCAGGGCTTTGCGGCCACGCCGCGTTTTGTCGCGAGCACCGCCTGCGCCAACCCGTCCAGCCGGGCGCTCAACTCGCCGGAATCCGCGGCCTATTTCTGCCCCGGCGGGGTCTCGATCCCGGTCGGCTCGCTGGTGACGAACAAGCCGCTGGCCGAGACCTTCCGCCTCATCGCGACCCACGGGGCAGACTGCTTCTACAAGTCCATGCCCGACAAGGGCTGCGACATCGCAGACGGCATCGTCGAAGGCCAGAAGTTCAACCGGCCGCAGGCCCCGAACGGCAAGGGCGGCAGCATGACGCTGGCCGACCTCGAAGCCTACGAGGCGACGGTCCGCGGTGTCACCGAAGGCACCTACCGCGGCTACAAGATCAAGGCGATGTCGCCGCCGAGCTCGGGTGGCCTGACCATGATCCAGATGCTGAAGATGCTCGAGCGTTTCCCGCTGGGCGACGCCAGCAAGGGTTATGGCTTCGGTGCCTTGAACACGGT
The DNA here is from genome assembly GCA_036523095.1 of Rubrivivax sp. Taxonomy (GTDB): domain Bacteria; phylum Pseudomonadota; class Gammaproteobacteria; order Burkholderiales; family Burkholderiaceae_C; genus Rubrivivax. The sequence goes on from DATDER010000320.1 coordinate 3,015, forward strand.
CAACGTGATGGCCGATGCGATGCGGATCGCGTTTGCCGACCGCTCCATCTGGATGGGCGATGCCGACTTCGAGGTCATGCCGCAGAAGGGCCTGCTCGCGCCCGGCTACGTCTCGCTGCGCGGCGACGCCATCGTGCCGGGTGCCCTCACGCCCACGCCGAAGCCAGGCGACCCCCGGCTTTTCGAGATGTCCGGCCTCGAGCCGACGCCGCGCCTCGCGGTGGCCGCCCCCGTCACCGGCCCCGAGAAGGGCACGACCCATTTCTCGGTCGTCGACCAGTGGGGCAACATGGTGTCGTACACGAACACCATCGAGTCGGGTTACGGCATCGGCGTGTTCGCGGGTTACAAGCGCGCCGATGGCAGCTTCCGCAACCACGGCTTCCTGCTCAACAACGAACTGACCGACTTCAACGCCAGACCCACTGTCAACGAATTCACGGGCACCGACGGCTTCAACGACGTCGAGCCGCGCAAGCGCCCGCGCAGCAGCATGACGCCGGCGATGATCTTCGGCCCCGACGACAAGCCGCTGGTGGCCTACGGTTCGCCGGGTGGCTCGACGATCATCAACTCGGTGCTCAACGTGACGATCAACCTGATCGACCACAAGATGACGCTGCAGCAGGCGATTGACGCGCCGCGGGTGTCGGTCACCGGCACCGGGGTCGGCATCTCGCTCGAGCCGGGATTCCCCGATGCCACGAGGACCGGGCTGCTCGGGCTGGGCTACACGCTGCCACCCACGGCCGACATCGGCTCGGTCCAGGCCGTGATCGTCGACCAGCAGACCGGCAAGCAGTACGGTGCTGCCGACGCACGCCGCGAAGGCACGGTGATCGGGCTGCCGCGACCGAAGGGCCGCTGAGGCTCAGGCGCTCGTTGCCGGCGCGGCAGCGAGCGCCTCGGCCGCCACCGCTTCCAGGTGCGTGCGCAGCCAGCGCTGCACCTGGTGTTCAGGTGGCGCCGGTGCCAGATGAGGTACATCGGCATCGGCGAAGGTGCGCGAGTTGCATCGCAACGACCACATCCCGATCTCGAACACGGCCCCGGGGCTGATGTTGCTCGAGCCGGTCGCCTGAGCGGCCGCACTCCCGGCCGCGGGTGCGGCGCTCAGGGCTGGGGAACGAACATGTAGCCGGCGTTGCGCACGGTGCGGATGCAGCGCGGCTCGCCCGCCGGTTCGGGCTCGACCTTGCGCCGCAGGCGGCCGATGCGGATGTCGATCGAACGGTCGAAGGGCTCCCACTCGCGGTTGCGGGTGTGCATCAGCAACTGGTCGCGCGAGAGGACGCGGTTCGGGTTGCCCAGGAACACACGCAGCAGGTCGAACTCCATCGCGGTGATCGCAACCTCGGCACCGTCGACCTCGAAGAGTCGGCGTGCATCGAGATCCAGCTCGCAGCGGCCGAAACGCTGGCGCGCCGAGTTCGACGCAGCCGCAGGCGCGGCGGCCGGCCGCGCCTGCAGGCGGCGAAGAACGCTCTTCAGGCGCGCGAGCAGCTCGCGCGGGTCGAAGGGCTTCGCGAGGTAGTCGTCGGCACCGACCTCCAGGCCGACGACGCGGTCGATGACGTCACCCGACGCCGTGACCATGATGATGCCGAGGTCGTAGCGCTCGCGCAGGTACTTGGCCAGCGTGAGGCCGTCTTCGCCGGGCAGGCGGAGGTCGAGCAGCACGACGTCGGGCAGGTCGGCCTCGATGCATTCGCGCATCTGGATCCCGCCGGCGGCCTCGCCGACGGCGTAGCCGTGGCCCTGCAGGTACTCGCGAAGCATCGCCCGCACGGCCGGGTCGTCGTCGACGATCAACAGGCGGGCGCTGGGCTCCATGGCGGAATTCTGCTCCCGCCCGGGGCGGCGCAACAACCCCGGTTGCACGCCGGCAACGCCCGCGCCGGCGCGGTTGCATCCCGGTTGCAAACGCCGCGCCGACCGGCCCCGCCGCAACAGCTTCGCTACACGCCGCGCGCTGGCGGACGCCTTCGCGATACCGGGGCCTCCCACAGTGCAGCCATGCCACGACGGCGGAGCCTAACCGGCCCACGCGTGGCAGGCGGCCGGATCTTCCGGCCAACACCCACCACCCCGCTGAACTGAAGGATCCGAACCATGTCCACCCCCGTCAACACCGCGCGTTACGCCAAGGTCATCGACGTTTCCAAGCGCGTGCGCTGGGAGATCGAACGCGACCTGATCCGCGGCCGCCGCTTCGACTACAGCAAGACCTTCCTGCCTTCGGGCCTGTCGCTGGTCAACGAACTGGACTTCCTGAGCGCCGCCGACAAGCGCCTGCTGAGCCAGGTGCAGGGCCGCACCTACGCCTACATCTTCGGCCTCGTCGAACGTTTCATCGCTGCCAAGGTCTCCGACATCGGCCGCGAGCATGCGCTCGGTGACCAGGTCGCCTTCGAGGCCCTGGTGCGCATGACCGAGGAGGAGCTGAAGCACCAGGAGCTGTTCCGCCGGCTCGAGGCGCTGATGGCCGCCGACATGCCGGCGGGCTACGTGCAGACCGCCGAGCCGAACGCCGTCGCGCAGGCCGTGCTGGGCGCCAGCACATGGGCGGTGCTGGCGCTGACGCTGGACATCGAGCTCTTCACCCAGGCGCATTACCGCGCCAGCATCGAGCCCGACGGCAACCTCTCCGAGCTGTGGAAGGACGTGTTCCTGTTCCACTGGAAGGAAGAGTCGCAGCACGCCGTGCTCGACGAGCTGGAACTGGTTCGCGAAGACAGCAAGCTCGACAAGGCGCAGCGCGATGCCGCGGTCGGCGACCTCATCAACCTGGTCGTAGCGGTCGACGGCATCCTGCAGGCGCAGGCGAAGGCCGACACGCAGTACTTCTGCCAGATCGCCGGAACGGCCAACGACGCCGGGCGCACGACCCAGATCGAGGCCGCCGTGCTCAAGGCCTACCGCTGGCAGTACATCGTCTCCGGCGTGATGGAGCCGCGCTTCCAGAAGGTGCTGTTCTCGCTGCTCGACACCGAGCAGGCAACGCGGATCCAGAACGCGCTGGCGCCGCTGACCTACGCCGTGCCGCAACAGCCCGAAGTGCCGATGCCGATGGCGGCCTGAACACCGCACTGCGCTCTGCCGGTGGCGGGCGATCCCGGTCGCCCGCCCCTTCATGCCCTCTCGGAGACTGTCATGTCCAAAGTCCTTTCCCGCACCTTCACCGGCCCCGCCGTGCCCCGCCCGCGCCACCTGCAACCGTGGGCCGCGCTGTGGCGCGACATCGTCGGATCGTGGCGCCACGCGGTGGCCAGCCGGCGCTACGAGCACATCGACGACGCCACGCTGCGCGACATCGGCGTCAGCCGCAGCGAGCTGGCGTCCTTCGATGCCGAGTCCCGCGGCCTGGCCGAGCCGACCCGGCTGCGGGTGATCTCGAACTATCTGCGCCTGGCGTCGATGTGAGGGCACCACGCCGCCAGGTTCCGAACCCACTCACTTTCGGAGACGCCGCTCGGCGAGGGCGCAACCATCGGTTCCGCCGTTGGCGGCGCCGGGGCCCGAGTCAGGCGTCGAGGCAGCGCTGCAGCTGGCTGCGCAGGCTGTCGACATCGACCGGCTTGCGCAGCAGGGCCCGAACGCCGAAGCGCGCAAGGTCCGTCGGGTCGATGGCATCGGCTTGCCCGGTGTAGAGCAGCACCGGCAGGCCGGACTGCAACTCGCCAGCGCGCCGCGCCAGTGCGAGGCCGGTCAACCGCGGCATCGTCTGGTCGGTGATCAGCAGGTCGACCCGATTCGCCGGCTGTTCGAGCCAGGACTGCGCAGCGAGCGGGTCGCGCATCAGCACCACCTGCAGGCCCCAGCCTTGCAGCAACTCGGACATGAAGTCGCCGACCATCACCTCGTCCTCGACCAGCAGCACGCGGCCCGAGAGCTGTCCCGGCGCGCGGCCGGACGCGGGCCGGGTCGGCGCCAGGCCGGAGGCGGGTTCTGTGGCTGCGGGCAGCAGGATGCGGAAGGTCGTGCCGCGCCCGGCCGCCGTGTCGATGCAGACATGCCCGAGGTGGTCGTGCACGATGCCGTGCACCATCGCCAGCCCCATGCCCGAGCCGCGGCCGACCTCCTTGGTGGAGAAGAACGGTTCGAACATGCGCGCCTGGACCTCGGCCGCAATGCCGGTGCCGCTGTCGGCCACGCTCAGCTCGACCCAGGGTCCGCTGTCGACGAGCAGGCCACAGGAGGCGCAGCGTCGGCCGTCGCCCGCGGCCTGGCGCAGCCCGACGCGGATGTGGCCGGCGCCGTCGATCGCGTCGCGGGCGTTGATGCACAGGTTGAACAGCACCTGCTCGAGCTGCACGGTGTCCGCCTGCACCGGCGCGACCGCCTCGTCGGGCTCGGCGTCGACCGCATTCGAGTCGAGCAGGATCGACGACGGCAGCGTCGCGCGCAGCAGTTGCGTCGCTTGCCGGACCAGCGGTGCCAGCAGTAGCACGTGGCGTTCACCCCGCTGGCGCCGGGCGAATGTCATCATCTGCGCGATCAGGTCCCGCGCGCGCTGCGCGGCCAGCTGCGCCTGCCCGAGCTGGCGCACCAGCGCGGCATCGGCAAGGGTCTCGGCGCGTTCCTGCCCGAGCACGAGGTAGCCGATCACGCTGGTCAGGATGTTGTTGAAGTCGTGTGCGATGCCACCGGTGAGCTGGCCGATGGCTTCCATCTTCTGGGCCTGGCGCAACTGGCGTTCGAGCTCGGCGCGGCGCTGCTCGGCCTGGTGGCGTTCGTTGATGTTGCGCCCGATGTAGAGCACGTGCGGCTCGCCCCTGTGCAGGATCGGCACGCCGCGGAGCTCCAGCTCGTAGGAGACGCCGTCGCGCCGCACCAGCTGCGTCTCGAGGGCGATCGGTTCGCCGGCGAGTGCGCGGGCGTGGAGGGCTGCGAGCCGGGCGGCGACCTCGGGCGGGTTGGCCAGGACACGGTTCAGGCCGATCGCCTCGGCGCGCGTGAAGCCGCTCATCGTCTCGTAGGTCGAGTTGACTTCGACGATGCGGAAGTCGGCGTCGCGCAGCACCAGCGCGTCGGCCGAGGCGTTGAAGATCGCGCGGTACTGCGCCTCGCTCGCTGCCAGCGCTTCGAGCGCCTGTTTCTGCGCGGTGATGTCGCGTGTGAAGGCCAGCACATGCGGCTTACCGCCGATCTGCACCGGCTTCAGGCGCACCTCGTCCCAATGCAGGCTGCCGTCGCGGTTGCGCCGGTGCCAATCGAAGGGCGGGCAGCGGTCGAGCTTGGCGAGCTGGATGTAGGCCAGCGCCTGCGCGGCGGTGTAGGGCGGCACGCCCGAACTGATCTCGGCCACCGAGAGTCGGCACAGTTCGTCGTGGCTGTACCCGTAGGTCTTGCAGGCCTTGGGGTTGACGTCGAGCACCTCGCCGGTGTCCCAGTCGTGGATGAAGATCGCGTCCTCGGCCGAGTCGAAGATCGCACGGTAGCTGGCTTCGGAGCGGCTCAGCGCCTCGTGTGCACGAAGCTGCTCGAGTTCGGCGGCGGCGCGCACGGCGAAGATCTGCAGCATCGACTGGATGCGATCGAGCTGCGACAGCGGGCGGCGCGACAACACGCCCAGCGTGCCCAGCGCCCGGCCCTGGCGGTCGTTGAGCGGGAAGCCGGCGTAACTCTCCAGCGCCAGCGTCCGCGCATCGTCGTCGTCGGGGAAGAGCTCACCCAGCCGCGAGGGGTAGGCGCGGAACTGCTGGCCCAGCACATGCACGCAGGGTGACGACTGCAGCGGATAACGGCTCTCCGGCAGCCAGGCGCCATCGCAGTAGACCGCCATCATCCGCATGTCCGGGTCGGCGCCCGGCTCGTGGCGTGCGATGAACGCGACCTCGACGTGCAGGATGGTCGCGAGGTAACGCGCCAGCTCGGCGAACACGGTCTCGCCGTGGGCACTGGACACTGCCAGCGCGGCGGCGCGCAATGCGTCGTCGGCCCGGCCGCGTTCGATCTCGGCCACGATGCGGCCGGCGAAGATCTTCAGCAGCGCCTCGGCGAGCGACTCGTCGGCGATCGGCCGCCGGTCCATCGCCACCAGCAGCCCGACCGGGTCGCCGCTGCTGTCGTTCAGCGGAAACGCGGCGTACGCGTCCATGCCCTTGGCGCCGAAGAGGGTGCCCGGCGCGAACTCGGCAGCCACCCCGCGCGCCACGTAGCGGAACGTGTCGCCGACGACCTGCGCACAAGGCGAGCCTGCGAGCGGGTAGTCGAAGTTGCGCAGCGGCTTGCCGTCGAGTACCGCCGCCAGGGTGCGCATCTGCTGGCGCGACTCGTCGCTGAAGACGGCGACGAAGACGGCAGCCGACTGCAGGATGCCGGCCAGCGCCTGCACCAACGTGTCGAACTGCGCCGGACCGCCGGGCTGCGTGACGACCTGTGCGGCGCGGAACATCGCCTCGGCGGCATCGCTCCAGGCGGGTTTGTCGGTCGCGCGGACGCGGCGTTCGGTGGCGGCCATGGATGAAAGTCTAGGCCGCAGCACGCGGCCGCGGTGCGGAATTGCTCCCCGGCGACGACACGGATACAGGGCCGATACATGCCGCCGCCGCCGATACGCAGCCACCACGACCCGGGCGGGAATGGACATCAGCGCGATACCCGATGCGCCAAGACTGCGTCGACCGCCCACGCTGGACGGCCCGCCCTACACCGAGGAACCCACCATGTCCACCGTCCACCCCTTTGCCCCCCGTACCCCGGCGCGCGAGACGCTGATCTGTCTGCACAGCAGCGGCAACTCCGGACGCCAGTGGGCCCCCATCGCCGCGGCCCTGTCGTCGCGCTTCGAGGTGATCACCCCCGACCTGCTGGGCTACGCCGGCACGCGGCCCTGGCCCGCCGGCACACCGGCCTCGATCGAAGACGAAGCGGTGGCGCTGGCGCCGCTGCTGCACTTGGGCGGTGTCCACCTCTTCGGTCACTCCTACGGCGCGGCGGTGGCGCTGCAGATCGCGCTGCGCTGGCCGGAGCGTGTGAAGAGCCTGACCCTGTACGAGCCGGTGCGGTTTGCGCTGCTGTTCCGCGATCCGCAGACCGCGGCCGCGGGCGAATCGATCGTCGGCGTCGGTCGGCGCATCGGCTTGGAGGTGCTGTCGGGCGCACTCGAGACCGCTGCGGCGCGGTTCGTCGACTACTGGTCGGGCGCCGGCACCTGGCAGCAGTTGGCGCCGCGCAGCCGGCGGGTGCTGGCCGGCCGGATGCGCAAGGTGCAGGCCGAGTTCGAGGCCCTGTTCGCCGACCGCGTGCCTGCCGTGGCCTATGCGGCGCTGGCGATGCCGGTGCACCTGATGGGCGGGTCGCGCTCCCCGCTGCCGGCGCGCCAGGTGCTGGATGTGCTGGCGGCGAACTGCCGGCATGCCCGCCGCACGACCCTGGCAGGGCTCGGCCACATGGGCCCGGTCGACGCGCCGCAGCGCGTGCTGGATGCGTTCGACGCGCCGATCCAGGAACGTGTCGTCGCGCAAGCCGCCTGATGAGGCCGAAGGGACCAGTAGGTTCGTCTGCGCCGCCGCCGCCACGGCAGATGGCGGCGCAAACGGAACGCGTGGCGATCAGGTCTTGCGCCCTTGGGCGAGCTGTTTCCATAGGTTCCACGGCCGGTCGACCTGGCCCTCGTTGGTGATGCGCGTGGCTTCGGCCTCGCCCGCGGTCAGCGCAGTCGGTTCACCCAGCGGCAGCGCCTGCAGCATCAGCCTCGCGTTGACGACCGTGTAGACAGCGCGGTACACGGCGACCCGCACCGACTCGGCCACCACGGTGCTGCCGTGCCCTCGCATCAGCACGACACGGTGCGCGCCGAGACTCTGCGCCAGCGCGGCGCCGAGTGCCTGGTTGCGGATCAACAGGTCGCTCGTCTCACCGGCCACGTCGCGGATCTCGAACAGCGGCGGGCCCTCGCCCAAAAAGCCGCACATGTGGCACAGCGGGCGCAGCCGGGTGCCCTTGACGACGCAGAAGGGCAGCACCTCGGGCGCGTGGTGGTGCACCACCGCCATCACATCCGGCCGGGCCTTGTAGATCTCGCTGTGGATGTGGCGCTCCAGGTAACCGCGCGGTGCATCGGGGCGCACCGGCTCGGCGCCGTCGACGTGGTACTGCAGGATGTCGGCCGCCGTCACCTGGCCCGGCGCGAGGTTGCGCGCGAGCAGGAAGCGGTCGGGCTGCTGGTCATGGCGCGCGCTGACATGGCCGAAGGCGTCGACGATGCCACGCTCGAACAGGATGTGGTTGGCGTCAACCAGGTCTTCGATCAGCTGCGGGTGGGCGGGGGTCTCGTTCATGGCAGGAGGTTATCCCGGCTTGTGCACAGGGTGCATCGGCGCCTACCCTTTTGCCCAACCTGAACTCGAAGACACCTCCATAATGACCTGGAACCAAGCCGCTGCCGTGTTGTTGCTCGCGACCCTGGGCTCGGCCGCATCCGCCCAGGCCGACTGGCCCGCGCGCCCCGTGACCATCATCGTGCCGTCGTCACCCGGCGGCGGCACCGACGCTTATGGGCGCGTGCTTGCGCAGACCCTGACCGAGCAGCTGAAGCAGACCTTCGTCGTCGACAACAAGCCGGGTGCCAGCGGCGCCATCGGTGCCACTGCAGCCGCCAAGGCCGAGCCCGATGGCTACACGATCCTGGTGGCGTCGAACTCGTCGCTCGGCATCAACCCGGTGCTCTACAAAGCGCTGCAGTACGACGTGGCGCGCGACTTCGCGCCGGTGTCGCGCGGTGTCATCGCGCCGATGGTCATCGTGGCGCACCCCGACGCCAAGGTGAAGACGATGGCGCAGTTGATGGAGCGCGGCAAACGCGAGCCCGCGGCGCTCTTCTACGGCACCGCCGGCGTCGGCAGCCCGCTCTACATCGGCGTGCGCATGATCGAAGACGCGAGCGGCGCCAGGTTTACCCACGTGCCCTACAAGGGCGCAGGCCCGGCGTACCAGGACCTGCTCAGCGGCCGCCTGCAGTTCATGCTCACCGACCTGGCGAGTGCGCGGCCGTTCATCGACGGCGGCAAGTTGATCGCCTTGTCGATCACCGACAAGAGCAAGCTGCTGCCCGACGTGCCGACCTTCGCCGAAGCCGGCTACGCCGGCATCAAGGCCTTCACATCCTTCTCGGTGCTGGTGCCGGCCAAGGTGCCGCCGGCGCTCGTGAACCGCATCGCGGCCGAGGTCGCCAAGGCGATGCAGAACCCGGCCGCGGCACAGAAGCTCGAGCAACTGGCGCTGCTGCCGGTCTTCGACACGCCGGAGAAGTTTGCCGCGTCGCTGAAGGAAGAGCAGCAGAACTGGGGTGCCTTCATCAAGGCCCAGAACATCCAGCCGGATTGACCAGGCTGGCCGTTGGCCGGCGGCGAACCAAGCCTGCGGCCGTGAAATCCGTCATCGACGCGGCAACGCGACCTTGCCTAAGCTGCCGATACGCAAGCATGGATGGGGCACGTCCGCACGGCCAACGCAGGATGGCGCGACCCCACCCGTTGCTCTCGGATCGTCGCCATGCCTGACAAACCGCCCGCCAATCCGTTCAAGACGTCCCGGTCGTTCGAGTTCGAACTCACCGACTTCGACGAAGCGCGCAAGTCGCTCGACGAGGCGCCCGAAGGGCTGGCCGAAGCGGCGGCGGCACTCGAGCCGGATTTCTGGGAGCGGCGCCGCCGCAAGTCGCTGCCGACCGACCGTGCGCTGAACGGCGTCGCGATCGAGTGGGTCCTGGCCTTGCCGATCGCGTTGCGCCCGATGGGTCTGTGCGACCGTTATCCCAGGGTGGCGAACGCGATCGCCGAGGCGTGGCCCATTTTCGAGCTGCGGCGCTCGATGCTCGACAGCCTGCTCGAGGACAAACGCGGCCGGCGCCAGGGCTTCCCGCCCGAGGTGCGCAGCGAGATCGAGACGCTGCGTTGCGTCCTGCCTGCCGACATCGCCGACTTTGCGCCGCCCGCACCCTGAGCGCGGCCGCGCCGCGGCACCGCTTCAGGGATCGAGCCGGCCGCGGGTGGGCCCCGCCTTCGCCGGAAGGGGTTCGCCCTGCAGCGCACCCCATTGCGATTCGGTGAGATCGAGTTCGGCCACCTCCGGCTTGCGCGGCTCGACGCTGCGTCGGCGCTCCCAACCGAGTGGCGGCTTGCCCTCGTTCCGACGCCGATCCAGCCCCTGGCGCCGCTCTGCGGTGCGGGGCTTCTGAGGTGCGGTGCCGTTCACTTTCGCCATACCGATCTATTTTGCATTGAGGTGGGCGCCGGCGTCGGGTCGACCCTGCAGCGGCTCCAAAAGTAATACCGTGCGATGTGACGAACTTGGCTCCGGTCGGGCGGCCCAGGTCGTCAGGCCGCAGGTCACTGGTTGTGGCACGCCGCGAGCGTGGCCGCAATGCCCGCGGCCAGGGACGATGTGACCGCCTGCGGCCCGAGCACGCCGTGCCAGTCGGGCGCTGCGATGTCGGGCGCGATCGGCAGCGCCGGCCCTTGTGCGCTCAAGCGCGCGCCCGGCACCTGGCGGCGGACCTCGGCAATGAATTCGTCTGTCGACGCGACGACGCCCGGCATGTCGAACACCCACGCGCCGGGCCGTGCCGGCTGCAGCGCGGCGGCCAGGGCCTGCACCACGTCGTCGACGTAGACAAAGCCGGTGCGGCCGGTGAAGGCGATCGTGTGGGCCTCGCCGCGCACGGCCGCACGGCAGGCCAGGCTGGCGCCGCTCGTCAGCCCCACTTCGCGGCCCGGGCCGTAGACGACGAGGGGGCGCAGGCCCACGCTGCCGATGCCCTGGTCTGCGAAGTAGGCGCGGGCGATGCCTTCGCCCGCCAGCTTCCAGGCGCCGTAGAGCGTCGTCGGGCGCGGGTGGGTGGCGTCGTCGGGGCCGTAGACGCTGGCGCTGCTGGCGTAGACCACGTGTTTCAGCCCCGCGCCGCGTGCGGCCTCGAAGACGTTGAGCGTGCCGATGAGGTTGACCTGGGCGCCCCGCTGCGGGTCTGCGGCGCAGGCCGAGGTCAGCAACGCAGCCAGGTGCACGACGTGGCTGCAGCCCTCCAGCGCCCGGCTCACGTCGTCGAACGAAGACACGTCGCCGACGATCCAGTCGGGGCTCGGCCGCGGCGGCGCTGCGACGTCCAGCACGCGCACGCCGTGGCCCTCGGCCCGCAGCAGAGTGGCCAGGCGCTGGCCGAGGAATCCGCCGCCGGTGATGAGGATGTTCATGAGCTGTTGCCTTCGAGGTAGAACGCCACGATGCGGTCGCGCACCGCATCGAACATGGCGCTTCCGGTCATCGTGCCACAGCCGCGTTCACGTGCCGCGACGATCAGCGGCGGCAGCGCCGGCACGGTGACGACGTCGCCGACGAACGCCGTGGTGTCCAACCGATCCACCTGCAGCGGCAGCGGATCGCCCGCCTGCATGCCTATTGGCGAGGCGTTGATGACCAACCCGAAGCCGCGCGGGTCGGCCGAGCCGGCGCTGGTGGGCACCACACCGTAGGCGGCGAGCTTGCGGGCCAGGGCGTCGCGGCGTGCGGCGTCGGTGTCGTGCAACGCGATCGAAGCCACGCCGGCGTCGACGAGCGCGTGTGCGATGGCCGAACCGGCGCCGCCCGCGCCGACCAGCAACACACGCCGGCCGCGTGGTTCGCAGCCGGCGTTGCGCAGCCCGGCGACGTAGCCGCTGCCGTCGCACATGTCGCCGAACCAGCCGCCCGCGGCGTCGCGCCGCATCACATTGACGGCGCCGATGGACAGCGCCCGTGGCGTGCAGTCGTGGCACAGCGCCAGCGCCGCGAACTTGTGCGGCACGGTGACGATGATGCCGTCGCAATTGCGCATGCGCTGCGCCGCCACGGCCCAATGCGCCAGGTCGGCAGGCGCCACGTGCGCGGGCAGCACCACCACGTCGGCGCCGCGCTCGCGCAGCATCGCGGTCACGCCGGCCGGGCTCTTCACCTGCGCGATCGGATCGCCAACGATGTAGATCACGCGGGTGGCCCCGCTGAAGGTGTCGAGCACGCGCGACCTCGGGCTTCGTTCGGGTCATCGTACTATCGACCGGCAGCAAGACAGCTTGCGCCGCAGCGCCTTCGTCGCATGACCCGCTCCTACTCGCTCGCGCAGCTGATTGCGCTGCCGTACCCGCCGCCGCAACTGCTCCAGCTGGCGGCCGACAACGGCTGTGTCGCCGCGGGCATCCGCCTGCTGCCGACCGTGGCGGGTGGCAAGGCCTACCCACTGATGGACGACGCGCCGCTGCTGCGCGAGACCCTCGCCGTGATGGCCGGCACCGGCGTGAAAGTGCTCGACCTCGAGGTCGTGCGCATCGGTGCGGCCTTCGACGCGGGCGCCTTCGAGCGTTTTTTCGAAGTCGGCGCACAGCTCGGCGCGGCGCACGTGCTGGTCGCCGGTGACGATCCCGACGAGGCACGCCTGACCGCGAACTTCGCCGCGCTGTGTGATGCCGCGGCGCCTTTCGGGCTCACGGCCGACCTCGAATTCATGCCCTGGACCCAGGTGCCCGACCTGCGCGCTGCCCAGCGCGTCGTCGGTGCCGCCGCGCGGCCCAACGCGGGCTTGCTGGTCGATGCGCTTCACTTTGCACGCTCCAGCAGCCGGCTCGATGAACTCGACGACATCCCGCGCGCCTGGTTGCACTACGCGCAGATCTGCGACGGCAAGGTGCCCGGTCCGGCCACGCTCGACGGCATGATCTTCGACGCCCGCTGCGAGCGGTTGCTGCCTGGCGAGGGCGGCATCGCCTTGCGCGAACTGTTCGCGCGCCTGCCCCAGGACATCACCGTCAGCATCGAGGTGCCGAGCGACAGCCGCGCGCCGGTGATGGGCTACCCCGAGTGGGCGCGGCGCGCCAAGCAGGCGGCCCTGGCGCTGCTGGGGGATGGTGTAACGTCGATTGCGCGCAGTGCTGCGCCTTGAATAGACAACGTCAGCCGTTGGGATCCTGACCATGACCACCACTTCAACCGACACCGCCGATCGCATCACCTCGGTTCGCATCTCTTCGTGTTACCTGCCGCTGGCGACGCCGATCAGCGACGCCAAGGTGCTGACCGGGCGCCAGAAGCCGATGACCGAGATCGCGATGCTGTTCGCCGAGATCTCGACCGCCGGCGGCCATCAGGGGCTCGGTTTCAGCTACTCGAAGCGCGCCGGGGGGCCGGGCCAGTTCGCCCACGCACGGGAGATCGCGCCGGCGCTGATCGGAGAAGACCCGAGCGACATCGCCAAACTGTGGAACAAGCTCTGCTGGGCCGGGGCATCGGTCGGTCGCAGCGGGTTGTCGACCCAGGCCATCGGCGCCTTCGACGTCGCGCTCTACGACCTGAAGGCACGGCGCGCCGGGCTGTCGCTCGCGAAGCTGCTCGGCGCGTACCGCGACTCGGTGCGCTGCTACAACACCTCGGGCGGCTTCCTGCACACACCGATCGACCAGTTGCTGGTGAACGCCGCGGCGTCGATCGAGCGCGGCATCGGCGGCATCAAGCTCAAGGTCGGTCAGCCCGACCGCGCGCTCGACATCCGGCGCGTCGAGGCGGTGCGCAAGCAGCTCGGCGACGCGGTGCCGATCATGATCGATGCCAACCAGCAGTGGGACCGGCCGACCGCGCAGCGAATGTGCCGCATCTTCGAGGCCTTCGATCTGGTCTGGATCGAGGAGCCGCTCGACGCCTACGACCACGAAGGCCACGCCGCGCTGGCCGCGCAGTTCGACACCCCGATCGCCACCGGCGAGATGCTGACCAGCGCGGCCGAACACGGCGAGCTGATCCGCCACCGCGCCGCCGACTACCTGATGCCCGACGCGCCGCGAGTGGGTGGCATCACGCCCTTCCTCAAGATCGCGGCGCAGGCCGAACACGCCGGCCTGATGCTGGGGCCGCACTTCGCGATGGAATTGCACGTGCACCTGGGGGCGGCGTATCCGACCGAGCCCTGGGTCGAGCACTTCGACTGGCTCGAACCGCTTTTCAACGAGCGGCTCGAAATCAAGGACGGGCGCATGCTCGTCCCGACCCGACCCGGCCTCGGCCTCAGCTTGAGCGAGCAGGCCCGCGCCTGGACACGCGAGAGTGACGAATTCGGCCCGACCACGGCCCCTTGAGCGAGGACACCGACCCATGGCCGAGACCACCACCCGCACGCCGCTCTACATCACGATGCACCCCGGCGACAACGTCGCCATCGTGGCCAACGACGGCGGGCTGCCCGCGGGCACGCGCTTCGAATCCGGACTCACGCTCGTCGACAAGGTGCCGCAAGGGCACAAAGTCGCGCTCGTCGACCTGGCCGCCGGCGACGCGGTGCTGCGCTACAACGTGGCCATTGGCCGCGCGGCGCGCGCCATTCCCGCCGGCAGCTGGGTGCACGAGCGCCTGCTCGAGATGCCCGACGCGCGTTCGCTCGAGGGCCTGCCGATCGCGACCGTGAAGGCGCCGGCGCTGCCCGCGCTGGAGGGTTACACCTTCGAGGGCTACCGCAACGCCGACGGCTCGGTCGGCAGCCGCAACATCCTGGCCATCACGACGACGGTGCAGTGCGTGGCCGGCGTGGTCGAGTTCGCGGTCGGCCGCATCAAGAGAGAGCTGCTGCCGAAGTACCCGAACGTCGACGACGTGGTCGGGCTCGAGCACAGCTACGGCTGCGGCGTCGCGATCGACGCGCCCGACGCGATCATCCCGATCCGCACCTTGCGCAACATCACGCTGAACCCGAACTTCGGCAACGAGGTGATGGTCGTGAGCCTGGGCTGCGAGAAGCTACAGCCCGAGCGGTTGCTGCCGCCCGGCAGCTTCACGATCATCGACGAGCGCAACGTCGCCGATGTCGGTGCCACCGAAGAAGCCGGGCTCGACGTGGTCTGCCTGCAGGACGACAAGCACGTCGGCTTCATGTCGATGATCGACTCGATCATGGCCACCGCCGAAGAGCACCTCGAGCGCCTGAATGCACGACGGCGCGAGACCGTGCCGGCGAGCGCGCTGGTGGTGGGCGTGCAGTGCGGCGGCAGCGATGCCTTCAGCGGCGTCACCGCGAACCCGGCGGTGGGCTTCTGCACCGACCTGCTGGTGCGCGCCGGCGCGACCGTGATGTTCAGCGAAACCACCGAGGTGCGCGACGGCATCGACCAACTGACCTCGCGCGCGAGCACGCCCGACATTGCTCAGCAGATGATTCACGAGATGGCCTGGTACGACGCCTACCTGCAGAAGGGCCGCGTCGACCGCAGCGCCAACACGACACCGGGCAACAAGAAGGGCGGCTTGTCGAACATCGTCGAGAAGGCGATGGGCTCGATCGTCAAGAGCGGCAGCGCGCCGATCACGGGTGTGCTCTCGCCGGGCGAGAAGCTGCGCGATCGCGGCATCACGAAGGGCCTGGTCTACACCGCCACGCCGGCGAGCGACTTCATCTGCGGCACCCTTCAACTCGCGGCCGGCATCAACCTGCACGTCTTCACCACCGGGCGCGGCACGCCCTATGGCCTGGCCGAGGTGCCGGTGATCAAGGTCGCAACACGCAGCGACCTCGCGCGCCGCTGGCACGACCTGATGGATGTGAACGCAGGCCGCATCGCCGACGGCAGCGCGACGATCGAGGAAGTGGGCTGGGAGATGTTCCGTCTCATGCTCGACGTGGCGAGCGGGCGCAAGAAGACCTGGGCCGAGCACTGGAAACTGCACAACGCGCTGGTGCTGTTCAATCCGGCGCCGGTGACCTGAGTCAGGGCGGTGCCCTGCAACCCGCGACCTTTGCGCTCGCCGGCTACCGCCATCACCGTGTCGAGGAACGCCTGCGCGACGAGCGACGGCCGCTCGGGGCGCATCACCGCATACAGCCGCACGGCACGTTTCGGCAGGAACGGCTTGACCACCAGGCCCTGCTGCAGTTCGCGGATGGCCAGCTCGTGCCGAGACGGCCTTGGCGGCGGCCAGCTCACGCCGGCCGAACGCAAGATCGTCCAGGACGCCGCCAACGAAGCCGGCGTCTACGTACGCAAGGTGTCGCGTGAAGCGAACGAGAAATCGGCCGACAGCCTGGCCAGGAAGGGCATGCTGATCAACGCCGTGTCGGCACCGGAAATCGCGCGCATGCGCGACAAGGCGAAGCCGGTGATCGAGAAGTTCAGCAAAGAGGGCGGCGAGGCGATGGCGGCCGAGATGATGGCGGAGATCAACAAGGTCCGGGGCCCGCGCTGAGCGTCCGCTTCGCCCGCGCGGCCGCGTCGCGCGCGCCCAGGTACGCAAACACCAGCCCCGGCCCGAGCGTGATGCCCGGCGCCGGGTACACGCCGCCCATCGGCGAGTGCATGTCGTTGCCGCAGGCGTAGAGGCCGGGGATCGGTTGGCCGGCGGTATCGAGCACACGCCCCGTGGGGTCGGTGGCAAAGCCGGTGGCCGCACCGATGTCGCCCGGAAGCAGTTGCACGGCGTAGAAGGGCGCCTTCGCGATCGTGCCCAGGCTGGGGTTCGGGCCGGGCCAGTGGGCGTCGCCGTTGGCGCGTTGGTAGAGCGTGCTGCCGCGGCCGAATTCGGGATCGGTGCCGGTGCGGCCGTAGCCGTTGAAGCGGCGCACGGTCTGCGCCAGGGCGTGGGCGGGGAGGCCCAGCCTGGCCGCCAGTTCGGCCAGCGTCTGCCCGCGGGTCACATAGCCGTCGGCCAAAGCGGCCTTCAGTCCCATGCCCCCCGGGCGGACAATGCCCAGGCCGTACTTGTGCATGCCCTCGGCATCGGTGATCAGGTGCGCCGGGATGCAGGGCGTCGTGCGATTCGCTGTCTGCATCGCGAGCCCGAACAGGTGGTACGAGGTCGATTCGTTCAGGAACCGCCTGCCGCTCGAATCGACCGTCAGCATGTGCGGCTTGGCGCGGTCGAAGACGAAGTGCGGGAAGGCCGCGGTGCTGCCGTCGGCGCGATCGCGCAGGGATACCGGAGCCCAGAAGCAGTCGCTCAAGCCGGTGGGACCGTAATGGGCGCCGACGCTTTCGGCCAGCCCGTGCAGCGCGCCGGTGTCGGCCGGGGCACACGGGGTCCACGTGTCGGCGATGCCCTGCAGGCGCTCGGCGCGGCGTTGCGGGTGGCGGTTGAAGCCGCCGCTGGCCAGGATTACACCGCCGTGCACGTGGAGCGTGCGCGTCAGGCCGTTCTGCTGCAGTGTCAACGCCGACACGCCGGAGCCATCGCGTGTGAGCGTGATCACACGGCTCCCTGTCATTAGCGCCACGCCACGCTCGCGCAGCGAGAGCAGCAGGCGCCCGACCAGTGCGTTGCCCATCACGAGGCGTGTGCCGCGCGGGTGGCGCAGGCGGTCGCGCAGATGACGCAGCACGATCCTGCTCACGTAGACGATCGACGCGAAGGACTTGCGCACGTTGAGCAGGTGGCCGATGTCGTCGCGATCGACCATCATCCCTTTGAGCACTGTGAACTCGGGGATCGGCGGGCGCACGAGCGCGAACAGCTCACCGAGCAGCCGGCCGTCGAAGGGCAGCGGCTCGAGCGCGCGGCCCGCCGTGGTGGCGCCTGTGAGCTCCGAGAGGTAGTCGGGGTGGAAGGGCCGCGCGCGGTACTTCAGGTGGGTGTGCGCTTCGATCTGCGCCACGGCTGCCGCGCCGTGGGCCAGCAGTGCCGCGCGCACGGCGGGGTCCGACCGGTCACCGACCGCGTTGTCGAGGAAGGTGGCCGCGTTGGCGAGGGTGTCGCTGGCATTGACGCTCGCTGCGACGTGCGTGCAGGGGACCCAGGTGGTGCCGGCCGACAACGCGGTGGTACCGCCCACCAACGCCGTCGATTCGACCAGCAACACACGTGCGCCTTCGATCGCGGCGTAGAGCGCGGCCGACATGCCGGCGCCGCCGGCGCCGACGACGACGACGTCGAAACTGTCGCCGTCGGCAAGACGCTCGATCGGCAGCGGCATCGGGGCGCGGGTCGGCATGGGTGCCGGCCTACAACAGCGGCCGCAAGGCCAGCGCCGCTTCGCGCAGCAGTGGCAGCAGCTTGTCGAGCAGTTGCTCCGGCGTGTAGTTGGCCGCGGGCACGCTCATGCCCATGGCCGCCTTGCAGGTGCCCTTGCGGTCCTTCAGCGCCACCGAGAGGCCGCGCAGCCCGAGGTCGAGTTGCGCCTCGGTCGTCCAGTAGTCCTGTGCCCGTGCCTCGCGCAGCTCGGCGCGGAAGCGCTCCGGCTCGGTCACGGTGTGGGCCGTGAAGCCGACGAAGTCGTGCTCGGCGATCCAGTTGTCGATGGCCTCGTCGTCCAGCGCCGACACCATCATCACGCCCGGCGTCACCACATGCGCCGGCACCCGCACGCCCACCGCGTAGCCGATCGAGAGCCAGCGCGGTGGACTGCTGCGCGCCACGTAGACGACCTCGTGGCCGTCGAGCACGCTCACGTTGACGGTCTCGCCGCACTGCATCGAGATGCGCTGGATGAAGGGCAGCACCAGGCGCGGCAGGCGCGCGGCGCCGAGGTAGCTCTGCCCCAGCCGCAGCACCCGCGGCGCAAGCCAGAAGTGCTTTCCGTCGGTGGCCGCGTAACCGAAGTGCACCAGGCTCAGCAGGTGTCGCCGCGCCGCCGTGCGCGTGATGCCGGCCAACGCCCCGGTCTCGCTGGCGGTGAGGCGCGGGTGGTCGTCGTCGAAGGCTTCGATCACACGCAAGCCCTTGCCCAGGCCTTCGATCAGGTCTTTCGGGTTGATGGCGGTGGGGCTTTCGTTGCTCATGGGACTTACCCGCGGAACGTTCGATCAACGCGCACGATGCGCGATTATCGCCCGAATGGATCAGAAAGTCCTTGTCGTCGGGGTCGCTGCTTTCTATCGTCGCGGCCATGCAAATCACCGGCACCACACGTGTCTTCATGATCCTGGGCGACCCGATCGCCCAGGTGCGTGCGCCCGAGATCTTCAACCCGCTGTTCCAGCGCCACGGTGTCGACGCGGTACTGGTGCCGGCCCACGTGGCGCCCGCCGATTTGGCCGGCTTCGTGCGCCACGCGCTGCGGGCCCACAACATCGACGGCCTGTGGCTGACGATCCCGCACAAGTCGGCGATGTTCGCGCTGCTCGACCGCTGCGACCCGCTCGGTACCGTCGCCCAGGCGGTGAATGCCGCGCGCCGCAACGCCGACGGCAGCCTGGAGGGGGCGCTTTTCGACGGCCTCGGCTTCGTCAAGTCGCTCGATGGATTCGCGGTCCAGCCTCGGGGTGCGCGTGCGCTCGTGGTGGGCGCCGGCGGTGCCGGTGTCGCGATCGCGGTGTCGCTGGCCGAACGCGGCGTGCGCTCGCTCGCGCTTTACGACCTGGACCCCGCGCGCTGCACTGGCGTCGCAGCGCGCATCCAAGCGGCCTGGCCGGCGGTGGACGTGCGCGTGGCCACCTCGGCAGACCCGGCCGGCCACGACCTGGTGATCAACGCCTCGCCGCTGGGGCTGAAGGACAGCGACCCGCTGCCCTTCGACGCAGCGCAGGTGGACGCCGGTGCCACCGTCGTCGACATCCTGATGAAGAACCAGCCCACGCCACTGCTTCGTGCCTGCAAATCGCGCGGCGTCAGCGTGTTCCCCGGCTACGAAATGCTGATCCGGCAAGCGCCGGACTACCTCGCCTTCTTCGGCCTGCACGAACTTGCGCGTGCCGTGCAAGAGGACCCGTCCGAAGTGCGCGCCTTCTTCCAAGCCCGCTAGCGTTGCCGGACGCCTCCGGCGCCACGCGTTCCCGTTCCCTGCCCTTCAACAGTACCGATGGAGACAACCATGAAACCGATGCGCCGAACCCTCGTCACCACTGCCTGCGCCATGATGCTGGGCACACCCTTGTTTGCACAAGCACAGGCGATCAAGATCTCCGGGCTGTACGAACTGTCTGGTGCCGGTGCCAGTGCCGGCACCAACTTCAAGAACGGCGTCGACCTCGCCGTGAAGGAAATCAACGCCGCCGGCGGCATCCTGGGCAAGAAGATCGAACATTCGATCGCCGACACCCAGACCAACCCGGGCGTGGCCAAGGGCCTGGCGCAAAAGGCCATCGACGACGGCGCCTTCGCCGTCTTCGGCCCGGTGTTCTCGGGATCGATCATGGTCAGCATGGCCGAGACACGCAAAGCCGAAGTGCCCAACTTCACCGGGGGCGAGGCTGCCGGCATCACCAAGGCGGGCAACCCGTACATCTTCCGCACCAGCTTCACGCAGGAAACCGCGATGCCCAAGGTGGCGCGTTACATCGCCAACAGCCTCAAGGCAAAGAACGTCGCCGTCCTCTTCGTCAACAACGACTTCGGAAAGGGTGGGCGCGACTCGATCACCAAGGCGCTGGAAGCGCAGGGGGTCAAGGTCGTGGCCGACATCTCGACCGATTCCGGCCAGGTCGACTTCTCGGCCCCGGTGCTCAAGGCCAAGCAGAGCAACGCCGACGTGCTGTTCGTCTACACCAACGAAGAAGAATCGGCGCGCGCGCTGCGCGAACTGCGCAAGCAGGGCTTCACCAAGCCGATCGTCGGCGAGACCACGCTCACCGGTCAGAAGGTGATCGAACTCGCGGGCGACGCCGCCAACGGTGCGGTCGCACACGTCGGCCTGACCGTGGACGCGCCGAATCCGCAGATGCTCAAGTTCAAGGCGCGCTTCTACCAGGACTACAAGTACATCTCGGATCACAACGGGATCAAGGGCTACACCGGGGTTTACCTCATGAAGGCCGCGATCGAAAAGGCAGGCAAGATCGACCGCAAGGCCGTCGCGCAGGCGCTGCACACGCTGGACGTCAAGGCCGCACAACAGCCGGGTGTGATCATGGACGTGACGATGGACGACAAGGGCGACCTCGACCGCGAGAGCTTCATCGTCGAGGTCAAGGCCGGCAAGCAGGAAGTGAAGGAAGTGCTCCCCCCGCTGGGCAAGAAGTGACACGCTGAAGCCAGCCTGACCACCGTCCGCCCAGCCAACACGCCGTTGCCTGGGCGGGCTCCACCCCAACGCCGAGGTCCCGCATGACCGACTTCTTCCAACTCGTCTTCTCCGGCGTCGCCACCGGCAGCATCTACGCGCTCGCCGCGCTCGGCTTCACGCTGCTGTGGCAGGCCTCGGGAACGATCAACTTCGCCCAGGGCGAGTTCGTGATGCTGCCGGCCTTCGCGATGCTCGCCTTCGGCTACGCCGGCGCCTCGCTGCCGTTGGCCTTCCTGCTCACCTGCATCGTGGCGGTGGGTGTGCTCGGCTGGGCCTTCAAGCGCGGGATCGCCGACCCGCTGCTCAAGTACGGGCTGATGCCGATCGTGGTGGCCACGATCGGCCTGAGCATCGCGACGCGCAACGGCATCCGCGCCGGTTACAGCGCCGAGGCGCACCCCTTCCCGAGCCTGTTCGCCGACAAGCTCTTCAACATCGCCGGCGTCACGCTGACGCTGGCCGACATCGGCACGCTGGTGCTGGCGCTGGCGCTGGTGCTCGGCACCCAGGCCTTCCTGAACAAGACCGTCACCGGGCGCGCGATGCAGGCGGTGGCGCAGAACACCGAAAGCGCGACCGTGCTCGGCATCAACGTGCCGCGCATGGTGTTCTATACCTTCGCGATCAACGCGGTGCTCGCCTGCGCCGCCGCGCTGCTGGTGACACCCACCTACCTCGCCAAGTTCGACATGGGCGAGTCGCTCGGCACCAAGGCCTTCTTCGCCGCCATCATCGGCGGCTTCAACAACAGCCGCGGCGCGCTGCTCGGCGGTGTGATCGTGGGCGTGTGCGAGAACCTCGCCGCCGCGTACATCTCGCCCGCCTACAAGGA
>DATDER010000321.1:0-10306 GCA_036523095.1 Rubrivivax sp.
AGCTTGGCGTTCATCAGCATCGACTTGGCGGGAATCTGCAGCCACACGATGCCGTTCTTGGGGTCCTCCAGGCGCACGGCGCCGGTGGTGGTCTCCTGCGGCACCAGGGTGTACGTGAACTTCTTGTGCGTGAGCTTGAAGTGCCCCGCTGTGCCCGGGATCGGCTCGAGCGAGATCTTCTGGCCGTGGTCGCAGTCGACGCTGCCGGTGAAGACACGGGCAGCCGCTTCGAGCTGGGCCGGGCTCAGGATGATGTCGGAAGCAAGCGCGGGCACGGCGGCACCGATGAAGGCCGCGGCGCCGGCGAGCTTGGACCATCGGGGCAGCAAACGGGTGGGCTGGGGCATGCGGGTTCCTCTGATGAGCGATGCGTGGATTCTTGCGATCACGCCTGTCAGCAGGCGTTCACGATTGCAACGGCGTGCTAATGCGGCACCACTCGATGGATGCCGCGCGTGCGAAATTGGCCTCGGCGACCTCAAAGGGCATCGTCGGGGAAAAACGTGCGGCGCACTTCTTCCGGGAGTTGCGGCCCGCCGTTGAAGGAGGTGCGGTGCGCACGTTCGATCAGGTCCCAGAAGTAGCGGTAGCTGGCGCGGTCGTGCAGGGTGTCGTGGTGGCGCACCGGAGCCCAGTGCGCCGCCTGCGCGGCCAGGATGATCTCGACCGCCTGGTCGATCTCGGCCGTGGTCGGCGCAAACGCGTCGACGATCGGGCGGATCTGCGCCGGGTGGATGCTCCACATGCGCGTGTAGCCGAACTGACGGCTGGCGCGCTCGGCCGCGGACTGCAGCGCCGCGGCGTGGCGGAACTCGGTCACGACGCAGTGCGACGGTGTCTTGCCGTGGGCGTGGCAACTGGCCGCGATCTCGAGCTTGGCACGCACCACGAGCGGGTGTTCGAACTGGCCCGGCACGCCCATGGCCGACTGCGGTATGGCACCGCGGTGCGCCGAGACGAAGTCCATCAAGCCGAAGGACAAGGACTCGATGCGCGGGTGGGCGGCGATGGCGTCCACCTCGCGCAGCGCACCGTGGGTCTCGACGAGCGCGTGCAGCGGGATCGTGCGCAACACGCCGTGCCGGCGCGAAGCGTCGTCGACCGCAGTGGCAGCGCGCACCACATCGGCCAGGCCGCGTGCCTTGGGGATCATCAGGTAGGGCAGCTTGAGCCCTGCCTTGTGCACGAGCAGGTCGACGACCGCGTCGAAAAGTGCGTGCCCGACCGGCTGCACACGGGCGCCGACACGCCCGAAAAGGTTGCCCGGGCCGTTGACGAGTTCGGCCATCAAGTGGGTGTGTTCGATCTCGCCACCCACCGGTGCGCCGTCTTCGCCGTCGAGCGTGACGTCGAACACGGGGCCGAGTTCGGCCTGCAGTTCGAGGCTCTTGCGCATGCGCACTTCGACGCCGGCGTAGTGATCGCACACCGGGAGCGGCGTGGCGGTGGGTTCGCCAGGATCGAAGAGGGCGGCGCGGGGGTGGACGACAGTCATGACAGCTTGGATGCTTGATCGCGCTTTGGGTTTCCCCCATTGTCGCCGCCGCATCACGCGGCAAGATGACCGACCGTACAAACTATCATATGACGATAAGGAGACACCCCATGCAGATGGTCCGCTCGCTGACCCGCCGCGCTCTTGTCGGGCTGGCATTGACCGCCGCCACCGCCGGCGCATTTGCACAGACGTACCCCGACCGGCCGCTGACGCTCATCGTGCCCTGGGGCGCGGGCGGCGGCACCGATGCGGTGGCACGCATGATCGCGAGCCTGATGGAGCGTGACCTCGGCCAGCCGGTCAACGTCGTCAACCGCACCGGCGGCTCGGGCGTGGTGGGCCACTCGGCCATCGCGAGCGCACCGGCCGACGGCTACACGGTGGGCATGATCACGGTGGAAATCACGATGATGCACCACCAGAAACTGACCGAACTGAACGGCACCAGCTACACCCCGATCGCGCTCGTGAACCTCGACCCTGCGGGGTTCCAGGTTCGCGCCGATTCGCCCTACAAGACCATGGACGACGTGCTCACCGCGGTCAAGGCCAACCCGGGCAAGTTCAAGGCCTCGGGCACCGGGCAGGGCGGCATCTGGCACCTGGCGTTGGCGGGCTGGTTGCGCGACGCCAAGGTCGACCCGGCGACTGTGCCGTGGGTGCCGTCGAACGGCGCCGCGCCGGGGCTGCAGGATCTGGCTGCGGGCGGCATCGAATTCGTGCCGTGTTCGCTGCCCGAAGCGCGCTCGCTGATCGACGCCGGCAAGGTGCGCTCTCTGGCCGTGATGGCGTCGCAACGTTCGAGCCTGTTCCCGAACGTGCCGACGTTGAAGGAGGCCACCGGGTCCGACTGGGCCACCGGTGCATGGCGTGGCATTGCCGCGCCCAAGGGCTTGCCCGCCCCCGTGGCAGCCAGGCTCGAGGCGTCGGTGAAGAAGGCCTACGACAGCAAGGAATACAAGGATTTCATGGCGCAACGCGGCTTCGGCACGCTCTGGGGCAACTCGGGTGAATTCGCTGCCTTCATGGCCAAGGGTGACGCCGACATGAAGGCCGTGATGACGGCCGTCGGCATCGCCAAGTAGTCCGCGCCGCATGCAAGGAACCGACCGCTGGGTCGGCTTGGCGCTGGCCGCGTTGGGCTTGATCGTCGTCTGGTCGGCCAGCAGTTTCCCGAACGTGCCGGGGCAGAAGCTGGGCGCGGGCTTCCTGCCGATGCTGGTCGGCTCGGGCCTCGGCGTTTGCGGGCTGGCGCTGCTGCTGCGCAGCCGGCGCGCTGCGCACTACGCCGAAGCCGGCGCGGCGGAGGTCCGGCGCGAACATTTCGGCAGCTCGTTCGTGATCATCGGCGCGGTCGTGGGCTACATCCTGCTGGCCGAGCGTCTGGGATTCCTGATCGTGGCGCCGCTGTGCCTGGTGGCGACCTTTCTGGCACTGCGGGTCCCGCTCGCGCGCGCCTTGGTCTGGGCGCTGCTCGGCACGGTGCTCGTGCACGTTGCCTTCTACAAGCTGCTGCGTGTGCCCTTGCCCTGGGGCGTTTTGCGCCCGTTCTACTGACCCTGCCTGGAAGGGCTTTCGATGGATGCAGTTGCCACGGCCTTCGGGCTGGTGTTCCAGCCGTACGTGCTGCTGGTGATCCTGCTGTCGGCGATGTACGGCCTGTTCGTCGGCGCCATTCCCGGCCTGACGGCGACGATGGCGACCGCGCTGCTGGTGCCGGTGACCTTCTTCATGGCGCCGGTGCCGGCGGTCGCGGCCATCGTCACCGCCACTGCGATGGCGATCTTCGCCGGAGACATCCCGAGCGCCTTGCTGCGCATGCCCGGCACGCCGGCTTCGGCGGCCTACGCCGACGAAGCCTATCTGCTGACCAAGAAGGGCCAGGCCGAACTGGCGCTCGGTGCCGGGCTCGTGTTCTCGGTGCTCGGCGGTATCTTCGGCGTGCTGGTGTTGATCGTCGCCGCGCCCGCGCTGGCCGAAGTGGCGCTGAAATTCAGCTCCTTCGAGTACTTCTGGCTCGTGATGCTGGGCTTCACCTGCGCCATCTTCATCGCCGGCACCGACCCGCTGAAGGGGGTGGTCTCGCTGCTGCTGGGGTTGCTCATCGCCAGCGTAGGCCTCGAGAACCCGGCCGGCGCGCCGCGTTACACCTTCGGCAACGCCGAGCTCACCGGTGGCATCCCGCTCATCCCGCTGATGATCGGGATGTTCGCGATCTCCGAGGTGCTCCGTTTTGCCAGCGGCCTCGACAAGCCTGCGATGGCAATCGACCGCCCCTTCGGCAACGTCTTTGCCGGGATGTGGGCGCTGATCAAGAAGTACAAACTTCAACTCCTGCGCGGCTCGGCGCTGGGCACCGCCGTGGGTGCGCTGCCGGGGGCGGGCGCCGACATCGCGTCATGGATGTCGTACGGCATCTCGAAGAAGTTCTCCAAGGAGCCCGAGAAGTTCGGCACCGGACACATCGAGGGCATCGTCGAATCGGGCGCGGCCAACAACTCGGCGCTGGGCGGGGCGTGGATCCCCGCGCTCGTGTTCGGCATCCCGGGTGATTCGATCACGGCGATCGCGATCGGCGTGCTCTACCTCAAGAACATGAACCCGGGGCCGATGCTCTTCGTCGACAACCCGCAGAACATCTACGCCGTGTTCATCGTCTTCATCCTGGCGCAGTTGCTGATGTTGCCGCTGGGCTGGATGGCGATCAAGGTCGCGAAGCGCATCCTGCGCATCCCGGCCACCGTGCTGATGCCGCTGATCCTGCTCTTCTGCGTCGTCGGCAGCTTCGCCATCAACAACAGCCTGTTCGGTGTCATCGTGATGCTGCTTGCCGGTGTGATCGCGTTCTTCATGGAGCGCTGGGGCTTCCCAATCGCACCCACCATCCTGGGCGTGGTGCTGGGCACGATGATGGAAGAGCACTTCTTCAGCAGCCTGATCAAGGCCGACGGCAACTTCCTCGCCTTCTTCGAGCGGCCGATTGCCGCCGTGCTCGGTGGGCTGACCCTGCTCATCTGGTGCTGGCCGTTGCTCAAGCGCTTGTGGACGCGCCAGGCTGCAGGGTCGGCAGCATGAGCTTCGCGACTGATGCCTTTGACGGCCTGCAGGTGTTGGTGGTCGGTGGCACGAGCGGCATCGGCGCCGGCATCGCGGGCGCGTTTGCGCAACACGGGGCGCGCGTGCGTGTCACCGGTGCGACCGCGACCGAAACCGCGCAGGTCGCCGAAGCGACGGTGCTCGACGTGCGCGACGGCGCCGCGGTCCAGGCGCTTTTCGCGGGCTTGGGCCGGCTCGACGTGCTCGTCAACTGCGCCGGCGTCATCCGGCGCGGCCGCGAACACGAACCCGAAGTCTTTGCCGACGTGATCGACATCAACCTCAACGGCAGCCAGCGCTGTTGTGCCGCAGCGCGCACGTTGCTGGCGGCCAGCCGCGGCTGCATCATCAATACCGCGTCGATGCTGAGCTTCTTCGGCGGCGGCCTCGTGCCGGGTTATTCGGCGAGCAAGGGCGGCGTGGCGCAGCTCACGAAGTCGCTCGCCATCGCCTACGCCGCCGAGGGCATCCGCGTCAACGCACTCGCGCCGGGCTGGATCGCCACGCCGTTGACCGAGATGCTGCAGCAAGACGACGCCCGAAGTGCCGCGATCCTGGCGCGCACGCCGCTTGCGCGCTGGGGCACGCCGCAGGACGTGGCCGGTGCGGCGCTCTTTCTAGCCAGCTCGGCGGCGGCCTTTGTCACCGGCGTCGTGCTGCCGGTCGACGGCGGTTACCTCATCAGCTGAAGGCAACAACGATGGTCGTCCAGCTCCCCGGCATCCAGCCCGAGATCGCGGTCCAGGCGATTCCCGACGACGAGCGGGTATGGGTCCCGCAGGCGCCCGACGTCTGGTTCCGCCCGCTGTTGTTGAACACCGTCACCGGCAGCTGGTGCAACCTGCTGCGGGTGCGCAAGACGGGCGTGCTGAGCCGCCACATCCATCCGTCGTGGGTGACCGGTTATGTCATCAAGGGCGCGTGGCGCTACCTGGAGCACGACTGGGTCGCAAGCGCCGGCGCCTTCGTCTACGAACCGCCGGGCGAGATCCACACCCTGGTGGTCGACGAGGTGAGCGGCAGCGACGAGATGATCACGCTCTTCAACATCCATGGCGCGATGATCTATCTCGACGAACACGGTGCCCACACCGGCTACGAAGACGTCTTCACCAAGCTGGACATGTGCCGCAAGCACTACACGGCCAATGGCCTCGGCGCAGACTACGTGACCCAGTTCGTGCGTTGAGAACCCCATGCAGGACAAGAGCGACTTCGGATTGATCGGCCTGGCCGTGATGGGCCAGAACCTGGTGCTGAACGTGGAAAGCCGCGGCTTCCAGGTCAGCGTCTTCAACCGGACGGTGGCCACTACGGACGACTTCGTTGCCCAGCACCCTGAGAAGCGCATCGTCGGCCTGCCCACGCTCGAGGCCTTCGTGCAAAGCCTGTCGGTGCCGCGCCGGGTGATGCTGATGGTGCAGGCCGGGGCGGCGGTGGACGCCGTGATCGCACAGCTGATTCCGCTGCTGGAGCCGGACGACATCGTGATCGACGGCGGCAACAGCCTCTACACCGACACCGAGCGGCGCGACGCGCACCTCGAGTCGAAAGGCCTGCGTTTCATCGGCGCCGGCGTGTCCGGCGGCGAGGAGGGCGCGCGCAAGGGTCCGAGCATCATGCCCGGGGGCCCGGCATCGACCTGGGAGGTGATGCGCCCGGTCTTCGAGAGCATCGCAGCACGGGTGGATGGCGAGCCGTGTGTCATCCACATCGGCCCCGGCGGTGCGGGGCACTTCGTGAAGATGGTGCACAACGGCATCGAGTACGGCGACATGCAGTTGATCTGCGAGGCCTACCAGCTCTTCAAGTCTGCCGGGTTCACTACGGCCGAGATCGCTGCCGTCTTCAAGCAGTGGAACGAAGGCGAGCTGCAGAGCTACCTGATCGAGATCACCGGGCGCGCGCTGGAGCAGGTCGACCCCGAATCCGGAACACCCATCGTCGAGCTGATCCTGGACAAGGCGGGCCAGAAGGGCACCGGCCGCTGGACACTCGTCAATGCGGCCGAGAACGCGGTCGTCGTGAGCACCATCAACGCGGCGGTCGAAGCGCGGGTGCTGTCTTCGCAGAAGGCGCAGCGCGTGATCGCGAGCAAGCACTTGCAAGGGCCTGCGGTCCACATCGGCCTGAGCAAGACCGAACTCGTGAGCAAGGTGCACGACGCGCTCTACGCGTCCAAGGTCATCAGCTACACCCAGGGCCTGGATCTGATGCGCACGATGAGCGAGAAGAAGGGCTGGAACCTCGATCTCGGTGGCATCGCGTCGATCTGGCGCGGCGGCTGCATCATCCGCGCGCGATTCCTGGGCCGTATCACGGAGGCGTACCGGCGAGACCCAGCCTTGAGCAACCTGATGCTCGACCCCTTCTTCAAGGACCTGCTCAACCGCACGCAACAGTCGTGGCGCGAAGTGGTCGCGCTGGCCATCATGAACGGCATCCCGGTCCCGGCCTTCAGCGCCTCACTCGGCTACTACGACAGCCTGCGTTGCGAGCGCCTGCCCGCCAACCTGCTGCAGGCGCAGCGCGACTTCTTCGGCGCTCACACCTACGAGCGCGTCGACAAGCCTGCGGGCCAGATGTTCCACACCCACTGGCCCGAGATCATCGACTGAAGCGACGTGCCGCCGCCCGGCGGCACGGTGGTCTCAGAGCAGGTGCTTGACGCCGTCCTGCTCGGCCTGCAGTTCGGCCAGCGTCTTGTTGATGCACTCCTGCGAGAAGGCATCGATCGCCAGTCCTTCGACTATTCTGTACTTGCCGCCTTCGGTCGTGACCGGATAGCCGAACATCACGTCCTTGGGGATGCCGTACTCGCCGTTGCTTGGCACGCCCATCGTGACCCAAGCGCCGTTGGTGCCGAGCGCCCAGTCGCGCATGTGGTCGATCGCGGCGTTGGCGGCCGACGCGGCCGAAGACAGGCCGCGTGCCTCGATGATCGCGGCGCCGCGCTTGCCCACCGTGGGCAGGAAGCTGTCCTTGTTCCAGACCTGGTCGTTGATCATGTCCTTGACCGACGCGCCGTCGATGGTGGCGAAGCGGTAGTCGGCGTACATCGTCGGCGAGTGGTTGCCCCACACCGCCAGGTTCTTGATCGCGGCGACCGGCTTGCCGGTCTTGGCGGCGATCTGGCTCAAGGCACGGTTGTGGTCCAGGCGCAGCATCGCGGTGAAGTTCTCGCGCGGCAGGTCGGGCGCGCTCTTCATCGCGATGTAGGCGTTGGTGTTGGCCGGGTTGCCCACCACCAGCACCTTGACGCTGCGGCTGGCGACGGCATTCAGCGCCGAACCCTGGCCGATGAAGATCTTGCCGTTGATGGCGAGCAACTCGGCGCGCTCCATGCCGGCCTTGCGCGGCATCGAGCCGACGAGCAGCGCGTAGTCGGTGTCCTTGAAGGCGGTCATCGGGTCGCTGTGCGCTTCCATGCCGGCCAGCAGCGGGAAGGCACAGTCCTCCAACTCCATCATCACGCCCTTGAGCGCCTTCTGCGGGCCCTCCACCGGGACCTCCAGCAGTTGCAGGATGACCGGCTGGTCCTTGCCCAACATCTCGCCCGAGGCGATGCGGAACAGCAGGGCATAGCCGATCTGGCCGGCAGCGCCGGTGATGGCGACACGAACGGGTTTTTTGCTCATCGAATGCTCCAGCAGGCAGGAGGGTGGGTGAATCGGGTGTGCCCAGGGGGCCGCAGAACTTCAAGTTTACGGCGACGGGCCAGCGCCGGACGGCCCGATCGCAAAGTCTTCTATCTTCTATAAGACAGCTTGCCTTGCGGGCGGCCGATGTGCTGGAATGGCCCCATGCCGGCGACCCCCGCTTCGACGAACGTGGCCGAGTTGCCCGAGAGCGGCCCCGCGTTCAGCCCGCTCTATCGCCAGATCAAGGAGTTGCTCACACGCAGCCTGCAGGGCGGCGAATGGCAGCCCGGCGACCTGATCCCGAGCGAAATCGAGCTCGCGGCGCGCTACAAGGTGAGCCAGGGCACGGTGCGCAAGGCGGTCGACGAACTGGCGACCGAGAACCTGCTCGTGCGGCGCCAGGGCAAGGGTACTTTCGTTGCCACGCACGCCGAAGAGCGCACGCAGTACCGTTTTTTGCGCCTGACAGCCGACAACGACGACGGTGTGGCGATGCAGCGCCGCCTGCTCGATTGCCGGCGCCTGCGCGCCCCGGCCGACGTGGCGCGAGCGCTGGGGCTCAAGAGCGGCGATGCGGTGGTGCAGGTCCGGCGCCTGTTGCTCGCGGGCGAACAGCCGGTCGTGCTGGATGACATCTACCTGCCTGGCGCCCTCTTCAAGGGCCTGACGGCGGAACGCATGAGCGGCTACAAGGGCGCGATGTACCGCCTGTTCGAAGCCGAGTTCGGTGTGCACATGATCCGCGCCGAGGAGCGGATCCGCGCCCTGGCGGCGGACGAGGCCCAGGCCGCGGCGCTGCAGGTGGCGCCCGGGGCGCCGCTGCTGTCGGTCGAGCGCCTGTCGCTGACCTATGGTGACACCCCCGTGGAGCTGCGCCGCGGGCTGTACAGAACCGACCGACACCACTACCGCAACGAGTTGATGTAGCCCATGCGGCAGGTTGCTGCGATGCAATAAACTCAAGCGGTCAGTACGAAACCAACGAACACAAGCAGTACGAGGACAGTATCCCGATGGCAGACACCCTGAAGGCGCGGCCGGTCTACCGCAACATCCACATCACCCAACTCGCATCGTACCGACTGCCGCCTGCCGGCATCGTGTCGATCCTGCACCGCGTCAGCGGCGCGATGATGTTCCTGCTCTTGCCCTTCGTGGTCTGGATGTTCGACACCAGCGTCACATCCGAAGTCTCCTTCGACCAATTCAAGGCGGTCTTCGCTGCCGGCTTCGGCTTCGTGCCGGGCTGGTTGGTCAAGCTCGCCACTCTGGGGTTGATCTGGGCCTACCTGCACCACTTCATCGCCGGTGTGCGCCATGTCTGGATGGACATGACCCACAGCGTGACCAAGGTCCAGGGTCATCACTCGGCACTGGTCACGCTGGTGTCGAGCACCTTGCTGACCGTGCTGCTCGGCGCCAAGCTTTTCGGTCTGTACTGAGGGCGCTGCGATGGCAAACAACCACGGCTCCAAACGCATCGTCGTCGGTGCCCATTACGGCCTTCGTGACTGGCTCAGCCAGCGTGTGACGGCGGTGCTCATGGCCCTGTTCACACTCGCGCTGCTGGTCCAGCTGCTGTGGCCGGGCCGGCTCGATTACGACCGCTGGGCCGGCATCTTCTCGGCCCAGTGGATGAAGGTGCTGACCTTCGTCGTCATCCTGTCGCTCGCCTGGCATGCCTGGGTCGGCATGCGCGACATCTGGATGGACTACATCAAGCCGGTCGGCCTGCGCCTGGCGTTGCAGGTGTTCAGCATCGTCTGGCTCGTCGCCTGCGCCGGCTGGGCCGTGCAAGTGCTGTGGAGGCTCTGATCCCGTGATTAGCAACAACATTCCCAAGCGCAAGTTCGACGTCGTCATCGTCGGTGCCGGCGGCTCCGGCATGCAGGCCTCGCTGCGCCTGTCGCAGGCCGGGTTGAACGTCGCGGTGCTGTCGAAGGTCTTCCCCACGCGCTCGCACACGGTGGCGGCGCAAGGCGGCATCGGCGCCTCGCTCGGCAACATGAGCGACGACAACTGGCACTACCACTTCTACGACACCGTCAAGGGCAGCGACTGGCTGGGCGAC
>DATDER010000322.1:0-7214 GCA_036523095.1 Rubrivivax sp.
CAGCACGCTCACGCTTCGTTCCCCGCGATGATCGACATGACCGCCATGCGCACTGCGATGCCGAAGGTCACCTGGGGCAGGATCACGCTGTGCTTGCCGTCGGCAACGGCGGAGTCGATTTCCACCCCGCGGTTGATGGGCCCCGGGTGCATCACGATGGCGTCCGGCTTGGCGAGTGCCAGCTTCTCGGCCGTGAGGCCGAAGCTCTTGAAATACTCGCCCGCGCTCGGCAGCACGGCGCCGTTCATGCGTTCGTTCTGCAGCCGCAGCATGATGATGACGTCGGCGCCCTTGATGCCGTCGGCCATGTCGTGGCAGACCCGCACCCCCATCTCGCGCAGGTCGCCGGGCACCAGCGTCTTGGGGCCGACGGCGCGGATCTCGGGCACGCCCAGCGTGGTGAGTGCGTGGATGTCCGAGCGCGCCACGCGCGAGTTCACGATGTCGCCGACGATCGCTACCGTCAGGCCCGTCAGGTCCTTCTTGTAATGGCGGATCGTGTACATGTCGAGCAGCCCCTGCGTCGGGTGCGCGTGCCGGCCGTCACCGGCGTTGACCACGTGCACATGCGGCGCGCAGTGCTGGGCGATCAGGTACGGCGCGCCGCTCTCGCTGTGGCGCACGACGAACATGTCGGCATGCATCGCGGAAAGGTTCGCGATCGTGTCGAGCAGGCTCTCGCCCTTGGCCGTGCTCGAGCGTGCAATGTCGAGGTTGATGACGTCGGCAGACAGCCGCTTGGCTGCAATCTCGAACGTGGTGCGGGTGCGGGTGCTGTTCTCGAAGAAGAGGTTGAACACGCTCTTGCCGCGCAGCAGCGGCACCTTCTTCACATCGCGGTCGTTGACCGATAGAAACGTGCCCGCCGTGTCGAGGATCTGCGTCAGCACGGCCTTGGGAAGGCCCTCGATCGAGAGCAGGTGGATCAGCTCGCCGTGGGCGTTGAGCTGCGGGTTGCGGCGCGACAGCATCAGGCCTCCCGCCGGGCCGCCGTCCCGAGGGCGGCCTGCGCCCCCTTGACGCGGACCGACGCGGCGAAGCCGCCAGGTCGGGGGTTGGTCACGATTGCTCCTCGACTGCGAAGGCGAAGCGCCCGCCTGGCTCGCGCGCGAGGGACAGGCGCTGGCTGGCCGGCAGCACGATCTTCGCCGCCGCGTAGGCCGCGGCGATCGGCAGCTCGCGTCCGCCGCGGTCCACCAGCACCGCCAGCGTCACGCTCGCCGGGCGCCCGAAGTCATAAAGTTCGTTGACCACGGCGCGGATCGTGCGGCCGGTGAAGAGCACGTCGTCGATCAGGACGATGTGCAGGCCGTCAATGCTGAACGGCAGGTGCGTCGCGTCGGTGCCGGTGGCGAGGCCGCGCGAGCCGAAGTCGTCGCGGTGCAAGGTACTCGAGATCACGCCGTGTTCGCCCGGCAGCCCCAGGTCCTTCTGCAGCCGCTCGGCGAGCCAGGCGCCGCCGGACCAGATGCCCACCAGCGCGCCGTCGGGTCGCAACAGGCCGCGCACGCCCTGGCGCAGGTCGGCATAGAGGGCTTCGGCGTCAAGCGTCAGCATCGGCGAGCGTCCTGAAGAACTGGTCGAGGATCAGCGCCGCGGCCGCGGCATCGGCGTCCGCCGCACCCTCCGACAGCACCTCGGTCGTGGTGTAACGCTCGTCCACCTCGTGCACGGCGAGGCCGAAGCGGCCGTGCAGCTGGCGCGCAAAACGCTGCGCGCGGCGTGTGTTCTCGTGGGCCGCGCCGTCGGGGTGGTAGGGCACGCCGACCACGAGCGCGTGGGGTTTCCACTCGGCGAGCAAGGCGCCGATGGCGGCAAAACGGGCGTCGCCTTCGGCCGAGATCGTGTGCAGCGGCTGGGCCCGTTGCAGCAGCGTGTTGCCCACCGCGACACCCACGCGCCTGGTGCCGAAATCGAAGGAAAGGAAAGACTGCGGAGCTGGCGGGCGAAGCGCGCCCTCAGGCATGCCCCGCCTCCTGGCTCAACATGCCGGGGTCGAAGCCCAGCAGCGACAGCGCACTTTCGTAGCGTTGCTCGATCGGGGTGTCGAAGATGATCTTCGGATCGGCGTCGACCGTGAGCCAGCCGTTGCGGCCGAGCTCGTCTTCCAGCTGCCCCGCCGACCAGCCGCTGTAACCAAGCGTGACGAGGATGCGCTTCGGGCCAGCGCCGTTGGACAGCGCTTCGAGCACGTCCTTGCTCGTCGTCATCTCCAGGCCGCCGCCGGGGATCGAGAGCGTCGAGTTGTAGGGGCTGGCACCTTCTTCGCCCTGCTTCTCGTGCAGCACGAACCCGCGCTCGGTCTGCACCGGGCCGCCGAAGTACACCGGCAGCTCGGCCAGTTCTTCGCGGTCGAGCGACAACTCGACCTTCTCGAACAGGTTCTTCAGCTTGATGTCGATCGGCTTGTTGATCACGAGGCCGAGCGCGCCGTTGCTCGTGTGTTCACACAGATAGATCACCGTGCGCGAGAAGTTGTCGTCGGCCATGCCCGGCATGGCGATCAAAAACTGGTTGGTGAGGTTGATCGGCTCGCCGGGCATGCACCGATTCTATTCCGCGGCCACACTAGCGCCCGTGTCAGAAGCCACCGGAACCAAAGACCTCGGCGCCGCCCTCGTCTGGCTGCGGCGTGATCTGCGCACGGACGACAACGCCGCGCTCCACCACGCGCTGCGCAGCGCAGGGAGGGTGTGGTGCGCGTTTGTCTTCGACCGCACGATCCTCGACGCCCTGCCGCGCGCCGACCGGCGGGTCGAGTTCATCCGCGACAGCCTGGTCGGGCTCGATGCCTCGCTGCGGGCCTTGGCGCAATCACACGGTGTCGAAGCCGCGGGCGTGATCGTGCGCCACGGCGTCGCGGCGGACGAGCTGCCGGCGCTGGCGGCGCAGCTCGGTGTACAGGCGGTCTACGCCAACCACGACGACGATCCTTACGCCATCGAACGCGACGCGCAGGTGCGCGGACGGCTCGCCGCCGTGGGCGTGGCGCTGCACACGAGCAAGGACCACGTCGTCTTCGAGCGCGGCGAGGTGCTCACCGCCACCGGCACGCCCTACGGCGTGTTCACGCCCTACAAGAACGGCTGGCTGAAGAAGGTGAACGACTTCTACCTGCGTGCCTACCCTGTCGCCCACCACGCAGGCGCGTTGGCGCCGCTGCCGCCGGGCATGACGGCCGGCGTGCCGTCGCTGGCCGAGATCGGCTTCGAGCTGACCAATCTGCACACACTGCGCCTGCCCAGCGGGCCTGCCGGTGCCCAGGAACTGCTGGCCGAGTTCATCGACGAGCGCATCGATCGTTACCACGAGACCCGCGACTTTCCCGCCGTCAAGGGCCCGAGTTACCTGAGCACGCACCTGCGCTTCGGCACCGTATCGGTCCGGCAGCTGGCGCGCGAAGCCTGGCACCGCATGCAGGGCGGCTCACGTGGCGCCGAGGTCTGGCTCAGCGAGCTGATCTGGCGTGACTTCTACCACCAGGTGCTGCACCATCACCCGCATGTCGTGAACGGCGGCTTCAAGCGCGCCTACGACCATATCAAGTGGGAGCGCGGCAAGGCCGCCGACGCTCTGTTCAGCGCCTGGTGCGAGGGTCGCACCGGCTACCCGCTGGTCGACGCCGCGATGCGCCAGATCAACCAGACCGGCTACATGCACAACCGCCTGCGCATGTTGGTGGCGAGCTTTCTGACGAAGGACCTCGGCATCGACTGGCGCCGCGGCGAAGCCTACTTCGCGACGCACCTGAACGACTTCGACCTCGCCGCCAACAACGGCGGCTGGCAGTGGGCCGCGTCGTCGGGTTGCGACGCACAGCCGTATTTCCGCATCTTCAACCCGGTGAGCCAGAGCCAGAAGTTCGACGCCGCGGGCAAGTTCATCCGCCGCTACGTGCCGGAATTGGCCGCGTTGGCCGACGACACGATCCACGCGCCCTGGCTCGCGCGACCGCTCGACCTCGCCGCAGCGGGCATCGACCTCGGCCAGCACTACCCGCTGCCGATCGTCGCGCACGACGAAGCGCGGCTGAAGACGCTGGCGCGCTACGCCGTCGTCAAGGCAGCGCCCGGCTGAGCTCGCCCAAGCCGACGTAACGCGCGACGATCGAGCCGAAGCGCTGCGGCCAGGCTTGCAACGCCGTGCTGTCGCC
This sequence comes from Rubrivivax sp., assembly GCA_036523095.1. Taxonomy (GTDB): domain Bacteria; phylum Pseudomonadota; class Gammaproteobacteria; order Burkholderiales; family Burkholderiaceae_C; genus Rubrivivax. The sequence goes on from DATDER010000322.1 coordinate 4,154, forward strand.
CCCCAGGACACTGCGCATGAACGCGAGCGAGAGTTCCTTCGTCGCCGTCTTGACCTGCGGATTCAGCGCGGCCCCGCCGGTGCCGGCGCGGTCGGTGAACATGCTGTGCGAGCCGCCTTCGAAGACGGCGAGCGTCTTGCGCGTGCCGCCGGTGGCGTCGAAAACCGCCACGCGGTCGGCGGCGCCGCTGAAGTACCCCGGGATGTTGATGACGTCTTCGGTGGCCGTGATGTGCAGGCTGGGCACCGTCACCGCCGACAGGATCTTCTGCGGCGAGCTCTCGCCGTAGAACGGCGGCGCCGAGATCACGATCGCGGCCTTGATGCGCGGGTCACGGAAGTCGAGCACCTGGCCCTGGCGCTCGACCTGCGCGCCCGCCACCAGCAGCGTGGTGTTGGCACCATAGGAGTGGCCCGCGGCGACGATGCGCGTGGCGTCGAGCTGTGCTGCCGCGCTGCTCTGGAACACGCGGTCGAGCGCAAACCGCAGGTCGTGCACACGGGCGATCGCCTCGCCGTCCTGCGCCGCCACCGCCAGGCGCCCGACCAGCGTCCACGGGCTGCCCGCCGACCACAAGCTGCGGTCGCTGCCCACGTGCTGCAGGTGCAGGCTGGCAAAACCCTGGCTCGCCCAGTGCTGGCCGAGGTAGCTGTAACCGGCGCGCGAGCCGCCGATGCCGTGCGAGAACACGACCAGCGGCACCGGCTCGGCGGCGCTCGCGGCGCGCGGCAGGTACAGGCGCACCGGCACCGCACGCTGGCGTTCTACGTCCTGCCAATCGAAGTCGAGCACGGTGTAGGCGGGCTCCTGCGCGCACAGCGGCAGCGTGGCGGCGAGCAGCAGTGCGCTGACGAGCGCGCGGCGCGTGAGCGGGAACGACCTTGTCATGCCGGGGTCTCCAGGGTCTTGGGCGCCGCGGCCGCGGCGCGCCGGCGGAAGGGTTTGCGCGCCAGCTGCACCGCGTCGTCGACGTAGGTGAAGAGCACGGGGATGACGAGCAGGCTGAGGAAGGTCGACGTGATCAACCCACCGATCACCACGATCGCCATCGGCGCGCGGAAGCTCGGGTCGATGCCGATGCCGAGCGCGATCGGCAGCATGCCGGCGGCCATCGCGATCGTGGTCATCACGATTGGGCGGGCGCGCTTGTGGCAGGCGTCGAGGATCGCGTCCCAGCGGTTCAGGCCGTGGTCGCGCCGCGCCAGGATCACGTAGTCGATGAGCAGGATCGAGTTCTTGGTCGCGATGCCCATCAACATGATGAGGCCGATCATCGACGGCATCGACACCGCGGTGCCGGTGAGGAACAGCGCCAGGAAGGCGCCCGGGATCGACAGCACCAGCGCCCCCAGGATCGTGAGCGGCTGCACGAAGTCCTTGAACAGCAGCACGAGCACGATGTAGACACACAGCACCCCCGTCAGCATCGCGAGGCCGAAGCTGTCGAAGAGCTCGCCCATCGCCTCGGCGTCGCCGACCGTGGTCTGGATCACGCCCGGCGGCAAGGTCTTCAGGCTCGGCAGCGCGAGCGCCGTCTGCTCCACCTCGCCCAGCGGCTGGCCGTTCAGCTCGAGCTCGATGTTGACGTTGCGCAGGCGGTCGTAACGGTCGATCTGGGCGGGGCCGCTGTCGATGCCGATCGTGGCCACGTTGCCGAGCGGCACCGGCCCGCGCGCGCCGGGCACCGGCAGGCGCGACAGCAGGTCGAGGTCGGCGCGGGCGTCGGCGCCGAGCTTGACCACCACCGGCACCTGGCGCTGGCTCAGGTTGAGTTTGGCGAGGCCCTGGTCGTAGTCGCCCGCGGTGGCGATGCGCAAGGTGTCGGCGATCGCGGCCGCGGTGACCCCCAGGTCGGCGGCGCGCGCCGAGTCCGGACGCACGATCAGTTCGGGCCGCACCAGGCTCGAGCTCGAGGTGACGTTGCCGATGCCGGGGATCGTGCGCAGTTCGCGCTCGACCTTCTGCGCGTGTTCGGTCAGCGTGCGGCCGTCTTCGCCCGCGAGCACGAGCACGTACTTCTCGCTCGATCCGCCGAAGCCGACCTTCACCCGCGCACCCGGCAGCGCCTCGAGCGACGTCCGCAGGTCCGCCTCGACGGCCTGCTTGGACAGCCCACCGCGCTCGCCGCGCGGCGTCATGTTGATCGTGAGCGTGGCCTTGCGCACGTCGGCCGCGCCGCTCGGCGAAAACGGGTCGCTGCCGGTCGCGCCGCCGCCGACGGCGGTGTAGACCAGCTTGACATGCGGGTGCTTCTGCACCAGTTCGCGTGCCGCCTCGGCCGCGGCGAGCGTCTGCTTGAAGGTGCTGCCCGGCGGCAGCGTCACCGCGACCTGGGTCTGGCTCAGGTCATCGGGCGGGATGAATCCCGTCGCCAGCAGGGGCACGAGCGCGAAGGAGCCGACGAAGAACACGGCCGTGGCGGCGAGCGTGACCACACGATGCTTCAGGCACCAGGTCGCCCATTGGCCGTAGGTGACGAGCCAGCGCGGCTCGACTTCCTTCTTCTTCGGGGCTTTGAGGATGTAGGCCGCCATCATCGGCGTCAGCATGCGCGCGACCACGAGCGAGATCAGCACCGCGATCGCCGCGGTCCAGCCGAACTGGACGAAGAACTTGCCCGGGATGCCGCTCATGAAAGCCGTGGGCAGGAACACCGCCACGAGCGTGAACGTGGTGGCGATCACCGCCATGCCGATCTCGTCCGCCGCTTCCATAGCAGCCTGGAAAGGTGTCTTGCCCATGCGCAGGTGGCGCATGATGTTCTCGATCTCGACGATGGCGTCATCGACGAGCACCCCCACCACGAGCGACAGGCTCAGCAGCGTCACGGTGTTGAGCGTGAAGCCGAAGACGTAGTGCATGACCGCGAAGGCCGGGATCACCGACAGCGGCAGCGCGGTCGCGGCGACGAAAGTGGCGCGCCAGTCGCGCAGGAACAGCCACACCACCAGCACCGCCAGCGCCGCGCCTTCGTACATCAGCAGCATCGAGCCGTCGTAGCCCTCCTGCACCGGGTCGACGAAGTTGAAGGCCTCGGTGACGACGATGTCCGGATGCGCAG
>DATDER010000323.1:0-11736 GCA_036523095.1 Rubrivivax sp.
CTGGATGGTCGAGGTGCTGGCGGCGCAAGATCGCGATGCCGCGGCGCCAACCTTCGCGCCCGACGGCTTGTACTTTGTCGGCCCGTACTACGATGCGCGCCATGCGACTCCCGACCACACCCCGGCGATGGACTGGCTGCCCTGAAGCTGCGGCGGCGGTGCGATGAAGCGCACCCGGATCAAGATCTGCGGGCTCACGCGCGAAGCCGATGTCGAGGCCGCCGTGGCCGCAGGTGCCGACGCAGTGGGCTTCGTACTCTACGAACGCAGCCCGCGCCACGTGAGCGCCGCGCGCGCGGCCGTGCTGGCGCGCCGTCTGCCACCCTTCGCGACGCCCGTGCTGCTGTTCGTCAACGCCGCGGCAGTCGAGATCGCTGCCGCATTGCGTGCCGTGCCGCAGGCCCTGCTGCAATTCCACGGCGACGAATCGCCGGCCGAGTGCGGCGCGCAGGGCCGTGCCTACCTGCGCGCCGTTCGCATGGCCGAAGACACCGATTTGTTAGACTGCGCAGCACGGTTTCACGACGCCCAGGCGCTGCTGCTCGACGCCCACGTCAGCGGCTACGGCGGGGGCGGGAAGGCATTCGATTGGTCTCTCATTCCGCTCGGCGTTCCCCTTCCGGTCGTTTTGTCTGGTGGGTTGAGTCCTGCAAACGTGATCGATGGGATAGCGCGCGTCCGGCCCTGGGCCGTTGACGTGAGCTCCGGCGTCGAGAGCGCAAAGGGCATCAAGGATGCCGCGCTGATGCGCCGGTTCTGCCAGGCAGTGCAAGAGGCCGACAAGCTTCTCGCCGAACGCCTGGCTGCAAACCCCGAAAGCTGAAATCACATGCTGAACTACCAACAACCCGATGCCCGCGGGCACTTCGGGCCGGTCAACGGGACCTACTACGGCGGCACCTTCGTCGCCGAGACCCTGATCCACGCGCTGGATGAACTGAAAGCCGCGTACGAAGAGGCCAGCGCCGACCCGGCATTCATGGCCGAGTACCGGCACGAACTGGCCCACTTCGTTGGCCGGCCTTCACCGGTCTACCACGCCGACCGCATGAGCCGCGAGATCGGCGGCGCGCAGATCTACCTCAAGCGCGAAGACCTGAACCACACCGGCGCGCACAAGGTCAACAACACGATCGGCCAGGCGCTGCTCGCGCGCCGCATGGGCAAGCCGCGTGTAATCGCCGAAACCGGCGCCGGCCAGCACGGCGTGGCCACGGCCACCATCTGCGCCCGTTACGGCATGGAATGTGTCGTCTACATGGGCAGCGAAGACATCAAGCGCCAGTCGCCCAATGTCTACCGCATGCATTTGCTCGGCGCCAAGGTGGTGCCGGTCGAGTCCGGCAGCCGCACCCTGAAGGACGCATTGAACGAAGCGCTGCGCGACTGGGTCACCAACGTCGAGAACACCTTCTACATCATCGGCACCGTGGCCGGCCCGCACCCGTACCCGACGATGGTGCGCGACTTCCAGCGTGTGATCGGCGACGAGTGCCTGATCCAGATGCCCGAGATGACGGGGCGCCAGCCCGACGCGGTGATCGCCTGCGTCGGCGGCGGTAGCAACGCGATGGGCCTGTTCTACCCGTACATCGCGCACGAAGGCACGCGCCTGATCGGGGTCGAGGCCGCGGGCGAGGGCCTGCACACGGGCAAACACGCCGCGTCGCTGTCCGCCGGCTCGCCGGGCGTGCTGCACGGTAACCGCACCTACCTGCTGCAGGACGACAACGGCCAGATCACCGAAACCCATTCGGTGTCGGCGGGACTCGACTACCCCGGCGTTGGCCCCGAGCATGCCTATCTCAAGGACATCGGCCGCGCCGAGTATGTCGGCATCACCGACGCCGAAGCGCTGAGCGCCTTTCACCGCCTGTGCCGTACCGAAGGCATCATCCCGGCGCTCGAGTCGAGCCACGCGGTCGCCTACGCGATGAAGCTCGCGGCGACGATGCGGCCTGACCAGCACCTGCTCGTCAACCTGTCCGGCCGCGGCGACAAGGACATCGGCACCGTGGCCGACCTGTCGGGCGCCGAGTTCTTCTGCCGGCCATCGTGCCGCGGGCAGTCGGTCAAGGGCGGCCCGCAGCCAGTGGGGTTGCCCAAATGAGCCGCATCGCCGGCGTGCTGTCGACGCTGAAAGAAGCTGGCCGCAAGGCGCTGATTCCCTACGTCACCGCAGGCGACCCCTACCCCGAGGCGACGGTCGAGGTCATGCATGCCCTGGCCGATGGCGGCGCCGACATCATCGAACTCGGCGTGCCCTTTTCGGACCCGATGGCCGACGGCCCCGTGATCCAGAAGGCGAGCGAGCGCGCTTTGGCCAAGGGTGTGGGCCTGAGGCAGGTGCTCGGCTGGGTCGGTGAGTTTCGGGCCCAGAACGCACACACGCCGGTGGTGCTGATGGGTTACGCCAACCCGATCGAACGTTTCGATCAACGTGCAGGCGAGGGGGCCTTCGTCGCCGCGGCCAAGGCTGCTGGCGTGGACGGCGTCCTGGTGGTCGACTACCCGCCCGAGGAGTGCGAGGACTTCGCGGCGCGCCTGCACGTGGCCGGGCTGGACCCGATCTTCCTGCTCGCGCCCACCTCGACCGAAGCGCGCATCCGGCAGGTCGGCCGCATCGCCACCGGTTACGTGTACTACGTGTCGCTGAAGGGCGTGACCGGGGCCGGCCACTTGGACACCGCGGCGGTGGCCGAGGCCGTGCCCCGGATCAAGCGTCACGTGAAGGTGCCGGTGGGCGTGGGTTTCGGCATCCGCGATGCGGCCACCGCGCGGGCCGTCGCCGACGTTTCCGACGCTGTGGTCATCGGCAGCCGGCTGGTGCAGATCCTGGAAGCGGCGTCGCGCGAGAATGCGGCGCCTGCGGCGCGCGCCTTCATGGCCGAGACCCGCGCCGCGCTGGACGCCTGAGCATGGAAGAGGATTCCGAGATGAGCTGGTTCGACAAACTGCTGCCGCCCAAGATCCAGCACACCGATCCGAGCGAACGGCGCACCGTGCCCGAGGGCTTGTGGATCAAGTGCCCGTCATGCGAAGTGGTGCTCTACAAGACCGACCTCGAGCAGAACGTCAATGTGTGCCCGAAGTGCAGCCACCACCTGCGCATCGGCGCGCGTGTCCGGCTGAACGCCTTTCTCGATCCCGAAGGGCGCTACGAAATCGGGCAGGAGGTCCTGCCCGTCGACGCCCTGAAATTCCGCGACAGCAAGAAGTACCCCGAGCGCCTGAAGGCCGCGCTCGAAGCGACCGGCGAGACCGACGCATTGGTCGTCTTCGGGGGTGCCGTGATGAGCGTGCCGCTGGTGGTGGCCTGTTTCGAGTTCGACTTCATGGGCGGCTCGATGGGCTCGGTCGTGGGCGAGCGTTTTTCGCGTGGTGTCGACACCGCGGTCGAGCAGAAGGTGCCCTTCGTCAGCTTCGCCGCCACCGGCGGCGCGCGCATGCAGGAAGGCACGCTGAGCCTGCTGCAGATGGCGAAGACCAACGCGGCCTTGACGCGGCTGGCGAAGGCCGGTCTGCCGTACATCAGCGTGCTCACCGACCCGACGATGGGCGGTGTCTCGGCCAGCTTCGCCTTCGTCGGCGACATCGTGATCGCCGAACCCAAGGCACTGATCGGCTTTGCCGGCCCGCGGGTGATCGAGAACACCGTGCGCGAGAAGCTTCCCGAAGGTTTCCAGCGCTCGGAGTTCCTGCTCGGCACCGGCGCCATCGACATGATCGTCGACCGGCGCGAGCTGCGGCCGACGATCGCGCGTGCGTTGGCCATGCTGCTGCGCCAGAGCGCTGACGCGGTGGCCTGAGCACCCGCTGCGTGTGAAGTCCACGCCCCTCTGAACGAGGGGGTGCCCCGCAGGCGCGGGGATGACCGCTGGCTGGCCGGTCTTGACACTGGGTTCCTGTGCGGCGCTGGCCGTGAAACCCGGATGGCGACGTCCACAAAGGAACTCTGATGACCTTCTCTCCGAACCACATCGTGGCTGCGGCGCTGCTCGCTGGCAGCGCGCTGGCTGCGCAAGCCGCCGTCGACCTCAACGTGAGCGGCTTTGCCTACGGCGGCAACCACGTGAACGTCGTGTCGACGGGCACCGTACCAGCCACCTACACGGGTGCGGCGGGTGGCTTCACCGCCTCGTTGTCGGGCACCGGCATCTTCGATTCGCCGTCGTTCGTGGCCTACTGCGTCGAAATCGAACAGACCTTTCGCTTTGGCTCGCTCACGGGCTACACGCTGGTGTCGCCTGGCGCTTACACGCAGGCCAGCCCGGGCCAGAACGGATGGGGTGCGAATGCTGCCGCGATCGGTGACCGTCTGGGCCAGTTGCTGACCCACGCCTTGCCGCTCGCAACCAACAGCGCCGCTTCGACGGCGCTGCAACTGGCGATCTGGAACACCGTCTACGACATCGACGCCACCGTCGCCGGCGGATTGTTCTCCGACACCAGCGCCTTCGCGGCCCAGGCCGATGCCTACATGGCGAACTCTGCAGCCACCGTGAGCACGCTGCGAATCGGCATCCTGACCAACGCGGCACACCAGGACTTCATCGTCTATGCGCCGGTTCCCGAACCCAGCACCTACGCGCTGATGGTTGCCGGACTCGGCGTCGTCGGCTTCATGGCGCGGCGTCGACAGCGCCGGGGCTGATTCCCCCTCGATACCGCGGGCGGCCTTCAGGGCCGCCCGTCTGCATGGCGCCGACTAACATCGTGCGCGTGAACACGCCGAACTCACTGGCCGCCTGGCTGACGCATTGCGAGCAACTGCACCCGAGTGCCGTCGACATGTCGCTCGAGCGTGTCAACATCGTGCGCGACCGAATGGGCCTGCGGTTCGCGGCACCGGTGATCACCGTTGCCGGCACAAACGGCAAGGGCTCGACCTGCGCGATGCTGGAGTCGGTCGCGCTGCAGGCCGGCTACCGCGTCGGGCTCTACATCAAGCCGCACCTGGTGCACTTCGAGGAACGTTGCCGCATCGGCGGTGCCAGCGTCGCTGCGCAGGCGTTGGTGACGCACTTCGAAGCGGTGGAGGCCGCGCGCGGCGGTCTGACGCTGACCTACTTCGAGTTCACCACGCTCGCGATCGTGCGCGCGCTGGCAAGCGTGGAACTCGACCTCGTGATTCTCGAAGTCGGCCTCGGCGGCCGGCTCGACGCCGTGAATACGGTCGATACCGATTGCGCCGTCATCACCAGCATCGACCTCGACCACACCGAGTACCTCGGGCCGGACCGCGAACGCATCGGTCTGGAGAAGGCCCAGATCATGCGACCGGGCAAGCCCGCGATCGTGAGCGACCCGGCGCCGCCGCACAGCGTGGTGGCACACGCGCAGGCCATCGGCGCCGACCTCTGGCTCGTCGGGCGCGACTTCAACCACGCCGGCGATCGCCAGCAATGGAACTGGTCGGGCCGGGGCAAGCGCTACAGCGGTATGGCCTACCCGGCCTTGCGCGGCGCGAACCAGCTCGTCAACGCGTCAGGGGTGCTTGCCGCCTTCGAAGCCCTGCGCGAGCGCCTGCCGGTGAGCGCGCAGGCGGTGCGTAGCGGTCTCGCGATGGTGGACCTGCCTGGGCGCTTCCAGATCGTCCCCGGCCAGCCCACGCTCGTGCTCGACGTGGCGCATAACCCGCACTCGGTGGCGGCCCTGGCGCTCAATCTCGACCAGATGGGCTACCACCCGGCCACGCACGCGGTCTTCGGCGCGATGCGCGACAAGGACATCGCCGCGCTGTTGAGGCGGATGGCCGGGCTGGTCGACCACTGGCATTTCTGCGACCTGGACTCCCCGCGCGCGGCAACGGCACGCGAACTCGCGCAGGGCCTGGCCACGCTGGCGCCCCAGGTGCCTGCGCTCGCACGGGCGACTGTTCAGTGCCATCGGGACCCCGCTGCAGCGCTGCGTGCCGCGGCGGCGGCGGCCGACCCCGCTGATAGAATCGTCGTGTTTGGATCCTTCTACACGGTAGGCGGCGTGTTGAAGGAGGGCTTGCCCACCTTGGCGGCCCGACACGTCGGCTGACCCGACCAGCGGCGCCCCGCTGCAGCCCCTTCGTCGCATGCCCCTGCCGCCCTTCCTGAAACGCAAAGATGCACCGGCTGCGCGCTCGCGCCCCGTGGCCGACGGCGCCGAGATCCAGCTCGCACGTGTGCGAGCGCGCAGGCGCCTCATCGGCGCGGCGGTGTTGCTGGTGCTGGGCGTGATCGCCTTCCCGCTGCTCTTCGAAACCCAGCCGCGCACGATTCCTGTCGACATCCCGATCGAGGCCGCGCGCAACGGCGGCGCCGCGCCGGCGCTGCCCAAGCCCGCGTCGACCAAGGCGGTGCCGCCGATCGTCGTCGACCCGACCGCGAACGTCGTGGTCGAGGCGCCCGCAGCGGCGGCGTCGGCGGCCGGCGTGACCGCGCCCTTGAAGGAGGCGGCGAAGGCGTCCTCCGCGCCCGCGTCCATGCCAACCAAAACCATGCCGGCGCCCAAGCCCGCGCCGATCGAGACGACCAGAGAAGCGGCTGCGGCCACACCGGCATCCAGTGCGGCCGGTGCAGACCCGAAGCCCGGCCGGTTCGTGATCCAGGTCGGCGCTTTCGCCGAGAGCGCGGCTGCGCGTGACGTGCGGCTCAAGGTCGAGCGCATGGGCTTGAAGACCTACACGCAGGTCGTTGACACCGATACCGGCAAGCGCACCCGCGTGCGGATCGGGCCGTTCGACTCGCGTGACGAGGCTGCCAAGGTGCTCGGCCGGCTCAAGACGGCGAATCTGCCGGGCGCGGTGCTCGCGCTGTGAGCGGCAGCGCCGTCTCCGGGGCTGGCGCGCTCAGCTGGGTCGACTGGGCGATGCTCGCGGTGCTGGTGTTTTCGGTGCTGGTGGGGCTGTTCCGCGGCCTCGTCTTCGAGTTGATGTCGCTCGCGGGATGGATCGTCGCCTACTTCGCAGCCGTCTGGTTCGCCCCCGATGTGGCCAGGTTCCTGCCCGTGGGCACGCCGGGCTCGGCGCTCAACCAGTCGGCCGCGCTGCTGCTGTGTTTTGTAGCGGCGCTGGTGGCGTGGGCCATTCTGGCGCGCCTGGTGCGCATGGTCATCGCGGCGACACCGCTGACGGTGCCCGATCGTCTGTTCGGCGCCGTCTTCGGCCTTTTGCGCGGCGGTGTGCTGCTGATTGCGGTGGTGACCATCGTTTCGCTCACCCCCGGGGCACAATCGACGGCTTGGAAGACCTCGGCCGGCGCGAAGGTGGTGGCGGGGGTGGTGCAGGGCCTCAAGCCGCTGCTGCCCCCGGCCATGGCGCAGTGGCTTCCGGCCTGACACGACAACCCTAGGGACGGCAAACACCATGTGCGGCATCGTCGGCGTCATCTCCAAAGCGCCTGCCAACCAGCTGATCTACGACGCCTTGCTGCTGCTGCAGCACCGCGGGCAGGACGCCGCCGGCATCGTCACGATGCAGGGCACCAAGTGTTTCATGCACAAGGCGCGCGGCATGGTGCGCGACATCTTCCGCACCCGCAACATGCGCGCGCTGCCCGGCACGGTGGGACTGGGGCAGGTGCGTTACCCGACGGCCGGCAACGCCTACAGCGAAGAAGAGGCGCAGCCCTTCTACGTCAACGCGCCTTACGGCATCGTGCTCGTGCACAACGGCAACCTGACCAACGCCCACGCGCTGAAGAACGAGCTTTTCGCGGTCGACCGGCGCCACATCAACACCGAGAGCGACACCGAGGTACTGATCAACGTGCTCGCGCACGAACTCGAGACCGCGGCGCGCGACCTGCCGCTGACGCCGAACGAGGTCTTCAAGGCGGTCGCTGCGGTGCAGCAGCGCATCAAGGGCTCGTATGCGGTGATCGCGCTGATCGCCGGGCACGGGCTGCTTGCGTTCCGCGACCCCTTCGGCATCCGCCCGCTGTGCTTCGGCAAGGGCATGACACCGGCGGGGCGCGAAGTGATGGTGGCCAGCGAATCGGTCGCGCTCGAAGGCACGGGGCACAAGTTGGCGCGTGACGTGGCACCCGGCGAGGCGATCTTCATCGACCTCAAGGGCACGATCCACAGCCGCCAGTGCGCCGTCGCGCCGAAGCTGAACCCCTGCATCTTCGAGTTCGTCTACCTCGCGCGGCCGGATTCGGTGATGGACGGCATCTCGGTGTACCAGGCGCGGCTGAATCTCGGCGAGACGCTGGCGCAGCGGCTGATTTCCACGATGCCGCCGAACGAGATCGACGTGGTCATACCGATCCCCGAGTCGAGCCGGCCGAGCGCGATGCAGCTGGCGCAGAAACTCGGCAAGCCCTACCGCGAAGGCTTCGTCAAGAACCGCTACGTCGGCCGCACCTTCATCATGCCGGGGCAGGCGGTGCGCAAGAAAAGCGTGCGCCAGAAGTTGAACGCGATCGGCGTCGAGTTCAAGGGCCGCAACGTGCTGCTCGTCGACGACTCAATCGTGCGCGGCACGACGAGCAAGGAGATCGTGCAGATGGCGCGCGAGGCGGGCGCGCGCAAGGTCTTCATGGCCTCGGCAGCGCCGCCGGTGCGTTTCCCCAACGTCTACGGCATCGACATGCCCACGCCCGAGGAGCTGATCGCGCACAACCGCTCGATCGAAGAGGTGCGTGAGTACATCGGAGCCGATGCGCTGATCTACCAGGACGTGGACGCGATGAAGCGGGTCATCGGCGCCTTGAACCCGAAGATCAGCAGCTTCGAGGCGAGTTGTTTCGACGGCCGCTACATCACCGGTGACGTGTCGCAGGCCGACTTTGCGGCGATGGAGGCGCAACGCCGTTTGCAGTTCGATGAAGAAGACGACGCCGGCCGCGGGCGCCTGGCGTTGCAGGAAGCCGACGGAGGGGCCTGATGACCAAGAAACTGCTCCCGCGGGTGGAACTGCCAGCCGATGCGCGGCGCGAAACGCTCGCCGTGCGCGAGGGTCTGCCGCCATCGCCGTGGGGCGAGAACTCGGAGGCGCTGTTCCTGACGAGCTCCTTCGTGCACCCCGACGCCGCCACCGCCGCGGCGAGGTTCGCGAACGAAGAAGAGGCTTTTGTCTATAGCCGCTTCTCGAACCCGACCGTGACGATGATGGAGCGCCGTCTGGCTGCGATGGAAGGTACGAGCGGTTGCATCGCGACCTCGAGCGGCATGGCCGCGATCCTGATCATCATCATGAGCCTGCTCAAGAGCGGCGACCACGTGGTCTGTTCGAACGGCGTCTTCGGCTCGACGATCAAGCTGTTCCAGGACTTCGCCAAGTTCGGCATCGAGACCAGCTTCGTTTCGCAGACCGACGCCGCCGCGTGGCGCGACGCGATGCGGCCGAACACCCGGCTGCTGTTCGCCGAGACACCGAGCAACCCGCTCACCGCGGTGAGCGACATCGCGGCACTGGCCGAGATCTCCCACAAGGGTGGCGCGCTGCTCGCGGTCGACAACTGCTTCTGCTCCCCGGCGCTGCAGCAGCCGGTCAAGTTCGGCGCCGACCTGGTGATGCACTCGGGCACCAAGTACCTCGACGGCCAGGGTCGTGTAATCGCCGGTGCCGTGTGCGGGCCGGCCGACCTGCTCGATGCCCAATTCGTTCCCACGATGCGCAGCGCCGGCATGAGCCTGTCGCCCTTCAACGCGTGGGTCGTGCTGAAGGGGCTGGAAACCTTGTCGATACGGCTCCAGGCGCAAAGCCGCGCAGCGCTGGAACTGGCGCACTGGCTCGAAGAACAGCCGGCGGTCGAGGGCGTGCACCACCCGAGCCTGGAGTCGCACCCGCAACATGCGCTCGCGATGGCGCAGCAAAGCGGCCTGGGCGGGGCGGTGGTGTCATTCAGGGTGCGCGGCGAGCGGGCCGGCGCCTTCCACGTCGTCGACTCGACGCGGGTGTGTTCAATCACCGCGAACCTGGGCGACACCAAGACCACGATCACGCACCCGTCGAGCACGACGCACGGCCGGCTCAGCGAGGCGCAGCGCCAGGCCGCGGGGATCACGCAGGGCCTGATCCGGGTCGCAGTCGGGCTGGATCACGTGGACGACATCAAGGCCGACCTGGCGCGTGGCCTGAGCACGCTCGCATGACGGCGGGCGTTCGCACCCGCATCGCCCCGTCGCCCACGGGTTATCTCCATCTGGGAACGGCGCGTACCGCGCTTTATTCGTGGGCCTATGCACGCCATCATGGCGGGCAGTTCGTGCTGCGCATCGAGGACACCGATGTCGCGCGCTCGACGCAGGACGCGGTCGAGCAGATCCTGCAATCTGTGCACTGGCTCGGCCTCGACTACGACGAGGGCCCCGTCTACCAGATGCAGCGCCTGGCGCGTTACGGCGCGGTGGCCGAGGGCCTGATCGCATCGGGTCACGCCTATCGCTGCTACTGCACGCCGGAGGAACTGGAAGCGACCCGCGATGCACAGCGTGCGCGTGGTGAGAAGACACACTACGACCGGCGCTGGCGCCCCGCGCCGGGCAAGACGCTGCCACCGGTGCCGGCGGGCGTGTCACCCGTCGTGCGCCTCGCCAACCCGGTGGACGGCAGCGTCAGCTGGGACGACCTCGTCAAGGGGCCGATCAGCATCAGCAACCGCGAGATCGACGACCTGATCATCGTCCGGCCTGACGGCGTGCCGACCTACAACTTCGCCGTCGTCGTCGACGACTGGGACATGGGCATCACACATGTCTTTCGCGGCGACGAGCACGTCAACAACACGCCGTGGCAAATCAACATGTTCCGCGCGCTGGGCGCCACGCTGCCGCAGTTCGGCCACTGCCCGGTGATCCTCGGCGACGACGGGCTCAAGCTTTCGAAGCGTCGCGGCGCGGTCAGCGTCACGGCCTACGAACAGGCCGGGTATCTGCCCGAAGCGATGCTCAACTACCTGGCGCGCCTGGGTTGGAGCCACGGCGACGAGGAACTCTTCACGCCTGCGCAGATGGTAGCCTGGTTCGACGGCAACCACCTGTCGAAGAGCCCGGCGCAATGGGACCCGGCCAAGCTCGCGTGGGTCAATGCCCACCATATCAAACACGCCGACGATGCCCGGCTCGCCGCGCTGGTGGCGGCGCAACTCGCTCAGCGCGGGGTGTCGGCTAGCGACCCCGCTCATCTGGCGCAGGTGTGTGCGTTGTTCAAGGACCGTTGCAGCACCACGGTCGAACTCGCCGACTGGGTCCGGATGTTCTACGCGCCGGTCGACCCGGCCACAGCCGATCTGCAGGCTCACGTCACCGAAACCGCACAGCTGGCGCTGCGCGCCTTGCACGGGCGGCTGGCGGCAGCGCCGTGGGACAAGGTATCTATCGCGCAGGCGATGAAGGAGACCCTCGCCGAAACGGGCCTGAAGATGCCGCAGTTGGCCCCGGCGGTGCGGGTGCTGGTCTGCGGCCGCGCGCAGACACCGTCGATCGACGCCGTACTGGCGCTGTTCCCGCGCGACACCGTGCTCCAGCGTTTGCTGCCGCTCGCATCGGCCACGCTATAATTCGAGGCTCGACTGGACGGTGCTTGTCTCCAAAGGGGGTATAGCTCAGCTGGGAGAGCGCTTGCATGGCATGCAAGAGGTCAGCGGTTCGATCCCGCTTACCTCCACCAGGATCCAGGCGCCGTCGGAGTCGAGAACAAGAAGGACGCAGTCCCCTTCGTCTAGAGGCCTAGGACACCACCCTTTCACGGTGGCTACAGGGGTTCGAATCCCCTAGGGGACGCCAAGTTCCGGCAGCACTTGGGGCGCAAGCCCA
>DATDER010000324.1:0-14806 GCA_036523095.1 Rubrivivax sp.
CGCGTCCTCGTGGTCGAGTTGCAGGACGTCGAGACCGCAGGCGCCGAGCGCGCTCGACAACGCGTGCAGGAAGCCTTGTTGGCGCGGCAGCGACTTCAGGTCGTACGAAGGTTTGTCGAGTCGGTCGTGTTCGTCCGCGGGCAGCCATGAGGCTCCGTCGCGCCGGAGCAGGAAGAACTCGGGCTCGATGCCGGTGCGCAGTTGCCAGCCCCGCTCGGACAGCCTGGCGAGCGCACGCCGGAGGACCTGGCGCGGGCAGGCGTCGAAGGGCTGGCCGTCGACAAAGCCGTCGCCGACGATGCGCGCCACGCCGGGCATCCACGGCAACGCCATCGCGGCGCTCGTGTCGCCGCGGGCGTAGTACTCGGCGCGCGGCCCCGTGCGCGGCAGGCCGGTGCCCCAGATCGACGGGCCCGCGAAGCCGGCGCCGACGCGCAGCACGTCCTCCAGGTGCGTCAGCGGCACCAGCTTGCCCTTGGCCACGCCGTGCAGGTCGGTGAACTGCACGAGCAGGGTGTGCACACCCTGGGCGGCCAGGCGCTCCTGCAGCGCCTTCATGGAGCGGCGGCTTCGATCGCTTCGCGCAGAAGGGCCAGTGCTTCGTCGAACAACGCTTGCGGGATCGTGAGCGGGAACAAGAAGCGCAGTACGTTGGCATTGACACCGCAGGTGAGCAGGATCAACCCGCGTTGCAGCGCTTCGGCCTGCACACGCTTGGTGAACTCGGCATCGGGCTCGTCGGTACCCGGCCGGTTGAACTCCACTGCGACCATCGCACCCAGGCCGCGAACGTCGGCGATCTGCGGCATCCGGCTGCGCATCGTGTTCAGCTGCGCCCGGAGCTGTTCGCCGAGCACGGTACCGCGCTCCGGCAGCCGCTCGTCGTGCATCACGTCGATCACCGCCAGCGCCGCTGCCGTGGCCAGCGGGTTCCCGGCGTAGGTGCCGCCCAGCCCGCCGGGCACGGGCGCGTCCATGATCTCGGCGCGCCCGCACACGGCCGACAGCGGCGTACCGGCGGCGAGCGACTTGGCGATCACCATGATGTCGGGCACGACGCCGTAGTGCTCCATCGCAAACAGCTTGCCGGTGCGGCCGAATCCGGTCTGCACCTCGTCGGCGATCAGTACGATGCCGTGTTCGTCGCACAACGCGCGCAGCCACTGCACCGCCTCGGCCTGGATGATGTTGAAGCCGCCTTCGCCCTGCACCGGCTCGAAGACGATCGCGGCGACGCGGGAGGGCTCGATGTCGGCCTTGAAGAGGTGCTGCACCGCGCGCTTCACTTCCGCCAGGTCGACGCCCTGGCCAGGGAAGGGCGCATGGTAGATCTCGGGCGGGAAGGGGCCGAAGCCGGCCTTGTACGGCTGCACCTTGCCCGTCAGCGCCACGGCAAACATGCTGCGCCCGTGGAAGGCGCCGCCAAAGGCAATGACGCCCGAACGTTTGGTGTGTGAACGTGCGATCTTGATCGCGTTTTCGACCGCCTCGGCGCCGGTGGAAAAGAGCGCGGTCTTCTTCGCGTGGCTGCCGGGTGTCAGTGCGTTCAGCTTCTCGGCAAGCGCGACGTAACTCTCGTAAGGCACGACCTGGTAACAGGTGTGCGTGAATCGTTCGAGCTGCGCCTGGATCGCGGCCAGTACCTTGGGGTGGCCGTGGCCCACGTTCATCACCGCGATGCCGCCCGCAAAGTCGATGAAGCGCCGGCCTTCGACGTCCCACAGCTCGGCGCCCTGGGCCCGGTCGGCAAAGAAGGGCGCCATCACACCGACGCCGCGTGGTGTGGCGGCCGCCTTGCGGGTCAGGAGCTGCTCGTTCTTCGAGTGGTTCATGGTCGTGTCTCCTCAGGCGGCGTCGATGCGCAGCCAGGTGGTCTTCAGCTCGGTGTACTTGTCGAAGGCGTGGAGCGACTTGTCGCGCCCGTTGCCGCTCTGTTTGTAGCCGCCGAAGGGGACCGTGATGTCATCTTCGTCGTACTGGTTCACGTGCACGGTGCCGGCCTTCAACGCCCGCGCGACACGGTGGGCGCGGTTGATGTTGTGGCTCCACACACTCGCCTGGAGGCCGAAGCTGGAGTTGTTGGCCAGTGCCACTGCCTCTTCCTCGGTCTTGAAGCGGATCACGCTCATGACCGGGCCGAAGATTTCCTCGCGTGCGATCTTCATGCCGTTCTCGACCCCATCGAAGACGGTCGGCTCGACGTAATAACCACCGGTCTCGGTGCGCACCTGGCGACCGCCGGCCACGCAGCGTGCGCCTTCGGCCTTGCCGGCATCGATGTAGGCCATCACCGTTCGCAACTGGGTGTCGTCGACGAGCGCGCCCATCACCGTGCCGGGATCGAGCGGGTCCGCCGGCGGGTAATGGGCCGCCTGCGCGGCCACGATCTCGACAAAACGATCGGCGATGCTCTCGTGCACCAGCACACGCGACGGCGCGTTGCAGCTCTCGCCCTGGTTGAAGAACATGCTGCCGGCGACGGTGGTGGCGGCACGCTTCAAGTCCTCGAAATCCGGGAAGACGAGGAAGGCCGACTTGCCGCCGAGTTCGTTGTAGACCCGCTTCAGGTTGCTGCGGCCGGCGTAATCGAGCATGCGTCGGCCGGTGCGCGTCGAGCCGGTAAAGCCGATGGCGTCGATATCCATGTGCAGCGCGAGTGCCTCGCCGGCTTCGTGGCCGTAACCCGGCACGACGTTGAAGACACCGGGCGGCACACCCGCTTCGACCGCCAGCTCGGCGAGACGCAGCGCCGAGAGCGGGCTCTTTTCGCTCGGCTTGAGCACGACCGAGTTGCCCGAGGCCAGCGCGGGCCCGAGCTTCCACGCGGCCATGATCATCGGGTAGTTCCAGGGCACGATCACACCGATGACACCCATCGCTTCGCGCGTGATCAGCGCCAGCGCATTCGGGCCCGTGGGCGCGATCTCGTCGTAGACCTTGTCGATCGCTTCGGCGTACCAGGCGATGGTGCGCGCGGTGCTGGGCACGTCGACCGCAAGCGCGTACTGGATCGGCTTGCCCATGTCGAGCGTCTCGAGCAAGGCCAGTTCGTCCTTCGCGGCCAGGATCTTGTCGGCGAAGCGCTGCAGGATCTTCTTGCGCACGGCAGGCGGCTTCCTGCACCAGCGGCCATCGTCGAAGGCGGCGCGCGCGCTCTGCACCGCGGCGTCGATATCGGCGACGTGGCCGCGTGCCACCGGTGCCAGTGCGCGGGAGTCGAGCGGCGAGGTCTTGGCGAAGGTCTCGCCGCTCGCGGCATCACGCCGCTGGCCGTCGATGACCATCCGGCCATCGATCTTCAGCGAGGTGGCGCGTGCGCGCCAGTCGATTGCAGCAGGGGTGCTCACGTTGGTCTCCTTGAAGTGCCGAGGCGGGCCCGCGGCCCGCCCCGTGGCCAGGCGCCGCCGCGTCAGAAGCTGACGACGACCGACGCGCCGAGCACGTGGTTGTACTTCTTGTAGGTCTCGTTCTTGACGTATTCGAACACCGGCTGGTCGGCACCGTCGTAACGGTACTCGGCCTTGAAGATCGTGTTCTCGTCGTAGAGGTAGTTCAGGCCGAAGGACAACGCGTAGCGATTGGCACCGGTCGACTCTCCCTTGGAGAAGCTGCCGTCCGACTCGATCCCGCGGCCGATGCCGTTGATGCCGTCGTCGAAGCTGTAGCCGAAGAGGCCGCCACCGTTCTTCTCGTTGCTGACGTAGTCGGCACGGAACACGCTTTCCAGGCGCGGCGTGACCTTGTAGGCCGCGGTGCCCGACAATCCCCACCACCGTGCATCGCGCAGATTGCCGTCGCTGTTGAAGATGGCGGAGCCCTTCTGCTCACCGTAGCTGATCTGGCCGAAGAGCGACCAGTCGCCACGTACGAAGTAGGCGTCGAACTCGAGCAGGTTCGCCATCGTGTTCTTGCCCGAGCCGCCAAAGCCGAGCTGCACCGGATTGCCGTCGGCGTCGACCGCGCCGGTCGGGTCGTCGTAGGTCCCGTCGGCCGCGAAGTTGGCGACCTTGCCGTGCAGGCCGCTGAACCCGAATCCTTCGAACTCACCCTTCGAATAGTCGACGCGGTAGATCAACGCCGGCGTGTTGTTGCCCGAGCTGTTGCGCGCGGTGTTCACGTTGGCGAGGCCGACCCGGCTCCACCACTTGCCGCTCGTGTAGTCGAACACGGCGCCGGTGTAGTTGGTCGGCGCCATGGTGTCGAAGAGCAGGTTGTGCGTGATCAACTTGTTGCCTGCGGGCAGGGTGAGTTCGTAGCCCGTCCAGTCGGGGATCTGGCCGACCCAGAGCCGCGTCTGCAGGTCGGTGAGCGGGACCGACACCGAAGCTTCGTGAACGATCGAGCCGCCGTTGCTCAACGATCCGGTGCCGCGCTCGGGTGCCAGCGTCAGCTTCCACTTCGTGCCGCCTTCGGTCTCTTTCTCGAAGTCGAGTACCGCCATGCCGAAATAAGAGTTGTCGTAGGTGTAACGCGCGTCGCTGTTGTTGAGGAACACGAAGGACGAATTGTCCTGGGCATGGTTGTAGATGTACGTCGGATCCATCTGGCCGCTGATCTTCAGGCCCTTGTAGCCCTGGTCGGTGAAGACGTCCTGCAGCGACTCGGTCTTGACGGCGATGCGGTTCATCTCGCGAGCCTGCTCCGGCGTCATTCCCCACTGCGGCGTGGGGGCGGCCGTCGCGGCGGCGGCGCCGCCCGCTGCGCCGGCCGCGGCAGGCGCGACCTTCTTTTCGAGCTCGGCCACACGGTCGCGCAGCGCCCGGATCTCCTTCAGCAGTTCTTCGTTGGATTGCGCCGCAGCCGGGAGCGCGGCCGTGAGGGCGGAGGCAAGGAGCGTGAAGCGCAGGCCGTTGAGTGTCATCTCGGTTTCCTTCGTTTTGGGGTCTACGGATGCGGGGAATGCAATCTCAGCCGCGCATGGCGGCCGACATCTCGAGCGTGCGCCGGCGTTCGGCGCGCGCAATCAGGTAACTCGCGATCAACACGCCGATCGCGACGATGACGACGATCAGCGTTGCCACCGCGTTCACGCTCGGGTTCAGGCCCAGGCGCGCACGCGAGAAGATGACGAGCGGCATCGTCGTCGATCCCGGCCCGGACAGGAAGGCCGACAGCACGACATCGTCGAGCGACAGCGTGAAGGTCAGGAGCCAGGCCGATGCCAGCGACTGCGCGATCATCGGCAGCGTCACGAGCCAGAAGACACGCGAGGGCCGTGCGCCGAGGTCCATCGCGGCCTCTTCGAGCTGCGGGTTCAGGTCCTGCAGCCGCGACTGAACGATCACGGCCGCGTAGGCCATGCCGAGCAGCAGGTGGCCGAGCCAGATCGTCATCATGCCGCGCTCCGGGAAACCGATCGCACGCTGGATGCTCACCAGCATCAGCAACAGCGACAAGCCGACCACCACCTCGGGCATCACGAGCGGTGCATTCACCATGCCCGAAAAGAGCGTGCGGCCGAAGAAACGCTTGTACTTGACGAGCGCGAAGGCCGCCAGGGTGCCGAGCACGACCGAGCCGCAGGCGGTCAGGAAGGCGATCTTCAGGCTCAGCCACAGGCCGGCGAGCATCTCGTTGTCCGACGCCAGCGCGGTGTACCACTTGAGCGTGAAGCCGCGCCAGACGTTGGGGATCGGCGAGTCGTTGAAGGAATAGAGCACCAGCGCCACGATCGGCAGGTACAGGAAGACGTAGCCGGCGCAGAGCCAGCTGCGCGCGACCCATCGGCCCGCCGCGGAAGCCTTCACTTGCGCACCTCCTGGGCCTCGGCCTGGTACTTGCTGAAGATCGCGAGCGGGACCAGGATCAGCAGCACCATCACGACCGCCACGCTCGACGCCATCGGCCAGTCGTTGTTGGAGAAGAACTCGTCCCACATCACACGCCCGATCATCAGCGTCTCGGGCCCGCCGAGCAGTTCGGGGATGACGAACTCGCCGACGCAGGGAATGAACACGAGCATCGCGCCGGCGATGATGCCGGCCTTCGACAGCGGCACCGTGACCTTCCAGAACGCGACCCAGGGCGACGCGCCCAGGTCCTGCGCGGCTTCGAGCAGGCGCAGATCCATCTTGGCCAGGTTGCCGTAGAGCGGCAGGATCATGAATGGCAGGTAGGTGTAGGTCATGCCGAGCACGAGCGAGAACGGTGTGTTCATCAGCTTGCCCGGCGCCGGGATCATGCCCAGAGCGAAGAGGGCCTGGTCGAGGCCCATGTCGACGATCAGGTCGTGGACCCAGCCGTCGGTGCTGAGAAGGCCCTTCCAGGCGTAGACACGCAGCAGGAACGAGGTCCAGAACGGCAGCATCACGAGCATCAGCAAGGTCGGCTGCACGGTCGGCTTGGCACGTGCCATGAAGTAGGCGAAGGGATAACCGATCGCCAGGCACAGCAGCGTGGTGACGAAGGCGTACTGCACGCTCGCCAGGTAGGAACGCCAGTAGAGCGCGTCTTCGGTGATGAAGACGTAGTTGCTGAGCTTGAGCGTCAGGTTCAGCAGGCCGTCCTTGAAGGTGATCAGGTCCTTGAACTGGACGGTCTCCATCTCGGAGACACTGATCTTCAGGACGATGAAGAACGGCAACAGGAAGAACAAGAGCAGCCACAGGAAGGGCACGCCGATGACGGCGTGGCGCCCGCGCCATGCACCGATGAACCTGTCGAGGAGGCCTGTCTTCATGGCCGGGCGGTTACTGGGTCAGCACCACTTGGGCCGAGCTGGACCAGCTCACCCAGGCGCTGTCGCCCCAGGTGAGCTCGTCGTCGCGGTGGCGCTGGGTGTTGGCGTGGCTGACCTTCAGGCGCGCGCCGCTTGCGAGCTCGAGCTGGTAGACCGTGAAGCTGCCGAAGTACGACATCTCCTTGATCACGCCGCGCACCGCGTTGAATTCGGTGTCCGCCGGCGCGGCACGCGACAGGTGCAGCTTCTCGGGCCGCAGGGCTACCGTGACCGGCATGCCCTCGGTGCCCGTGATGCCGTGCCCGACGTGGTGCTTGCAGTCGGGGCAGCCGATGATGCAGTGGTCGGCCGCGTCGACGTCGAGCGTGCCGTCCATCAGATTCACGTTGCCGATGAAGTCGGCAACGAAACGTGTCGCCGGCGTTTCGTAGATGTCGCTCGGCGCTCCGACCTGCAGGAAGCTGCCCTCGCTCATGATCGCGATGCGCGAGGCCATCGTCATCGCCTCTTCCTGGTCGTGCGTGACCATGACGCAGGTGACGCCGACCTGCTCGATGATGTTGACGAGCTCGATCTGCGTTTCCTCGCGGAGCTTCTTGTCGAGTGCGCCCAGCGGCTCGTCGAGCAGCAGCATCTGCGGTTGCTTGGCCAGGCTGCGCGCGAGCGCCACCCGCTGCTGCTGGCCGCCCGACAACTGGTGCGGCTTGCGCTGGGCGAACTTGCCGAGCTGCACCAGCTTGAGCATCGCCTCCACACGCTCGCTGACCTGCGCCGCCGGCAGTCGCTCGCGTCGCAGGCCGAAGGCGATGTTGTCCCACACCGTGAGATGCGGAAAGAGCGCGTAGCTCTGGAACATCATGTTCATCGGCCGCTCGTAGGGCGCCAGGTCGGCCAGGTCCTTGCCGTCGAGGATGATCTGGCCCGAAGTCGGCGTCTCGAAACCGGCCAGCATGCGCAACAGCGTGCTCTTGCCGCAACCCGAGCTCCCCAGTAGCGCGAAGATCTCGCCCTTGGCGATGTCGAGGCTGACGTTGTTGACGGCCTTGTAGCCGTTGAAGTCCTTCACGACGTTCCTGATCTGCAGGAACGCGGAGTTGGGGTTTGCCGTCATCGGGTCGTAGCCACCGGTGTCAGAAATGTCGTCGCAGTCACCTTCAAGCCGACGCCGCGGACGGGCTCTGCCCGGCCGCTGGCGGAGCCCCCTTGAGGGGGAGCGCCGAAGGCGCTACGGGGGTGAGCCACATCAAAGGCCGGTCTTGAACGAGGTGTAGGTGCGGGTCATGAGACGGCGCAGGTCGTTGTTCAGCGAATCAGGCGGCACCATCTTGGCCAGGTCGGCCGGAGGCAGGAAGACGGTCGGGTTGCTCGCGACTTCGGCACGGATCAGCTTCTTCGAGTCGGGCACCGGGTTCGCGTAGAACACCTTGTTCGTCAGGCCGGCGGCGTTCTCCGGGCGCAGCATGAAGTTGATGAACTTGTGTGCGTTGCCGGGGCGCGGTGCATCGGCCGGGATCACGATCACATCGAAGAACAACAGGCCGCCATTGGCGGGAACCAGGGCCTGGATGTTCTGCCCGGTCTTGCCGTCCGCGGCACGCTGGCGCGCGATGTTGATGTCGCCCGACCAGCCGAGCGCGACGCAGATCGAGCCGTTGGCCATGTCATTGATGTAACCCGACGAGCTGAACAGCGTGACGTAGGGTCGCACCGACTTCAGCAGGCTCGCCGCCGCCGCATAGTCGGACGGTGTCTTGCTGAACGACGGCTTGCCCAGGTAGTGCAGCGCGGCCGGCACGACCTCGCTCGCCGAGTCGAGGTACGAGGTGCCGCAGCTCTTGAGCTTGCTGATGTACTCGGGCTTGAAGACCAGATCCCAAACGTTGGCGGGCATCGGCATGTCGCCCAGCGCGGCCTTGACCTTGTCGACGTTGATGCCCACGGTGGTGAAGCCCCAGAGCCAGTTCACCATGTAGTCGTTGCCCGGGTCCATGCGTGCAAGCTGCGCCTGCACCGCCGGGTCGAGGTTCTTCAGGTTCGGGATCTTGCTCTTGTCGAGCTTGGACAGCAGCCCGCCGTCGATCTGCAGCTTGGCCCAGTTGGAAGACGGCACGACGATGTCGTAGCCCGTCTTGCCCGCCACAAGCTTGGCGTGAACGATCTCGTTGTTGTCGAAGTTGTCGTAGCGGACCTTGATGCCGGTCTCTTTCTCGAAGTTCTTGATCGTGTCGTCGGCGATGTAGTCCGACCAGTTGTAGACGTTCAGTACCTTGTCCTCCTCCTGCGCAAACACGCTGGCACAGGACAAGACCAGGCCGGACAGGGCAATCGCCGCGGCCGAGTGAACGGACTTCAAGTTCATGGTGGAACCTCCGGGGGCTACAAGGGTGGTAAACGATTGAGAACGAGTCTAGGTAAAAGGGCAGGGCGAACCATCAGGGGAAGCCATCGAACGGCAATCACGCCACCCAACCCTGGCGCTGCGCGTCGGCGAGCGTGAGGTCGAGGCAGCGGCGGATCAGCGCTACCATCTCGTCGACCTGGGCGCGTGTGATCACGAGCGGCGGCGCGATGATCATGCGGTCGCCGACGGCGCGCATGATCAAGCCATTGGCAAAGCAGTGGCCGCGGCAGACCATGCCGATCTCGACCGACTCGGGGAACGCCGTCCCCTTGGCCTTGTCCTTCACGAGCAGAAGGGCTCCCATCAGACCGCACGTTTCGGCATCGCCCACCAGCGGATGGGCTCCCAACGCCGCGAAATGCTGAGCAAGATATGGGCCCACGTCGTCGTGCACATGCGGCACCAGTTGCAGTTGCTGGATGAGCCGGATGTTGGCCACCGCCACCGCGCAAGCGACCGGGTGGCCCGAGTAGGTGTAGCCGTGGTTGAACTCGCCGCCCTGTTCGATCAGCACCCGGGCGATGCGCTCGCCCACCATCACGCCGCCCAGCGGCACGTAGCCGCTGGTGACGCCCTTGGCGAAGGTCATCAAGTCGGGCCGGCTGCCCATGGTCTCGCAGCCCCACCACTTCCCGGTGCGGCCAAAGCCGCAGATGACCTCGTCGCTGACGAGCAGCACGCCGTACTTGTCGCAGATGCGCTGGATCTCGGGCCAGTAGGTGGCCGGCGGGATGATCACGCCACCGGCGCCCTGCACCGGCTCGCCGATGAAGGCCGCGACCTTGTCCGGGCCCAGTTCGAGGATCCGCGCCTCGAGCCAGCCCGCGGCGACGAGGCCGAACTCGTCGCGTGACAGCCCTTGCGGGCGGCCGTGCTCCCACCAGTAGGGCTGCTCGATGTGGCTGATGCCCGGGATCGGCAGCCCGCCTTGGGCGTGCATGCCACTCATGCCGCCGAGCGAGGCGCCGGCCATCGTCGAGCCGTGGTAGGCGTTGTTCCGGCTGATGATGAACTGGCGCCCGGGCTGACCGAGGATGTCCCAGTAGCGGCGCACCATGCGCACGACGGTGTCGTTGCCTTCAGAGCCCGAGACCGAGAAGAACACATGCTGGAACTGTGGCGGTGTCACTTCGGCCAGCAGCTCCGCCAGCTCGATCGCCGGCGGCGTGGCGGTTTGGAAGAACGCGTTGTAGAAGGGCAGCTCGCCCATCTGCCGGGTCGCCGCGTCGACCAGCGCCTGCTGGCCGTAACCCACGTTGACACACCACAGCCCGCTCATCGCGTCGAGGATGCGGTGGCCGTCGCTGTCGGTGAGGTAGATGTTCTCGGCCCGCGTGATGATGCGCGAGCCCTTCTTCGCCAGCGCCTGGAAGTCGGTGAAAGGGTGCAGGAAGTGGGCGGCGTCGGCCGCCTGCCATTCTTGTGTCGTGCGCATGGGCGTGGCCTTCAGACGTGAAGGAGAAGGTGTTCGCGTTCCCACGGCGAGATCACTTTCATGAACTCGGCGTACTCGATCTCCTTGACCTCGGTGTAGACAGTGACGAAAGACGCACCCAGCACCTCGGCCAGATCCTTGTCGGCGCGCAGCAGGCCCAGCGCTTCGCCCAGGCTGCGCGGCAGCTGGAAGTCGCCCAGGTAGGCGTCACCCTTGCATTCGGGCGACGGCTCAAGCCGGTTCTTGATACCCAGGTAACCACAGGCCATGGTCGCCGCCAGCGCGGCGTAGGGATTGGCATCGGCGCCGATGACGCGGTTTTCGATCCGGCGCGCGCCCGGTGTCGCCACGGGCGAACGGATGCCGACGGTGCGGTTGTCCGTGCCCCACTGGATGTTGATCGGCGCCGCGTTGCTGCGCACCAGGCGGCGGTAGCTGTTGACGTAGGGCGCGAACAGGGCCATCGCCGAGGGCACGTACTTCTGCAGCCCGCCGATGAACCAGAAGAACTCCTTCGTGGGCGTGCCGTCGTCGTGGCTGAAGAGGTTCTTTCCCGTCGCCTTGTCGATGATGCTCTGGTGCACGTGCATCGCGCTGCCGGGCTCGCCGGCAATCGGCTTGGCCATGAACGTGGCGAACATGTCGTGCCGCATCGCCGCTTCCCGCACCGTGCGCTTGAAGAAGAACACCTCGTCGGCCAGGTGCAGCGGGTGGGCGTGGAAGAAGTTGATCTCCATCTGCCCCGCGCCGACCTCGTGGATGAGCGTGTCGACGTTCAGCTCCATCTGCTCGCAGTACTTGTAGACATCCTCGAACAGCGGGTCGAACTCGTTCACGGCGTCGATCGAGTAAGCCTGGCGCGAGGTCTCGGCACGACCGCTGCGGCCGATCGGCGGTTTCAGCGGCATGTCGGGATCGGGGTTGCGCGCCACGAGGTAGAACTCGAGTTCGGGCGCGACCACCGGCTCCCAGCCCTCGGCGGCGTAGAGCTCGCAGACCCGGCGCAGCACCGAGCGCGGGGCGAACGGCACGATCTTGCCGTCCTTGTCGAAGCAGTCGTGGATCACCTGTGCCGTCGGGTCGGTGGCCCACGGCACGATGCGCACCGTGCTCGGGTCCGGCTGCAGGTGCATGTCCTGGTCGGTCGGGCTGATGACGTCGTAGTAGGGGCCCTCTTCCGGGAACTCGCCGGTCACGCCCATCGCGACCACCGCTTCGGGCAGCCGCATGCCGCGGTCTTCGGTGAACTTTTCGCGCGGCAGGATCTTGCCGCGCGCGACGCCGGTCAAGTCGGGCACGAGGCACTCGATCTCGGTCACGCGGTTGTTGTCGAGCCAATTTTCGAGGTCGCTGAATGTGTAGTCTTGTCTGGAAACCATGGGACACCTGTTCTGTGGGGCGCGGCCTGGTGGGCCCGCCGGGATAGCCACTCGTCGGACGGCCGCTCAGGGCAGGGGACCGCGCGGGCGCTCCCGATAGTTGCGGCAGGCTTGGCCGAAGGCGCGCAGCAATTGCATCGACACCGGGTTGCCCGCCGCCTGCCACTCGGGGTGCCACTGCACGCACAGGTTGAAGCCGCTTGCTGCCGGCACCGAGAAGGCTTCGATCAGGCCGTCAGGGGCGCGCGCTTCGACACGCAGCCCCGGTGCGAGTGTGTTCACCCCCTGTCCGTGGACCGAATTCACCGAAAAAACAGGGCGGTCGACGATGCCGCTGAGCACACCGCCCGGTTCCACCCGCACGTCGTGTTTCTCGGCGTACTGGAGCGCAGGTTCGTCGCCGCTGGCGCGGTGGTCGTCATAGGGGCCGACATCCTGCACCGCCTGGTGCAACGTGCCGCCGAGCGCGACATTGGTCTCCTGCGTCCCGCGGCAGATCGCCAGCAGCGGCAGCCCGCGCTCGAGCACCTGCGGCACGAGCGGGAGCGTCCAGGCGTCGCGTGCCGGGTCGAGCGGCAGCGTCGGGTCGTAGACCGTCTCGCCGAAGTGGCTCGGGTGCACGTTCGACGGCGAACCGGTCAGCAGCACGCCGTGCGCCAGGTCGAGCAGGGCGGGAAGGTCGGCCGGCTCGACGGCAGGCACCACCAGCGGCTGGCAACCGGCGAGCCAGACGGCGTCGATGTACTTCTTGCCCGCGATGTGGAAGGGGTGGCCACCGAGCACGCGGTTGCACGCGGGCACGAGCACGATGGGTTTGGTCGTTGCTGTCATGTCGCTCAGGCCACGATGTCGCGCAGGCGGTACCAGGCCATGCCGAGCACCAGCGCCGGCGTGCGCAGGCGCCTGCCACCGGGGAAGGGCCGGTGCTTCAGGCGCGCAAAGACGTCCATGCGCGACGCATCGCCGGCGATGGCCTCGGCCACCAGCTTGCCGGCCACGCCGGTCAACGCCAGGCCGTGGCCCGAGAAGCCTTGCAGGTAATACACGTTGGGAGCGTAACCGCCCAGCGCGGGCAGGCGGCCGAAGTCGGGCGCGCGGTTCATCGAGATGTCGACGAAGCCACCCCAGGCATATTCGATCTTCGCCGACGCCAGCTGCGGGAAGGTACCGACCATGCGCTCGCGCATGCTTTTGCTCAGGTTGGCGGGGGTTGCGGTGCTGTAGCTCACACGGCCGCCGTAGAGCATGCGGTCGTCGCACGTGGTGCGGAAGTAGTCGAGCACGAAGTTGGTGTCACAGACCGCGGAGCGGCTGGAGATGAGCGAGTCTGCCAGTTCGGGCGCGAGGCGTTCGGTGCACGCCAGGTAAGTGCCCACGGGCATGATGCGCGACTCGAGGCTCGGCACCAGGCCCTGCAGATAGACGTTGCCTGCGAGCAGCACGTGGCGCGCCCTGACCTCGCCCCGGGCCGTGTGCAGGCGCGGCGTCGCCCCTTGCTCGATCGCGGTCACGGCCGACGCTTCGTGGATCTGCACGCCCGCCTGCTGCGCCGCGCGCGCCAGCCCGAGGGTGTATTTCAGCGGGTGCAGGTGCCCCGAGCGCGGGTCGTGCACACCGCTGTGGAAACGCGGGCTCGCGATCCAGCGGCCGATGTCGGCCGGCGCGACGGTTTGCATCGGGTAGCCGTAGACCTGCTGGATGCGCTCGGCCCAGGCCGCCAGTTCGGCCCCTTTGCGCGCGTTGACCGCGACACCGAGGTAGCCGTCTTGCCAGTCGCAGTCGATCTTGTGCCTCGCGATGCGTTCGCGGATCAGGTCGAGCGCTTCGATCGACATGCCCCAGACGCGGCGTGCCTCGTCGATGCCGAGTTGCGCCTCGATCGTCGACTGCTCGCATGCGAGCCCGTGGATCGCCTGCCCGCCGTTGCGCCCGCTGGCGCCGAAGCCCACCTGTTGTGCCTCGAGCACGGTGACGCTGAAGCCCCGCTGGGCCAGTTCCAGCGCCGCCGACAACCCCGCGAGCCCGCCGCCGACCACCGCCACGTCACAAGCCGCCGCTCCCTGCAGCGGCGCATAGCCCGGACCTCGTACCGCCGTGGCGGCGTAGTACGAGTGGCGCGTCAGTGCCTGGTCGGTGGCGAGCAAGGGCATAAGTTCAGCGCTAGGCAGGTCCTCGGTGGGTGGAGCGAGCGCCGCGTGCGTCAGGCCACGCGCCGGATCGCGCCGCGCAGCATGTCGACGATCTGGTCGATCTGCGCCCGTTCGATGATGAGCGGCGGCGAGATTGCGACGATGTCGCCGGTCGTGCGCAGCAGCAGACCTTTCTCGTACAGGTCGAGAAAGATGTTGAAGGCCCGCTTGGTCGGCTCGCCCGGCAGCGGCGACAGCTCGACGCCGCCGACGAGGCCGATGTTGCGGATGTCTATCACGTTGGGCTCGCCCTTGAGCGAATGCAGGCACTCGGCGAAGTAACCCTGCAGTTCACCGGCGCGGGTGAGCAGGCCCTCTTCGGCGTAGGTGTCCAGCGTGGCGATGCCGGCGGCGCAGGCCAGCGGGTGCGCCGAGTAGGTGTAGCCGTGGAAGAACTCGATCAGGTGCTCGGGCCCGTTCATGAAGGCGTCGTGCACCGATTGCCGAGCCAGCACCGCGCCCATCGGCACGCAGCCGTTGGTGATGCCCTTGGCGAGTGTCATCAGGTCCGGCGTGA
The DNA here is from genome assembly GCA_036523095.1 of Rubrivivax sp. GTDB lineage: Bacteria > Pseudomonadota > Gammaproteobacteria > Burkholderiales > Burkholderiaceae_C > Rubrivivax. Next base: position 14,601 of record DATDER010000324.1, read on the forward strand.
CACCGAAGGTCTGAGCCGCAAAGGGCTGGCCGGTGCGGCCGAAGCCGGTGATGACCTCGTCGAAGATGAGCAGGATGCCGTGTTTGTCGCAGATCTCGCGCAGCCGGTTCAGGTAGCCCTTGGGCGGGATCAGCACGCCGGTGGATCCCGCCACCGGCTCGACGATCACCGCAGCGATTGTCGACGGGTCGTGCAAGGTGCACAGA